>JBKPRS010000552.1:0-9165 GCA_046734695.1 Actinomycetota bacterium | reverse complement strand
GATCCAGCCGGTCCCGCCCTCGGACAGCGCGATGCGGATGTCGGGGAACTCCTTGATCACCCGGCTCCACAGCAGGTCGGCCGCCGCCTGGCAGATGTTCATGGGCTGGAGCGTGATCATCACGTCGATGGGGGCGTCGGGCGCGGTGACCGCCAGCTGGCCCGACGAGCCCAGATGGATGGACAGCACCGTGCCCGTGTCGCACAGCGCCCGCCACAGCGGGTCCCAGTGCTCGGAGTGGAACGACGGGTAGCCCAGCGTGGCCGGGTTCTCGGTGAAGGTGACGCTGTGCACGCCCTTGGCCGCCAGGCGGCGCACCTCGTCCGCGGCCAGCTCGGCGTCCCACAGCACCGGCAGGCCCATGGGGATGAAGCGGCCGGGGTGGGCGCCGCACCAGGCGTCGACGTGCCAGTCGTTGTAGGCCCGCAGCACGGCCAGGGCCAGGTCCTTGTCCTCGCTGGCCGCGAACAGCCGGCCCGAGAAGCCGGGGAACGAGGGGAAGCACATGGAGCCGAGCACGCCGCCGGCGTCCATGTCCTTGATGCGCTCGTCGACGTCCCAGCAGCCGGGCCGCATCTCGTCGAAGGCGGTCGGCTCGATGCCGTACTCCTCGCGGGGGCGGCCCGCGACCGCGTTGAGGCCGATGTTGGGGATCGTGGCGCCCTCGAACTTCCACACGTCGGCGCCCGAGTCGGTGCGCACTACGCGGGGCGCCCGATCCCGCCAGCGCTCGGGCATGACCTGGGTGAACATGTCGGGCGGCTCGACCAGGTGGTCGTCCACGCTCACCATGATCAGGTCGTCGACCCGCACCTCGTCAGCCATGAGATCTCCCCTCCTGAATGAGATTACTGTAGCGTGAACGGCGGTTCAGGACGCTGGAGGGGGATATGAGCGAGCCAACGGGAGACCAGCCGGCGTACGCCGACCGCATGTTCCCGGCGCCGGTGGACCTCGGCATCGCCGAGTCCGACCGGGCCGTGTCGTCGGTGCGCTTCGGCACCGAGAGCTTCCTCGCCGGCGGCCGGGGCGAGGGCTCGGCCTGGTACGAGGGCGGCGGCGCGATCGGGGACCGGGCTGTGCAGGGCATCACCATCTACCCGCCCACCCGCGGCGTGCAGACCCAGGGTGACCCGTTCGAGCCGGTCAAGATCGGCGTGCTCATCGACATGGACCTGGGCCAGCTGCTGGCCGACTGGATCGACCCCACCATGCTGGCCATCGAGGATGCGCTCAACGAGGGTGTCTACAGCCGGGGCCCCATCCAGCTGATCACGGCCGACGCCCGCGGCCTGCCGCGGGAGAACTACCGCAAGGTGCGCGAGGGCTACCGCTGGCTGGTCGAGCAGGGCTGCGTGGTCGTCCTCGGCCCGCTGATCAGCGACAACTGCCTCGTGGTCCAGGACCTGGCCAACGAGCTCCAGGTGCCCTGCATCGGCTGGACCGGCGCCCACCGCTTCTCGTCCGACTACTGCTTCACCGTGGCCAACGGCGACATCCCCACCGAGGGCGTGATGTGCGCGCAGTGGCTCCGCTCCCAGGGCCTGGAGAAGGTGGGCCTGTTCTGGGAGCAGGGCTCGTCGGGCAAGGACTACGCCGACTACTTCCGGGACACCGCCTACCAGCTGGGCCTGACCGTCATGCGGGAGGTCAAGCTGGAGCCCAACCCCCGGGGCCTCAAGGACGACCTGGCGCTCATGCGCGACCTGGGCGTCGAGGGCATCTACTACGGCGGCTACGGCTACGCCACGTTCCACTTCGCCGAGGCGTTCAAGGCGCTCGACTGGGACCCGCCCCGGGTCATGGGCACGGCGTTCATGTTCTATTCCAACTCGAACGCCTGGGCCGAGGGTTTGGAGGGCTGGCACGGCGTGGACCAGCTGGGCGAGGACGGCGCCAACCCCAACTACAACGCGATGGTGGACCGGTTCGAGAAGCGGTTCGGCCGCACGACCCGCAACGTGGTGGTGGCGCTGGCCTACGACACCGCCCGGGCCGCCATCCACGGCATCGCCAACGCCGCCATCCCCGAGCCCCGCTGGGTGAAGGACGGTCTGGAGCGGATCCGTTGGATGCCGGCCACCAACGGCGGGCCCGCCACCTATGTGCAGTTCGGGCCGCACGACCACAAGGGCTACAAGGGCGACTTCCTCACCGTCCGGGAGCTGCGGGGCGGCGAGCTGCGCTTCGACGGCTACCACCGGCCCGAGTGGCCGTCCAACACCGGCTGAGGCTGTGAGCGACAAGGTCTACATCCACGAGCTCATCGACGTGATCGGGCACAACCGCGCCCGCTACCAGCACCACATGACCGCCAACTGGGTGCCGATCGGCATCCGGGAGCGCAACCAGCTGTGCTACGGCGTCTGGTCCACCGTGGGCTCGACCGGGCGCTGGCCCGAGGTCGTGAACATGTGGGAGCTGGAGGGCTGGGAGGGCCTGGCCGCCAACCTCGGGCACGAGACCGCCGGGGGCAAGGACCAGGACCCGTCGCTGGCGGAGTGGTGGGCGGTGGCCGCGTCGCTGCGCCGGGGCGGGCTGGACCGCATCCTCGTGCCGGACGAGCAGAGCCGGCCGATCACTGACCTCTGCGCCGCGGGCGTGCGGGGCGAGCCGTACTGCCACGAGATCGTGCGGGTCCCGCCCGGGCGGGCCTTCGACCTGCTGGCCGCGGTGCGGGCGCAGGGCGAAGCCGCGTACGCGGGGGAGGGGCTGACCAGCGTCGGGGCGTTCCGCACCGCCATGCGGGCCGACGACGAGTGCGTGCTGATCTGGGCCTGCCCCGACTGGCCGGCCTGGGCCGCGTTCGAGCAGGCGTGGCACGGCGGCGGCGAGCTGGACGGCTGGCGCAAGGCGCTGATCGACCTGGGCGCGTCATGGGAGCGGACCGTGCTGGTGGACGGCGCCCTGGCGCCGCTGCGGATCGGGCGCCAGCCCACCGAGACCGACCGTCGGCCGCTGGACGAGGTCTGATGCCGGACAGCGACGGTCGCATCACCGACGAGGGGCTCGCCCGGCTGCGGGCCCGGATCGGGGTGGCCGAGCCCCACCCGATGGCTCCCCACTACTCGCTGCCGACCACCGACACGTTCCGCCACGTGGCCGAGGCCTACGGCGACGGGAACCCGCTGTGGTGCGATCCCGAGTACGCGGCCACGACCCGCTGGGACGGACCGCTGGCGCCGCCGCCGCTGGTGGGCGGGGACACGCTCGTCGGCGATGACGAGGTCCGCGAGCTGGACGACGACACCCGGGCGCTGCTCAAGGGCGACCCGCTGCGGGGCGTCCACGCCTTCTACGCGGCCTCCGCCCGGGAGTGGTGGGCGCCGCTGCGTCCGCTGCGTCCGGTGACCCGCCGCAACGCTTTGGTGGCCGTGCTCGACAAGCCCAGCGAGTTCGCGGGCCGAGCGGTGCACGAGTGGACGGGCCAGGTGTTCCGCGAGGGCGGCGGTCCGCTGCTGGCCGCGCAGTACCGGAACATGGTGCGCACCGAGCGGACCGCAGCCCGGGAGCGGGGCAAGTACGACGCCGTCGAGCCCGCGTCCTACAGCGACGACGAGATCGCGGCCATCGAGGCCCAGTACGCGGCCGAGCGGCCCCGGGGCGCCGAGCCCCGCTGGTGGGAGGACGTGGCCGAGGGCGACGAAGTCGGGCCGCTGGTCAAGGGCCCGCTGACCGTGACCGACATGATCTGCTGGCATGTGGGCATGGGCATGGGTCTCTACGGCGTGAAGGCATTGGGGCTGGCGGCCGCCAACCGGCGCCGCATCCCCCGGTTCTTCCAGCGCGACATGCACAACGTGCCCGACGTGATGCAGCGGGTCCACTGGGATCCCGAGTTCGCCCGCCGGTCTGGCAACCCGACCACGTTCGACTACGGGCGCATGCGTGAGACGTGGCTGATCCACCTCTGCACCGACTGGATGGGCGACGACGCCTGGCTGTGGAAGCTGGACTGCGAGTTCCGGCTGTTCAACTACGTCGGCGACACCCAGTGGGTGAAGGGCACCGTGGCCCGCCGCTACCTGGCCGAGGGCGACCGGCCCGCGGTCGACCTCGACCTGGCCTGCGTCAACCAGCGGGGCGAGGTGACCACGCCCGGCCATGCCACCGTCCTGCTGCCGTCCCGGGCGAGCGGTCCGGTGCGGCTGCCCGACCCGCCCGGCGGGGCCACCGACCTCCAGGGCGCCCTGGACGAGATCGCGGCGAGGTGGGACCGTGGCTGAGCGCGTGCGGGCCGAGCGCCGGGACGACGGCGTGCTGCGGCTTCACCTCGATCGCCCCGACCGCCGCAACGCCCTCGACGAGGCCATGGTCGCCACCCTCGTCTCCGAGATCGAGGCGGCCGGCCAGGACGAGGCGGTGCGCGCCATCCTGGTCACCGGCGAGGGCGAGCACTTCTGCTCCGGCTTCGACATCGTGGGCCGCAACGCCGAGGGCGCCCCCCGGCCCCGCGTCGGGTCGATCCAGCGGCGGCTGCCCACCCAGGCGCACCGGCTGATCCCCGCGGTGTGCACCACCCAAGTGCCGGTGGTGGTGGCGGCCCGAGGCTGGGTGGCGGGCATCGGCCTGCACCTGGCCGCCGCGGCCGACTTCCTGGTGGTGGCGGACGACGCCCGGCTGTGGGAGCCGTTCGCCCAGCGGGGCTTCACGCCCGACTCCGGCGGCACCTGGCTGCTGCCCCGGCTGGTGGGCCTGGCTCGGGCCCGGGAGCTGCTGATGCTGGGCCGGGAGCTGTCGGGGACCGAGGCGGTGGAGTGGGGCCTCGCGCACCGAGCCGTCCCCGGGCCCGAGGTCGACGGCGAGGCGGAGGCGCTCGCGCGGCGGCTCGCGTCGGGCCCGACCGTGGCGCTGGGGCTCACCAAGTGGCTGCTGCACACCGCGGCCGAGCACTCGCTCGACGCCCACCTGCGGGACGAGGCCTTCGCCCTGGAGCTGTCCAGCCGCAGCGAGGACTTCCGCGAGGGCCTGCGGGCGTTCGTGGACAAGCGCGATCCGGGGTTCACCGGCCGGTGAGCCTCGCTCTCGACGCGACGACCGCGGAGGCGGAGGCCGTCGCCGCGGTCCGGACCTGGGTGGACGCCACCGTGCCCGCCGCCTGGCGCGCGGCCGCCGAGCGGGGCGGTCCCGCGGCCGTGCGCGAAGTGCGGTCGTTTGCCGACTACGAGGCCTGGTACCCCGCGTTCGCAGCATCGGGCCTGGTCGTGCCCACCTGGCCCGTGGCCTACGGCGGGCTCGACTTCCCGCCGGCGCTGGCCCGGGCCGTCGAGCGGGTCCTGGCGCCGTACAACCTGGGCCGGCTCAACCCGCTCGGGCTGAACCTGTGTGCGCCCGCGCTGTTCGCCCATGGCACCGAGGACCAGCGGCTGCGCTGGCTGCCCCGCATCGTCGACAACAGCGAGCGCTGGTGCCAGCTCTTCTCCGAGCCGGGGGCGGGATCGGACCTGGCGTCGCTGGCCACCCGAGCCGAGCGCGACGGCGACGAGTGGGTGCTCACCGGGCAGAAGGTGTGGACCACCTGGGCCCACGTGTCGGACTGGGCGGTGTGCCTGGCCCGCACCGATCCCTCGGTGCCCAAGCGCAAAGGCATCACCTACTTCCTCGTCGACCTGCGCGTCCCCGGGGTCGACGTGCGGCCGCTGCGCCACATCACCGGCGAGGTCGACTTCAACGAGGTGTTCCTCGCCGGCGTGCGCGTCCCCGACGACCAGCGGGTCGGCGCGCCCGGCGACGGCTGGCGGGTGGCGGGGGCGACGCTGTCCGGCGAGCGCCAGATGGTCTCGGGCGCGGGCTCGGGCGGGGTCGACCGCATCGGCGGGTCCGGCGCCGACGCGCTGCTCACGCTGGCCCGGCGCACGGGGCGCTGGTCCGATCCGGTGGTGCGCCAGCGGGTCGTGGGGCTGTGGGCCGAGGAGCGGATCCGGGGCTGGACCAACGCCCGAGTGCGGGCCGGCCTGGGCGCCGGGCGGCCGCCGGGCCCGGAGAGCTCGGTGGGCAAGGTCCACCAGGGCGACCTCAACCAGCGCATCCAGCTCGCGGCCTGCGACCTGCTGGGCCCGGCCGCCACCGCGTGGACCGCGGGCGACCGGCTGCCGGCCGAGGTCAAGGGCATGCTGCGCAGCCGGGCCAACACCATCGAGGGCGGCACCACCGAGGTGAACAAGAACGTGATCGGCGAGCGGGTCCTGGGCCTGCCGCGGGAGCCCGACCCCTGGCAGGGGGCCGCCTGGCAGGACGTGCCCCGCTCGTGACCGCGGGCCTGGAGGTGCGCCGCGACGGTCCGGTCGGCTGGCTGGTGTTCGACCGGCCCGCGCAGGGCAACGCGCTGGACGCGGCCATGCTCGACGGGCTGGAGGCGGCGTGGCGGGCGCTGGAGGACGACCCCGAGGTGCGGGTGATCGTCAACACCGGCAACGGCTCCGCCTTCCAGACCGGCCTGGACGTGGCCCAGCTGGCCCGGGATCCCGATGCGTTGCGGGAGCAGTCCCGCCGCACCCGCCGGGCCGAGCTGCGCATGACCGGCTGGCACAACCAGGTGTCCAAGCCGGTGATCGCCGCCGTGAACGGGGTGTGCGCGGGCGGCGGCCTGCACTTCGTGGCCGACGCCGACATCGTGATCGCGTCGGAGCGGGCGACGTTCCTCGATCCCCACGTGTCCATCGGGCAGGTGTCGGCCTACGAGGTGATCGGGCTGGCCCGCAAGTCCCCGATGGAGGCCGTCACCCGCATGGCGCTGGCCGGCCGCCACGAGCGGATCGGCGCGGCGCGGGCCTACGAGCTCGGGATCCTGTCCGAGGTGGTGGCCCCCGACGCCCTGCGGGCCCGGGCCCAGGAGCTGGGCGAGGCCATCGCCCGCACCGACCCCGCGGTGCTGGCCGCCATCAAGCGGGGGCTGTGGGACGCGCTGGAGTGGCGGCCGCGCCGCCCGGAGCCAAGGAAGGGAGCCCCGGTGGGCGACTACCAGCACCTGATCATCGAGCGGCACGGGCCGGTCGGCTGGCTGATCAACAACCGGCCCGACCAGCTCAACGCCATGAACGCCGCCATGCGCGACGAGTTCGCCGCCGCCTGGCTGGAGCTCGACGCCGATCCCGAGGTGCGGGCCATCGTCCACACCGGCAACGGCCGGGCCTTCCAGACCGGCGTCGACGTGTCCGAGATCGCTTCGGACGGCGTGGGCATGGAGCGCTACCGCCAGGGCATGGAGGACTGGGACCTCCACTTCACGTCCTGGCACCAGGGCGTGGACAAGCCGGTCATCACCGCGGTCAACGGCATCTGCGCCGGCGGCGGCTTCCACTGGGTGGCCGACGCCGACATCGTGATCTGCGCCTCCGACGCCCAGTTCTTCGACCCCCACACCTCCATCGGCCAGGTGGTGTCGGTGGAGGCCATCGGGCTCATGCGCAAGATGCCGGTCGAGGCGGTGATGCGCATGGCGCTGGTGGGGCGGTACGAGCGGATGTCCGCGTCCCGGGCCTACGAGCTGGGCATGGTGAGCGAGGTGGTCGACCCGCCCGAGCGGCTGCGCGAGCGGGCCCAGGAGCTGGGCGAGATGATCGCCCGCAACAGCCCCGCGGCCATGGCCGCCACCAAGCGGGCGCTGTGGGGTGCGCTGGAGATGGGCCTGACCGACGCCTGCAAGGCGGGCGCGGCCGAGCTGGTGTCCATGTGGGGCCATCCGGACCAGACGGAGGGCCCGGCCGCCTTCGCCGAGAAGCGGGAGCCGCGGTGGCAGGCGTGAGCCTGGTCGACCTGCTGCCCCGGGGCGGCGACGACCTGGCCGTCCACTGCGGCGGGCTCGACCACTCCTGGTCGGCGCTGCGGGACCGGTCCGACGACATCGCCTGCGCGCTGGCCGACGCCGACGTCGGGCCGGGCTCGGTGGTGGGTGTGCTCTTGCCGGACGGCGCCGACCTGGTGGCCGCCCTGTTCGCGGTCTGGCGCGCCGGCGGCGTCTACGTCCCGCTCAACCCCCGCCTCACCGCCACCGAGCTGTCTCGCGTCCTGGCCGACGTCGACCCGGTCGTGGTGCTCACCACGCCCTCCGACGAAGCGGGCTTCGGGGACCGCACGCTGGTCTCCCTCGCCGGCTCCCGGGTCGTGACCCGCCCCGGCGTGTCCGGCTCCGGCCGCCGCGACCCAGCTGTCGCCATCCTCTCGTTCACGTCCGGCACGACCGGTGCCCCCGTCGCCGTCCCGCTCACCCACGAGCGGGTCCTGGCCCTGCTGGACAAGGTCATCGGCACCCTGCGCACCGGCCCGTCGTCGTCCGGCCGCGCCCCGATGCCGAACCTGATCCCGGTGCCGCTGTCGGTGTGGGCCGGCATCTACCAGGTCCTGTTCGCCTTCCGGGTGGGCGCCCCGGTGGTGCTGATGGACGGCTTCGACACGCGCCGCTTCGCCGCCCTCGTCCGGCAGTTCGCCATCCGCTCCACGGTCCTACCGCCGGCCGCCATGGTCATGCTGGCCGACGACGAGGAGATCGACGACCTCGCGCCGCTGCGCTACGTCCGCAGCATCGCTTCGCCCCTGTCGCCGCTCCAGGCCCGCCGCTTCCGCGACCGCTTCGGCATCCGGGTCCTCAACGGCTACGGCCAGACCGAGCTGGGCGGCGAGGTGGTCGGCTGGAGCGCCGCCGACGCCCGCGAGCTCGGCGACGCCAAACTGGGCTCGGTCGGCCGTCCCCACTCCGGCGTCGAGATCCGCACCGACGACTCTGGCGAGCTGTGGGTCCGCACCCCCGGCCTGGTCCACGGCGTCGACCTGTCAGACCGGTTGTCTGCGGACGGCTGGTTCCGCACGGGCGACATCGCCACCATCGACGATGACGGCTTCCTGTGGATCGAGGGCCGGGTCTCCGACATGATCAACCGCGGCGGCCTCAAGGTGCACCCGGCCGAGGTGGAAGAGGTCCTCCGCCTCGCCCCCGGCGTGGCCGACGCCGCGGTCGCGGGCGTCCCCGACGACCGCCTGGGCGAGGTCCCCTGGGCCTGGTGCGTCCCGTCCGACCCCACCGCCGGCCTCCCCCCGGCCGGCGACCTGGAAGCCCTCTGCCGCCGGCACCTGGCCCCGTACAAGGTCCCGGTCCACTTCGCCCCGGTCCCGACCCTCCCCCGCAACGAAGCCGGCAAGGTACTGAAGCGCGAACTGGTCAGCGGTAGC
>JBKPRS010000551.1:0-5640 GCA_046734695.1 Actinomycetota bacterium | reverse complement strand
CGGCTGGACCGCGACGGCCGCGGCCCGCTCGTTCCGGTCGTGGGCCCGGCGTGACCGGCGCCGACCTGGTCGTCACGGGCGGCACGCCGTCCGGGGTGGCGGTGGTCGGGGGCCGGATCGCCGAGCCCGGGGCTGCGCCCGCCGGCGCGCTCACGCTTGCTGCGGACGGGCGCGTGGTGGCGCCCGGCTTCATCGATCTCCAGTGCAACGGGGCCTCGGGCATCGACCTGACCGCCGAGCCGGAGCGGTTGTGGGAGGTGGCCGCTGTGCTGCCCCGGTGGGGGGTCACCGCCTGGCTGCCGACCATCGTCACCGCACCGGCCGGCGCCCGGCGCCGGGCCCTGGAGGCTTGGCGGGCCGGGCCGCCGCCCTCGCTCGCCGGAGGTGCCCCGCTGGCGACGCCGCTGGGGCTGCACTTCGAGGGCCCGTTCCTGGCGCCCGAGCGCCGCGGCGCCCACCCGCTGAGGTACGTGGCGGCCCCCGATCCCGCCCTCGTCGAGTCCGAGGGCTGGGCGGGCGCGGTGGCGCTGGTGACCCTGGCGCCGGAGCTGCCGGGCGCCGTCGACCTGATCCGGGCCCTCGTGGCCCAGGGCATCGTCGTGTCCGCCGGCCACTCGTCCGCCACCGCGGCCGAGGCCCGGGCCGCGGCGGACGCGGGGGTCAGCTACGTGACGCACCTGTTCAACGCCATGGCCCCCCTGCACCATCGCGAGCCGGGCCTGGCGGGCGTCGCCCTCAGCGACGACCGGCTGCGAGCCGGCCTGATCGCCGACGGGCTCCACGTCGACCCGGCCGTGGTGGCCGTGGCCGCCCGGGCCCTCGGGGACCGGCTGTCGCTCGTCACCGACGCGGTCGCCGCGCTGGGAGCACCACCGGGACCGGTCCCCCTCGGCACGCTGACCGCCGAGGTCAGCGCCGAGGACGGCGGCGTCCGGCTGCCCGACGGCACGCTGGCGGGCAGCACCCTGGCCCTGGACCAGGCGGTGCGCAACCTGGTCGCGTTCGCGGGCGTGCCGCTGGCCGACGCGGTCGGCGCCGTCACGACCGTCCCGGCCGCGGTGCTGGGCCTGGCCGACCGGGGCACGCTGGACTCCGGCGCCGCAGGCGACCTCGTGCTGCTGGACGAGGACGGCACCCTGGCGGCCACGGTGATCGGCGGCCGGGTGGCCTACGACCGCCGGGACGGGGACTGACCGGTGGAGGTCGTGATCGTCGCCGGCCCCGAGGACGGCGGCACCCTGGTGGGCGAGGCCATCGCCGCCCTCCTCACCGGCCGGCCGGACGCCGTGCTCGGCCTGGCCACCGGCAGCTCGCCCCTGGCGGTGTACCGCGACCTGGCCCGCCGCCGCGCCGCGGGTGAGGTGAGCTTCGCCGCGGCCCGGGCGTTCCTGCTCGACGAGTACGTGGGCCTGGCGCCGGACCATCCCCGCTCCTACCGGCGGTTCATCGCCGAGGAGCTGGAGCGCCATGTGGACTTCCGCCCCGGCGCGGTCCGCGGGCCCGATGCGGTGAGCGCCGACGTCCCCGCCGCGTGCGCGGCCTACGAGGCCGCCATCGCCGAGGCCGGTGGGGTCGACCTGCAACTGCTCGGGATCGGCACGGACGGCCACATCGGGTTCAACGAGCCGGGCTCGTCGCTCGCCTCACGCACCCGCATCAAGACCCTGACCGACCGGACCCGCGAGGACAACGCCCGCTTCTTCCCGTCGCTCGACGCCGTGCCGCGCCACGTCGTGACCCAGGGCGTCGGCACCATCCTCGAGGCGAGCCACCTCGTCCTGCTCGCCTCCGGCACCGCCAAGGCCGAGGCCGTGGCCCGGGCGGTCGAGGGACCGGTGACCGCCATGGTCCCGGCCTCGGCGCTCCAGCTGCACCCGCACGTCAGCGTCGTGGTCGACGAGCCGGCCGCGGCCTGCCTCGCCCTGGCGGACTACTACCGGGAGACCTGGGCCCACAAGCCCCCGTGGCAGGGCCTGTAGCGCCTAGGTTCGGCGCCGTGAAGGCCGAGGACCAGTACCACACCCCAGCCGGGGACGTTGTGGCAGCCCGCGGACTCCGGGATCCACCACCTCGGCTACTGGTCGGCCGACATGGACCGGGACATCGCCGCGCTGGGGGCGGCCGGGCTCCCCGTCGAGGCGGCGGGCCGCAACCCGGACGGCTCGCTGACGTGGGCCTACTGCCGGGGATCGGCCGGGCCCCGGATAGAGCTCGTGACCCGCTCGCTCGAACCGCTCCTCTCCCGGCTGTGGTCCTGATCTGAAACCAGATGTTTGGTCCACGTCTGGGTGGTGGTAGCGTGACCCGCTCATGGGTGTGAGGGTGGACCTCGACGGCCGGCGAGTGCTGGTGACCGGCGCGTCCAGCGGCATCGGCGCCGCGGTGTGCCGGTCGATCGTCGGCTGCGGTGGCTCGGTCGCCATGCTGGCGCGCCGCAAGGACCGGCTGGCCGAGCTGCACGAGGAGCTGGGCGACCGTGCCATCGCCGTCCCCGGCGACGTCACCGACCTGGACGCCCTCGCCGGCGGCGTGGCGGAGGCCGCCGACCGGCTCGCAGGCCTCGACGGACTGGTGGCTGCGGCGGGCCGGACCATGGCCGGCGGCATCACGTCGGGAACGCCCGAGCGCTGGCGGGCGCTGTTCGAGCTGAACCTCCTGGCCCCGCTGGCGTCGGTCCGCCACGCGGTCGGGCACTTCGCCGGCACGGGCCGGCGTGACGTGGTGCTCGTCGGCTCGGTCGGAGCTGTCACGCCGATCCCGTCCGCGGGGATCTACAGCGCCTCCAAGCGGGGCCTGCGCGCCGCCTGCGACAGCCTGAGGCTGGAGCTGGCGCCACTCGGCATCTCGACGAGCCTGGTCATGCCCGGGATGTTCGAGACCGAGGGACTGACGCTGGAGGGCCTGGAGATCGACGGCGACGTCCCGCCCGACGGCATCCCCTACCTCGTGCCGGGGGCCGGTCCGGCCGACCCCGCGGTCGTGGGCGACACCATCGCGTTCATGCTCGGGCTGCCCGAGGGCGTGGGCATCAACGAGCTGGTCGTCCGCCCGACCGGCCAGCTCAACCCCTGAGCCGCCTCAGCCCTCCGGGCTGCAACGGCCGTCCGGGTTGGTCTCGACGTCGGGCCGCCCGTCGGGCTGGGCCGACATCCACGTGCTCCAGATGCCCGGGAAGTACGGGCCCGGCTGGCCCGCCTCCGCGTAGAAGCCGTTGGGGTCGTACACCTTGGCCTCGGGATAGGGGTAGGGGCAGGCCGTCGACGTGGCCGCCTTCGACCAGCGGATGGCGGCGAACCCCAGCCCGTAGCCGGCGTAGGCCACGTTGAGCAGGCCGAAGAGGACCACGAACGTCGCCAGCGCCGGCCGGGTCCGCAGCCAGCCGAAGCGCAGCCGCTGCGCGAGCTTCTCTGCCACAGTGCGACCGGTGTCGTCCCGGTAGAGCAGCACCGCGGCCGGGATCATCACCACCGTCACCAGCGACGACTCCCACAGCAAGGGGAACTGGTACGCCTTGCCGGTGAACACCGACCCGAACGGGATCACCTGGGAGTAGATGTACAGCCCGGCCCGGATGCAGAAGATCTCCAGCATGGCGTCGTAGACGAAGCCGATGACGTAGACGAGCAGCGCCAGGCTGATCAGCGGGTGGCGCCAGGCAAACGACGTGACCGGCCGCCGCGCCTGGATGCGGCGCAGCAGCCAGATCCCGGGGAAGAACGGGAGCAGGTAGAAGCTCACGTAGCCCAGCACCACGAACGGCTCGACCGTGGGGGACAGCGACACCACCGCCCACGTCTCGGGCAGGTGCCACAGCTGGGGGTTGTAGACCGCGTAGGGCGCCCAGTTCATGACCGGGTCGAGCCACACGATCCCGGTGCAGGCGATGGCGGCCAGCAGGATCGGGTGCTTCGGGTGGCGCCGCCACATCACCACGAACACCACGACCAGGACAGTGACCATGGCGACGGTCCCCAGCTGCATCTTGGCCAGCCAGTGGGTGTCGCCGAACAGCGGCTCCACCGGCCGCGGCGTGCCGGTCACGTCGGGGTTCCGGACCCGGTCGGCCAGCACGCCGGGGGCGCGCATGTTGTGGGCCACGGCCACGACGGCCGCCAGCACGGCCATCATGAGCAGCCCCCAGGCGACGCTCACCCGGGTGCTCGGGGGCGGGACCGGCTCGGTGGGGGCGAGCGCGGGCTCGACGTCCACGGTGGCGGCCATCACAGCTCCTTGAAGCTCTCGGCCATCACAGCTCCCCGAAGGTCGCGACGCGGTGCGAGGTCTGCCCGTCGGGGTCGAGCCGGCGGGCCACGAGGTAGCCCGCGCCCATCCAGCCCCGGCGGGTCCACTTGCCGAACGACAGGCGGGTGCCCGGGGCGCCGGACGCGGCGGGGATCATCTTCACCCGCTCCAGCGCCTCCTTGACGCCCCGTGGGCTCAGCGGATGGGCATCGGCGAACGCGTGCAGCAGGACGGTGGCCAGGTCCCGGTTCACCACGGGCACGCAGTACTCCGGCCGCCGCCCGTAGGCCTCCTGGTAGCGGTCGAGGAACTCCTGGCCCACGGCGTTGCCCTCGTCGTACTGGTCGAGGCCGGTCCAGCCCTCGATCGCCTGCCACATGATCGGGTTGATCCAGGCGTTCTGGAACGCCGTGCCCATGTAGCGGGGCGGATCCCAGTCCAGTGCGGCCAGCAGCGGGTTGACCCGCACGATGCCGAACCCGAACCCGCAGTGGACCAGCGCCTGCGGCTTGGCCTCGTGGAGCCGGCCCACGGCGTCGCTGATGTCCTGTGCGGTCTGGGGGACCCACTCCTCGGCGACGATGCGGATCCCCTGCTCGGCGCACGCCCGGCGGAAGTTGCGGATGTAGGACTCGCCGACCAGGGACTGCTCGGCCAGCACGCCCACCTCGGTGTGGCCGGCGTGGGCGATGAGGTTGGCCCAGAAGATGGGCTCGTCGGTCATCGAGCCCATGGACAGCGAGAACGTCCACTCGCCCAGCCAGTCCTCGGTGCCGGTGACGCTGATGGCGGGGACGTGGAACCGCTGCTCGATCGCCTCGCGGGCGGGCACGCAGTTGTCGGTGATGGCGGGCCCGAAGACGGCCAGGCAGCCCTCGTCGACCAGCTCGCCGTAGGCGTCGATCACGGCTTTGACGCTGCCCTTGGGCAGGCCCTCGACCTCGCGGAACACGATCTCGACGGGCCGGTCGATCACGCCCTGGCGTAGCCCCTCGGCGAACACGAGCTCGAACGGCCGGACGAGGTCCTGGCGCATCTCGGGCGGGTAGCCGTCCGGGAGCTTGAAGTCGAACAGGTACCCGAGCTTGATCGGCTCGGCCGTGCTCTCGTAGGACACGTCACCCCCCAGTACTGCTGATCCGTACTTGCGAACCTGATATTTGTTCCGGAGCGTAGCAGCCCTGGTCGCTAGGCGTCCGGGTCCTCGGCCAGGTAGGCGTCGATCATGCGGAAGAGCCCGGCGGTCACCGCGGGATCGTCGCTCAGCGGACCGGCCACGGCGGCGCGCGCCGCTTCGGTCTCCGCGAGTCCCTCGGCGACGAGGCGGCCGGCGGCGATGAGCACGCGGGTGGACGCCACCTCCCGCAGGCCCGCGGTCTCCAGCCGCCGGATGGCCTG
>JBKPRS010000550.1:0-15393 GCA_046734695.1 Actinomycetota bacterium | reverse complement strand
GCTCGGAGCCCGGCCCCGCGCTGGGCACCGGGGCGGGGACGGGCGGGCGCGGCGGGAGGACGTCGCCCAGCAGGGCGAGGTCGGGGTCCTCGATGGGCTCGGGCCGCCCCAGCTGGCGCTGGAGCGTGCGCGCGGCCCGGTGCCCGTCCTCGGGGACGAGCGTGACCACGGTGCCCGGGGCGCCGGCGCGGCCGGTGCGGCCGGAGCGGTGGACATAGTCCTTGGGGTCGTCGGGGAGATCGAAGTGAACGACGCACCCGACCCCGTCGACGTGGATGCCGCGAGCCGCGACATCGGTCGCCACCAGGGCCGGGGCCCGGCCGGTGGAGAACTGGCGCAGCGCCTGGTCGCGCTGGGACTGGCTGCGGCCGCCGTGGATGGGCACGGCCTTGACCCCGGCCTGGCCCAGCTGGCGGGCGATCCGGTCGGCTCCGTGGCGCGTGCGGCTGAAGATGATGGTCGAGCCGGTGCGGGCCACGATGTCGGCGGTCACCGCCACCCGCTTGGCCCGGGGCACCGACCAGAACAGGTGGGTGACCTCGCCGTCGTCGTCCTCGCCGGCGGCCACGGCGTGGCGCACCGGGTCGTTCTGGTAGTGGGCGACCAGCTTGTCGACGTCCCCGTCGAGCGTGGCCGAGAACAGCAGCGTCTGGCGCCGGGAGGGCGTGCGGTCGAGCAGGCGGCGCACGGCGGGCATGAAGCCCATGTCGGCCATGCGGTCGGCCTCGTCCAGGACCACGAGCTCGGCCTTGTCGAGCACGACGTCGCCGGTGGACACCAGGTCCTCCAGCCGGCCGGGGCAGGCCACGACCACGCTCGCGCCGCGGGCCAGCAGCTTGCGCTGGGGCCCGTAGCCGACGCCGCCGTACACCGCCGCCACGGGACCGGCGCGGCGCTCGTCCACCAGAGCGGCGAGCTCGCGCTGCACCTGGGCGGCCAGCTCACGGGTCGGCACCAGGACCAGCGCCCGGGGGCGGCGCGGCGCGGCGGGCCCGGAGGCCAGGGAGCGGGCGGCGATCGCCAGCCCGAAGGCCAGCGTCTTGCCCGATCCCGTCGGCGCCTTGCCGGCCACGTCGCGCCCGGAGAGCGCGTCGGGCAGGGTGGCGGCCTGGATGGGGAAGGGCTCGTCGATGCCGCGGCGGGCCAGGGTGGCGCACAGGGGCGCGGGCACGCCGAGTTCGGCGAACGAGGGGAACATGAGACTCCAGTCGAAAAGGCAACCAGGCCGATTCGAACGGGAATCTCGAACGGGCCCCACCGGCGATCAGGCGCCGGCAGCTTCCGGCAGGGGCGCCGGACGTGACCGTGAGACTCTAGCGGGCCCCGGCCCGATTCCCGCCCATCCCGGTCGGTCCGGCCAGCCCGTCCCGCCCGGTCGATAGGTAGCCTACCTACCGGGAGTGACATCGTGAGCAGGTCGGCCCCGCCGGCCGGGCGGGCTCAGCCGGCCGTGGTCGTGGTCGTGCTCTCCTCGGCCGCGCCGGCGTCGGCCGCCGTCGTCGGGGTGGTGGTCGTGGACGTGCTCGTGGTCGTGATGCGCTCGCCGGACTGGGGGATGCCCGGGGTCTCGTCCTCGCTGCTGCCGCAGCCCGCGGCCACGAGACCGGCGGCCACCAGCGCCACCGCGGCGAGACACGCGCTCCTACGTCGGTTCACTCGGGCTCCTCTTCGATCGGCCAGGCGCTGAGCCGGTAGAGCTTCGCGCGCCGGCCGCTGCGAACTCACATGCGGGAGACGAGGCCCCTACCGGTGACCAGCGGGAGGTCGAGCGCGGTGACCAGCCCGGGCTCGGCCGCCACCACCGCCGGGACCGCGTTGACCAGGCGCATGGCCGTGGCCTTGAGCCCCGCGGTGTTGTGGTCGCCGTCGCCGCCCAGCATCTGCAGGTCGATCGTGTAGTTGGGCTCGCCCGTGAGCACCACCCGGTAGCCGCCCTGCCCGGCGGGCTGGGGCCAGTCGGGCGCCAGGTCGTCGCGCAGGCGGGTCACATGCTCCAGCACGACCCGCGCCACCCCGTCGACCATGCCCCGCACCTCGAAGCGCATGGCCGCGGTCGTCCCCGCCTCGATCCGCCCGGAGGCCACGTCGAACGCCTCGGGCGCGGGGACCCGGTCGTGCCACTCGACGATCTCGTCCAGCTCGACGTCGAGCCCAGCGGCGATCTGGCTGACCACGCTGCCCCAGGCCGTCGTGAGGATCCCGGGCGAGAGGATGAACGGAACCTCGTCCAGCGACCCGCCGAAGCCCATGATGTCGAACAGCACGGTGGGCTGGTCGTAGGTGGCGTAGTTGAGGATCTCCATGCAGCGCACCTCGTCGATGCGCTCGCAGATCCCGCTGGCCACCAGCGGCAGGCAGTCGTTGGCGAAGCCGGGGTCGATGCCGTTGACGAACAGTGACACCCCGCCCTCGGCCGCGGCCGCCTCGACGCCCTCGTACATGACCTCGGGCACCGCGCCGCGGGGGTACTGGAGGAACACCGGGCTGGACGACACCACGTTGATCCCGGCCCGCAGGAAGCGCTCCAGGTCGGCGATCGCCTCGAACAGCCGATCGTCGGCCCACGCGGTGTGGACGATGCAGTCCGGCCGCAGGGCCAGCAGGGCGTCGGCGTCGTTCGTCGCCGCCACGCCCAGGGCCCGGTCGAGGCCGGCCAGCTTGCCGGCGTCGATGCCCACCTTGTCCGGGCTCGACACCCACACGCCGACCAGCTCGAGGTCGGGCCGGGCGTCGATGCCGGCGATGGCGTGACGGCCGACGTTCCCGGTGCTCCACTGCACCACCCGGTAGGTCATGAGGATCCCCCCTGCTCGTCGAGGCCCAGGATGCGCGCCGCGTTGTGGCGCAGGAACTTGGGCCAGACCTCGTCCTTGAACCCCACACCGGGCAGCTCGCCCATGATCCGCTCCAGCGAGAGGCCCATGGGGAAGTAGCCCGCATACACGATCTTGTCGGCGCCCCGGCTGTTGGCGTAGTCGACGATGGCCTTGGGGTAGTACCGCGGGGCGAAGGCGCTCGTCGAGTAGTACAGGTTCGGCCACTTGAGCATGAGCTTGACGGCCAGGTCGGTCCACGGCTCGCAGCCGTGCCGGGTCACGAACACGAGGTCGGGAAAGTCGAAGCAGACCTCGTCGATCAGCTCGACGTGCTGGCAGGCGAAACGCAGCCGCGGCCCGGGCACACCGGCGCACACGAACACGGGGATGCCCAGCTCCGCGCAGCGGGCGTAGACCGAGTACATCTTCTTGTCGTTGATCGGCACCTGCGGGAACATCCCGGCCGGGAACATGCCGACGGCCCGGATCCCCCAGGTCTCGTACGCCTTGGTGATGGCGCGGACCGCGTCCATGCCCTGGTTGGCGTCGACCGAGATCGACGGCACGAAGCGGTCCGGGAACTGCTCGACGGCCCGGGCGCCGTCCTCGCCGTGCACCCCGACGAGGCCCTTCTCCACGCCCCACAGGTCCATCTCCCGCAGGGTCACGCCCACCGGATCGACGCCCCGCTCGATGCTCTTGTCGGGGCTGTCCTTGAACATGTACTCCGCCGGGAACTCGAAGTCCTGCTGGGACTCCCGGTCCTTGGTCTGGCGGGTGATGAAGGCGTACGTCTTCTTCAGGTCGGCCAGAGGGAAGCCGATCATCGTGTCGATGATCCCGATGTCGAACGGCGGATCCACGCCGCCGAGTTTTGTAACACGTTCTAGTTTCGTCAAGCCGGGACGCCAGAGCCCTGACGATCGTCGCCGGACGGAGTAACAAGTGGCCATGAGCATGGAATCCGAAGACGCCACGGACGGCAGCACGGGCGGGACCGACGGGCGGATCGTCGTCGGGCTGGACGAGTCCGTCCACGCGGCGGCTGCACTGCGCTGGGCGCTGGCCGAAGGAGCGCTGCGCCAGACCACGGTCGAGGTCGTGCACTCGTGGTCCCCGCCGGCGTCCGCACTGCCGTTCGGGGCCACGCTGGCGTGGAAGGTGGACGAGGCGGCCATCGACTCCGCCGCCCGGGACGAGGTGGACCAGCTGGTCGACGCCGCGCTGGCCGAGATGGACGTGCAGCCGCCCGAGGTGCTGCGCACGATCCTGCCCGGCGGGCCCTCCGTCACCCTGGTGGACGTGGCCGAGGGCGCCGACCTGCTGGTCGTCGGCTCGCACGGCCGGACCGGCCTGCGCCGCATCGCCATGGGCTCGGTGGCCATGGCCGTCGTCCAGCACGCCTCCTGCCCGGTCGTGGTCGTGCGGGTGCCGGACCAGTGAGCCGCTGATCCGGCGATAGCGTCAGCATTCGTGCAAACGAGGACTCGGCGGAGGTTCGGCTGGGCGGCCCTCGCGGGCGGCTGCGTCCTGGTGGGTGGGGCGGCGGTCGCCGGCGGGATCGCCTTCGACACCGAGCGGGTGACCAACTTCTGGACCCGCGCCGAGGTGGCGAGCGACGGCTCTGCCGCGGTCACCGAGGTGATCGACTGGAACTTCGGCAACCAGTTCGGCAAGCACGGCATCTTGCGCTTCATCCCGGACCTGCCCGAGGACACCCCGCTCACGGTGGACTCACCCGACGCGCCCCACCAGAGCCAGGTCAGCACCGAGGTCCGCAGGGGCCGCTCGTACCTCTTCATCAAGATCGGCGACCCGGCCGCCACCGTGAACGGGAGGCGCCGCTACCGCATCGACTACAAGCTGCCCGGCCTGGTGCGGGACACCAGGCTCGACTGGGAGACCATGGGCTTCGAGTGGCCGGTCGACATGGACAACGCCGAGATCCACCTGCTGACCCCCTTCGAGGTCTCCGAGCCCGAGTGCTTGATCGGGCCTCCGGACAACCCGCGTGACTGCGAGGTCGAGCAGGTCGAGCCCGGCCACCTGGTGGCGCACATCGACAAGGTGCCCAAGGGCCAGAGCGTGTCGATCGAGGGCAACGTGGGGTCGCCCGTCACCACCCTGCCGGCCGTGCCCCAGCCGCCGGGACCGCCCGACGACCCGGGCACCGGGCTCCTGCCGCCCGCAGGCACCGCGGCCGCGCTGTCGCTGATCGCCGGGATCCCCGCGGCCGTGCTCGTGCGGCGGGCCGGGCGCGAGCGCATCGCCCCGGGCGGCGAAGCCGACGTCGCCTATGCCGAGGGTCCCTACCACGCATCGGAGATCCGCATCGACGCCGCCGAGCTCGCCAACATGGCCACCATCGAGTTCGCGCCGCCGTCGGACGTGAACCCTGCGCAAGGCGGCATCGTGCTCAGGGAGGAGGTGCGGGCCGAGCACAAGGTGGCGTGGCTGATCCAGGCCGCCATCGACGGGGCCATCGACCTCCAGGACGGCGATGACCACACCACCACCATCACCCGCACCGGGCCGGGCAACCAGGAGGAGGAGATGGTCCTCGGCATGGCGTTCGGCGGGCGCCCGACCGTCGAGCTCGGCAGCTACGACTCCGCGTTCTCCAGCGCGTGGAACTACCTCGGCAGCACGCTCTCGAGCTGGCGCGACTCCAGCGGGCTGTGGGACCGGGGCTCCCAGGCCCGGCGCGTGGCGGCCATCGTGTTGGGCGGGCTCGTGCTGCTGCTGGGCGCGGCGGGAGCCGCCGGAGGCGGTGCACTGGCCAACCGCTTCGGGCCCCAGTACCTGCCGCTGGCGGCCGTCGGCGGCGCCCTGTTCGGCGCGGGCCTGGCCGCCGTGCTCGGCGCGTGGGAGCTGCCGGTCCGCACCCCCGCGGGCTCGGGGCTGTTCCTGCGGGTCGAGTCGTTCCGCCGCTTCCTGGCCGAGTCCGAGGCCTACCACGCGGAGGAGGCGGCCAAGCGGGGCGTGCTGCGCGAGTACACCGCCTGGGCGGTGGCGCTGGACGAGATCGACCGCTGGTCGCGGGCCGTGGCCGCGTCGAGCATCATCCCCGAGACCGCGGGGCTGGGCTATGTCCACATGGCCCCGCTGCTGCTGGCCTCGACCCTCAGCACCTCCACCGCCCCGCGCTCGTCGGGCGGCGGCGGCTTCGGGGGCGGCGGCTTCGGCGGCGGCGGGATCGGCGGCGGCGCGGGCGGAGGCGGCGGCGGAAGCTGGTAGCGGCCGGCTGGCCGGAGAGGTGTGAGACGCGTTGAGGGGGACGGCCCGGCTGCCGTCCCCCTCTCGCCGTGGCGGTGGGAAGATGTCGGATCAGTCCGTGGCGATGGCCGCCAGGACGTCCATGCGGGCTGCCCGGCGGGCGGGCCGGACTGCGGCGACCACGCCCACCAGGGCGCCGATCACCATCACCACGGCCAGCGGCCCGGTGGGGATGGCGAAGGACGTGAAACCCTCATGAGCGAGCGTCTGGACCATCGCCCAGCCCAGGAAGACCCCGAGCCCGACGCCGCCGGCCGTTCCGAACAGCGCCACGGTGGCCGCCTCGCCCCGGACCATCGACCGCAGCTGGCGCCGGGTCTGGCCCACCGCCCGCAGCAGGCCCAGCTCCCGGGACCGCTCGTGGATCGACAGCGACAGGGTGTTGGCGATACCCATGAGGGCGATGATGATGGCCAGCACCAGCAGGCCGTACACCAGGTTCAGCACCTGGTCGACCTGGCCCGAGGCCGTCTTGACGTACTCCTTGGCCGTCTGCACGTCGGGCCCCCCGAGCTGGTCGGAGACCGCCTGGATGGCCCGCTCGGCGTGGCCGAGGCCGGTGCCGTCGGCCACCGTGATCATGATCACGTAGTCGCTCGGCATGGCCGTGTGGGGCAGGAACAACGCCTCGGGGACCAGCAGGTCGCCCATGAGGTTGCCGCGGGCGTAGATCGCCCCCACAGTGGGCTCGGCACTGGCGCCGTCGGCGAAGGTCACCGGCAGCGGGGATCCGAGGGACAGGTGGTGGCTCTTGGCGTAGTCCTTCGACACGGCCACCTCGTCCTCGCCGACGTCGGCGATGCTGCCGCCCTGGGTGGCGCCCAGGTCGAGCATGCGGTCGAACGTGGCCGGCTCGATGGTCGTGGCGAGGGTGTCCTTGCCGTTGACCCGCAGAGGGGCGTTGGACAGCGACGAGGTGGCGTCCACCTCGGGCAGGGCGGCGATCGACTTGCTCAGCTCCGGGCTGAAGCCGGTCGAGCTGAACCCCGGGTCCGACAGGACCAGGTCGCCGTGGAACTGCTGGGCGATGGTGTCGTCCATCGACGCCTTGATGGACGAGCCCACCACGGTGAACAGCGACACGACGGCCACGCCGACCATGAGCGCCGAGGCGGTGCCCGCCGTGCGCCGCGGGTTGCGCATGGCGTTGCGGCGGGCGAGCGACCCGGTCACGCCCCGCAGGGCCGCACCGGGACCGGCGAGCACGCCGGCCGCAGGCCGGGCCGCCACCGGGCCGAACAGGACCACGCCCACCAGCGTGAGCACAGCGCCGAGCCCGGTGAGGGGGAAGTTGCCGTCCCCGCTGGTCCCGCTGAGCACCGCGGCCACACCCACACCGGTGACGGCCAGGCCCAGGACGGCCCGGAACCACGAGGCGCCCGAGCGGTCGACAGCCGCGGCCCGCAGGGCCTCCATCGGGGCGGTGCGGGCGGCCCGCAGCGCCGGGGCCAGGCTGGCGATCAGCGTCACGATCACGCCGACGGTGGCGGCGATCAGGGCCGAGCCGGTCCCGATGACGAGGGCGTGCGCCGGCATGCTGACGCCGATGGCGCCGAAGGCGGCGAGCATCCCCGCGGCCAGCCCGACGCCGGCGGCGACACCGATCGCCGAGGCGACGATCCCGACGGCCAGCGCTTCGACCACGGTCGACCGCAGCACCTGGCCCCGCGAGGCGCCGAGCGCCCGCAGCAGGGCGGACTCCCGGGTGCGCTGGGCCACCAGGATGGAGAAGGTGTTGTAGATGCTGAACGTGGCGACGACCAGCGACACGCCCGCGAACACCAGCAGGGCGGTGGTGAAGAAGCCGAGGAAGGCGCCCTGAATGTCGTCCTCCATCTCCTGGGTGACCTGAGCGCCGGTGAGGCTCTCGACCCCGTGGGGGAGCACGGGGTCGATCCGGCGGACCAGCTCGGACTGGCTCACGCCCGGCTCGGCCGCCACCCGGATGCTCGTGGCCTTGCCCGGCTGGCCGGGGAGCAGCAGCTCGCTGGCCCACTCGGGCGTGAACGCCGCGAAGGTGGTCGGTCCGGCGCTGTCGGCGCCGGCGAAGGTGGCGAGGCCCACGATGGTGACATCGACCGGCTGGGGGACCCGGATGGTGGTGGTGTCGCCGATGGCCAGGTGGCCCTCCTCGGCGGCGCCCTTGTCGATGACGGCCTCGCCGGGAGCGGCCGGTGCCCGGCCAGAAGCCAGCTGGTAGGGGTTCAGGGCATCGTTGCTGATCCAGCCGGCGGCGAAGGTCGGCGGACCGTTGCCGCCGATCGGGTCGCCGTCGGAGCCGACGATGCGGCCGGAGCCCCAGATCTCGGGCACCGCCGCGGCCACGCCGTCGACCGACGCGATCTGGCCGGCCAGGCCGGCGTCGACGAGGCCGCGCTCGACCACGTCCTCCTCGCCCACCTGGGTGGCGTTGCGGACAACGGCGTCGGTGCCGGCGTTCGACTCGGCGAAGATGTCGCTGAAGCCGGCGGTCATGGTGTCGCCCACCACCAGGGTGGCGGACAGGAAGGCCACGCCGAACATCACGGCGAGGCAGGTGGCCAGCAGGCGCCGCTTGTGGGCGCTGACGGACTTGAGGGTGGTCTTCCACATCTCGGATCAGCTCCCCAGGGCCTTCATGTGCTCGAGCACGCTCTCGGCGGTGGGGCTGGCCACGACGTCGACGATCCGGCCGTCGGCCAGGAACACGACCTCGTCGGCATGGGCTGCGGCGTTGGGGTCGTGGGTGACCATCACGATGGTCTGGCCCATGTCGTCCACCGCCGCCCGCATGAAGTCGAGGATCTCGGTCCCGGAGCGGGAGTCGAGGTTGCCCGTGGGCTCGTCGGCGAAGATGACCTCGGGCCGGCTGGCGAGCGCCCGGGCCACCGCCACCCGCTGCTGCTGGCCGCCCGACAGCTCGGCCGGGCGGTGCTTGAGCCGGTCGCCCAGGCCCACGGTCTCGATCACCCGGTCGAACCAGCCCCGGTCGGCCTTACGGCCGGCCAATGACATGGGCAGGGTGATGTTCTCCCGGGCCGAGAGCATCGGCAGCAGGTTGAAGGCCTGGAACACGAAGCCGATCCGGTCCCGGCGCAGCCGGGTGAGCTCCTTGTCGGAGAGCGTCGACAGGTCGACGTCGCCCACGTAGACCCGCCCGGAGGTCAGCGAGTCGAGGCCGGCCATGCAGTGCATGAGGGTGGACTTGCCCGAGCCGGACGGGCCCATGATGGCGGTGAACCGCCGGGCCGGGATGGCGAGGCTGACGGCGTCGAGCGCCCGCACCTCGGTGTCGCCCTTGCCGTAGACCTTGGTGGCGAGCTCGGCTCGCACTGCGGGAGCTATACCGGCGAAACCGGTGCCACCCCACATAGCCGCCTCGGGTTGCATCACATCGTTCGCAGTCATGTCTGCGACGGTAAGGAACCCCGCACGCTGGGTCATTGGCGCCACCCGGCGTTTGCAGGGTGGGGACAACCCCACCCTGCTGCGGGGGATAGGCGGACGCGGTGGGGGCTAGCGGTGGGAGCTAGCGGTTTCGCACTCGGACCGCGGCGGTGAAGATGTCCTCGTCGTTGGCGACAGCCGCGTTGGCGGCCGGAGCCTGGCAGAGCGCGGGGGGCGAGCCCTCTGTGCCGGTGCCCGGGCACAGGAACAGGGCCGGCGCCCGCGTGTCGGACCAGGTGGGGTACGCCGTCGTGTCAGTGGCGTCGACCATGATGTAGTCCCCGTAGAACTGGCCGGTGAACTGGCTCGGTGGCGGCATGCTGCCGGAGGTCACCCGGGTGCTGGTGAACTGGGTCAGATCCGGGCTGGTGACGAGGGTGATGTCGGAGAAGCCGGTGGTGTTGTCGTCGCCGTACTGGCGGTCGTAGAACGCGGTGACCAGGGTCCCCTTCGGGTTGAAGACGGTGCCCTGCCAGAACTGGTCGGTCTGGGCGCTGCCGGCGCCGACGACGGGGAGCAGCCGGACGTTGGTGGTGGTGCCCGTGAACGAGGCACCGCCGTCGGTGGAGACCGACAGCACGATGCCGTTGTTGCAGCCGCCGTCCTTCACGCCGGTGTAGAGGCCGTTCAGGTTCCCGGTGAGCCCGGCGGGGGTGCAGCCGTTCGTCTCGTTGGAGTCACGGTTGATGTACGAGCCGCTCGTGACCACGACCCGCTGGGGGTTGGTGGGATCGACCGTCACGTTCGGGTAGTTGGAGGCCCGGAAGACCGAGTCGGCGCTGGCGCCCTTCTCGGGGACGCAGGCGCGCCCGGGGTCGGCGCCCGCACCCTGGTAGGTGTCGCAGTCGGGCAGCTCGTGGAAGTCCGTGGCCTTGACCGGAGCCGAGAACGTGGCGCCTCCGTCGGTGGAGCGGGCCACCAGGACCTGGAAGCGGTTGTCGGAGCCGCTGTTGGCCGTGTTGAAGTTGGCCCAGGCGACGTACACGGTGCCGTCGGGAGCGGTGACGGGCTGGGAGTCCTGGTTGACGTTGCAGCGGCCCTGCGGGGTGGGGATCCCGTAGGTCTGCTGGCACAGGGCCGAGTCCGAGCTGACGAGGACCGGCGGGCTGAAGTGCTCGCCGTAGTCGCTGGAGTGGGCGCTGAAGATGTAGGCGGTGCCGTCCGCGTCGAAGGTCGTCCAGGTGACGTAGACCCGGTCACGGAACGGGCTCTGCATGTGGCTGTCGACGGTCATCAGCTGCTTGTCGAGGAGGAAGTCGCCCGCGCCCGCGGTGTCGTCGTGCTCGACCACGGGACGTCCTGGGAAGTTGAAGGACGCGCCCCCGTTGCCGGTCGAGCGGTAGACGTAGAAGGCGCTGGACTGGTCCACGTCGGGAGAGACGGCGTTGCCCCGCTTGAACTCCTGGCAGGACAGGTAGGCGTTGCCCCGGCTGTCCCAGGCCACCGACGTGTCGCCGCTGGCCTGGAAGTACTCGCGCGCGCTGCCGCCGAACGCCGCACCGTTCACGAACCCGTTGGGCGTGGTCGTGTCGGCCCAGTTGCGTCCGCCGTCGCCGGAGTAGGACACGCCGCAGGTGCCGTCGCCGCGCCGGTAGTCGTTGTAGGTGGCGACGATCTGCCTGGAGTCGTTCGGGTTGACCGCGACCCAGGTCTCGTTCTGCGCCTGGCCCCGTCCGGCCAGCGGCTGGTCGGTGACGTTCAGGCAGTTCTGGTTGACCTTGACGTTGTCGCCCAGCCGTGCGGTGCAGGCGGCCGCGCCGGCCCGTTGCGCCCCGACGTTCGCGGCGAAGCTCTCGACCTGCGGACCGAGGGCCTCGCTCATCGCACCCGAGGCCAGCCGTCTCTGGATCGGCGTCAGGTCGTCGAATCCGAAGGCCTGGGCCTGCGCGCCAGGGGCCGCTGACACGGTCAGCGTGGCCGCCACCAACACGCCTGTTCCGGCCAGGCTCAGGGTTCCGCGGATGCTCATGCCATCCTCCCCCTCCCAGGCTGTGTCGCCTGGTATCACGACGTCGAGCACCGACGTCCGCGCGGAACGTATCCCCGTTTTTCCGACGGGCAAACCCCCGGATCGCGGGTTCTAGGCCGACGCGTACGTCAGCGTGATGTCGCCCTCGGAGGCGTGGGCGACGATCGTGCGCGGGCTGTCCAGGTCGCGGTCGACCACGTCGGTCACGTTCCCCTGGTTGGCGCTGAGAGTGGTGGCGTACGCGACCGTGTCGTCGGGCAGCACGATCTCGATCGAGCCCTGGTCGGCCTGCGCGGTCACCGAAGTCGGCGACTCGGCGAACACGAGCGAGATGTGGCCCTCGTTGGCGCGTGCGAGCACCGTGTCGGACCGGATGTCGCTCGCGAGGATGCGGCCCTGGCTGGCCTGGAGGTCCAGGTCGCCGTCCACCCGTTCGAGCGTGAGGGTGGAATCGCTGGTGCTGGCGACCAGGCCCGCGGCCATGTCCGTCACGTCGATCGTGCCCTCCGCGTGCACCGACACGGGCATCGTGGTCGGGACCTCGATCGTGTAGCGCACGTGGCAGAAGTTCGAACCGAAGTCGGGGCAGCTCCCCCGGACCTGGAGCACGCCGCCCTCGGTGGTGACCGAGTGCCCGGTGTCCCGCCAGCCGTCGTCGATGCGGCCCCGGACCGTGATCTCGCCGGCGTTGCGCACCCCGACGATGCGCACGCTCCCCGCGTTGTTGCCCACGTCCACGGCGGTGATGCCTTCCAGCGGGACGCTGAGCGTCACGGTGCGCTGGCTGTGGGCCAGCGCCAACGCGGTGTTGCAGCCGCCGAACAGCAGCATCGGCACCGCCAGCATCGTGCCCACGATCCTCCAGGCGAGCTTCGTCATGGCCGCGACCTCAACTGTCCAGCCACCGCAGCACGGCGAGCACGCGCCGGTGGTCGTGCTCGGTGGGCGGCAGGTCCAACTTGGTGAAGATGTTGGAGACGTGCTTCTCGACAGCCCCGTAGCTCACGACCAGCTGGCTGGCGATGGCGTGGTTGCTGCGGCCCTCGGCCATCAGGCCGAGGACTTCGCGCTCGCGCGACGACAGCCGCTCCAACGGATCCTTGCGCCGGGCGCGAGCCAGCAGTTGGGCCACCACCTCCGGGTCGAGCGCGGTGCCGCCCTTCCCGACCCGCTCGACCGCGGCGAGGAAGTCGCCCACGTCGGCGATGCGGTCCTTGAGCAGGTAGCCGAGGCCCGCGGTGTCGTCGGCCAGCAGCTCGCTGGCGTAGGTCTCCTCGACGTACTGCGACAGCACCAGGATGCCGATGGCCGGCCAGCGGGCCCGGATCTGCAGCGCGGCCCGCAGCCCGTCGTCGGTGTGGGTCGGCGGCATGCGCACGTCGACCACGCACAGGTCGGGCGCGTGGCGCTCCACCACCACCAGCAGGTCGTCGGCGTTGTCGACCGTGGACACCACCTCGTGGCCCGCGTCGGCCAGGAGCCCGGTGAGCCCGGCGCGCAGCAACACCGAGTCCTCGGCGATCACGATCCGCACGGGAGCTCCGCCAGCACCGTGGTCGGACCGCCCGCGGGGCTCACGACGTGCATGCTGCCCCCCAGGGCGGTGATGCGGTCCCGTAGCCCGGTCAGCCCGGTGCCCTCGCCCTCCACGGCCCCACCCTTGCCGTCGTCGCGCACCTCCGCCACCAGCCGGTCGCCGGCCCGGGCGATGCTGACCGCGGCCCGGGTGGCCTCGGCGTGGCGGGCCACGTTGGTCAGCGCCTCCGACACGAAGAAATAGGCCGTGCTCTCGACCGCGGGCGGAGGGCGCTCGGCCACGTCCACCGAGAGCGTGACCGGGACCGGCGAGCGGGCCACGACCGCCGAGAGGGCGGCGTCGAGGCCGCGGTCCTCCAGGATCACGGGATGGATGCCCCGCACCAGGTCGCGTATGTCCTTGAGCGCGGCCTTGGCCTCCTCGTGCGCCTCGGCGACGAGCTGGCGGCCGCCTTCGGGGTCGTGCTCCAGCCGCTCGCGGGCGTTGCCCAGGCCCATGGCCAGAGCCACCAGGCGCTGCTGGGCGCCGTCGTGCAGGTCCCGCTCGATGCGGCGGCGCTCGGCCTCCGCGCTGTCGACTGCCGCGGCCCGGCTGGTCTCCAGGCGGGTCACCTGCGCGCCGAGCTCGTCCCGGCGAGGGGGCGCCAGCAGCCAGCGCCCGGCAGCCACGTCGACCCGGGCCAGCGCCCGGGTCAGCCACGGCGCGGCCAGCAGCACACCCAGCAGACCGAGCCCGCTGAGCGCGAAGGCGCCCAGGCCCTGCGACACGTCGGCCCAGTGGAGCTTGGCCGTGTTGTCGGGCAGGACGCCGACGTAGAGGGGCAGGAAGAGCAGGGCGGCCGAGATGGCCCACACCTCCAGCGTGAGCACCGTCGTGACGACGCCGAGGGGCAGCAGCAGGAGCAGGTAGGCGATCTCCCTCCAGCGGGGCCGGCTCTTGGCCCGCTCCACCAGGCGCCGCCACGGGTTGCTGCCCTGCAGCGGCGGGACCGGGTCCTCCAACCGCACGCCGAGCAGCGCGGCGATCCGGGACCGCTCGATGCGGGCCATGAGGTGGGCCAGGACGAACAGCAGCCAGGCGAAGGGGAGCGCCAGCGGGAACGTGATCAGCAGCGCCCCGGTCGTGATCAACAACGTGAGGATCACGGAGAACGTGATCGCGCCGACGAACGCGTCGAGCAGCAGGTGGGTCAGCGCCCACCAAGTGGCCTGCTCGCGCCAGGGCCGGAAGAGATCACGGATCACGCTGACACCGTAAGCATGGCCGGTCCCCGCCACCATGAAGCGCACAGGTGTCGCCGAGGTGGGGTTGTCCCTACCTGGACGTGTCTCCTGGCCGACCGAGCAGTGGAGCCGGTGCTCACAAGCAAATCCCCACGCGTGGGCTGTGGCGAGCGCTCAACCTGCTCGGCCGGGAGTCATTGGAGCTTCGAGCGCCCGCCGGTAGCGAACCAGCTGGCAGTCAGCTTCAGTTCGGGCGGGCGGGGCTCGATCTCCTCGTACACGCGGCGGTAGCCGGTGTGGGCGAAGAGCCAGCGGCCGTCGCGCTTGACGTAGCGGTCCTCGTAGAACGATGACCCCCGCACGGTCAGGCCCAGCTCGCCCAGGATGACCACGTCGTCCAGCGCCCAGATGCCCTCGGCCGTGTCGGGGCCGGTGAGGGTGATCTCGGGTTGGTGCATCTTGTGGCTCGTCAGCATGGACTCGTCGCCCATGGCGCCGGTGAGGAACTCCATGATCGCCGGCCGCCCCGCCAGCTCGGTGGCCCCGCCGCCGTAGCTGGCGGTGGCGTCGGGCGCGAACACCTCGGCCAGGTCGTCCCAGCGCTTGGTGTCGATCAGCCGCGCGTAGCGGTACTTCAGCTGGTGGATCTGCTCGATCTCGACGAGGTCGCCCGGAGTCATGGCCGCTGATGTACCACAGCCGCGGTAGGGGGGATCGGTCCGAGCGTGGGATGGCAGTCCGGCTCCGGCGCCGTACCGTGCAAGCGGTGTCCGGCACGCTGACCAGAGCTCGCGAGGTCGCGGACGCCGACGCCCTGCTGCCGAGGATGGCCGATACGCCCGGTTGGGTGCGGGACGTCGGGCCCGCGCTGTTCGCCGCGGCCATCCAGGTCGGCATCACCCACCTGGCCCAGCGCGGCCAACCCGAGGCCCAGCCGATCGACGCGTGGGCGGTCTTCCTGCTGCTGGCCGGTCCGGCCGCGCTGCTGCTCCGGCGGCCCTACCCGACGCTGTGCCTGGTCCTGGCCATGATCCCCACCATGGCCTACGGCCTGTCGGACTACCCCCGCGGGCCCACCGTCATCGCCCTGGCCATCGCCTTCTTCAACGCCGTGCTGCGGGGCCGCCGCCGGGCGGCGTGGGGCGC
>JBKPRS010000549.1:0-9796 GCA_046734695.1 Actinomycetota bacterium | reverse complement strand
CAGGTCGTCGCGGTCGGCCACCGGCATGCGGGCCAGCACCTCGATCTTGCCGCCGTCGTGCATGAGGAACGTCCGGTCGAGGCACTCGAGCACCTCGCACCCCTCCAGCCCGTCGGCCGCGGCCCGCACCTGCTCGATGTGCTCGGTGCTGCGGCAGTTGATGACCAGGTCTTCTTCCAGGGCCGGACCGCGTACGTCGAACCCGCCGATGGCGGCGATGTTGCCGCCGGCCTCGCCTACGGCGGTGGCGAGGCGGCCGAGAGAGCCGGGACGGTTGTCGAGACGGACCCGCAGGCGGATCGAGTAGGCAGCGGTCGGAAGAGCCACGGAGCGACGCTACTCGCCGTCTCTCGCGTCACTACAACCGGATTCGCGGGCGTCGCGGCGGGGGTACCCTCCACGTGATGCCCAGCGTGTTCGAGGTGATCACGGCCGACGGCTTCGAGCAGGTGGCCTACTGCCACGACGCCGCCACGGGGCTCCGGGCCATCGTCGCCATCCACTCGACGGCGCTCGGGCCCGGCCTCGGGGGGACCCGGTTCTATCCCTACGCGTCCGAGGACGAGGCCCTCATCGACGTGTGCCGGCTGGCCAAGGGCATGACCTACAAGCACGCGGTGTGCGGGAACGACCTGGGCGGCGGCAAGGCCGTCATCCTCGGCGACCCGGCCACGCTGCGCAGCGAGGCGCTGTTCCGGGCCTACGGCCGCTTCGTGGAGGGCCTGAGCGGGCGCTACCTCACGGCCGAGGACGTGGGCACCACGCAGGCCGACATGGACGTCATCTCCCGGGAGACCCGCCACGTGACCGGGGTCAGCGAATCGCTCGGCGGGTCCGGCGACCCGTCGCCCGCCACCGCCTGGGGCGTCCTCTGGGCCATGAAGGCGGTGGCCGAGCGGCTGTGGGGCTCCCCCTCGCTGAGCGGGCGCCACGTGTGCATCTCGGGCGTGGGCAAGGTGGGCGGGGCGCTGGCCGAGCACCTGGCGACCGAGGGGGCCAAGCTCACGGTCACCGACGTGAACACCAAGGCGGTGGACATGGTCGTGGACCGGGACGGCGCCAAGGCCGTGGCCCCCGAGGCGGCCCACGCCGTGCCGTGCGACATCTTCTCGCCCTGCGCGCTGGGAGCGGTGCTCAACGCCACCACCATCCCCGAGCTGCACTGCGACGCGGTGGTCGGATCGGCCAACAACCAGCTCGCAGCAGAGCAGGAGGACGCCGAGCGGTTGCGGCAGCGGGGCATCGTCTACGCCCCGGACTTCGTGGCCAACGCGGGCGGGGTCATCAACATCGCCGAGGAGCCCCACGGCTACGACCGCCAGCGGGCCTACGACCGGATCCGCACCATCCACGACACCCTGCTGCGGGTGTTCGACCGGGCCGAGGCCGACGGGATCACGACCGCAGCCGCGGCCGACCGCCTGGCCGAGGAGCGCATCGCCTCGGTCAGCCACACCCAGCTGATCCGCACCGGTCGCTGAGCGTTCTCCCGCCCGTAACCCGGTGCGTGACGAGGGCGTTCGCGGCTCGATTAGCGTCCCGGTGTGGCCATCGTCCTCGTGATCGTCATCGCGGTCGCCGTAGCGGCCTGCGCCTTCCTCGCCCGGGCCCGGGGCCAGGTGCAAGCCCAGCTGACCCAGTCGGAGGCCCGGGCCTCAGAAGCCGCCGGCCGGCTGGCCGCCGTGACCGCCGAGCGGGACGAGCTGGCCGGGTCGAAGGAGTGGCTCACCGCCGCCAACACCCGCATCCAGGCCGACGCCGACCGCCAGCGCGAGCGGGCCGACGAGCTCGCCACGCGCCTGGACGCGGCCAGCGCGGGCACCGGCGCGGAAGGGCTCTGGCAGCTGCTGCTGGCGCACCTCACCCGGCGCTGGGCCGCGATGGTCGGCGTGCCGCCCGAGGGGCGCACGGTCACCTCAGGGCCCGGGGGCGCGCAGCTGGCCGAGGCCCTGTCCCGCGAGGTCGAGCGCCTGCGGGAGGAGGTCGGCGTGGACGTCGACCTGGTCGCCACCGCCGGCGGCCCCCGCTTGGGCGACGACCCGGCCGACCAGGTGCCCGTCCTGCTGGCGGCGGTCGAGCTGTTGGGGGTGCTGGCCGCGTCCTGCCAGCAGGTGACCGTCGAGCTGGGCGAGACGCTGGTGCTGGTCGGTGAGGGCCGGCTCGACCCCGGCGACGAGCTCGCCGCGGTGCGGGACCGGGTGGCCGCGGCCGGTGTCGCCGTCGGGCCACTGCAGGTCGATGCCGAGGACGAGCGCGTCGAGGTGGCCGTCCACCCCGCGGCTGTCTCGTCGGGGGAATTGACCTAGACTCAATAGCGGATGGGGAAGGATGGCACCGAGCTCCTCGACCCGGTCGGCGCGCCCGCGACAAACGAGGCCGCGCCCGTTCAGGGACGCGCCCATCGGGACAAGCTCGTCTTCCGTTCTGCGCTCGTAATCGCCGCGCTGCCCTTCGTGGTGACGGCCCTGGCCATGATCTTCACGGTCGGCGGCGACTACCACCCGGCCGGCGACCTGGCCATGACCGAGATGCACATCCGGGACATCGGCCACCACGAGGTGCTGATCGGCCTCTACTCGCGCTGGACCTGGTCCCACCTCGGGCCGATGCAGTTCTACCTGGTGGCCCCGTTCTACTGGCTGTCCGGGGACTCCTCGATCGGCATGGTGCTGGGCGCGCTGGCGCTCAACCTGGCCTCGATCATCGGGATCCTGGTCATCTCCCGCCGCCGCGGCGGCACCCCGCTGGTGATCTGCAGCCTGCTGGGCTGCCTGCTGCTGGCCCGCACGATGGGGCCCGAGGTCCTGGGCGACTCGTGGAACCTCACGCTCACCGTGTTCCCCTTCGCCCTGCTCGCCTTCGTGGTCTGGTCGCTGTGGGCGGGCGAGCTGTGGGCGCTGCCGGTGGGCGTGTTCGTGACCTCGTTCCTGGTGCAGACCCACATCGGGTTCCTGGCGCTGGCGGTCCCGCTGTTCGCCTTCGGCGTGGCGGCGCTGGCGTTCCGGATCGTGCGCGCCCGCCGGGCCCGGCCGGCCGGTGACGCGGACGGCGACGGCGACCGCGACGGCGACGACACGCGGCCGGACCGGCGCGGCCTGCTGGGTGCGGGCGTGATCAGCGCCGTGCTGTTCGGGATCCTGTGGCTGCCGCCGGTGCTGGACCGTGTCTGGCACAAGCCCTCGAACGCGGGCAACGCCTGGCGCTACTTCCGCCATCCCCCGGAGGGCGGGCACACGCTCACCGACGGCTGGCGGGTGGCGGCCGGCCAGTTCGCGTTCAAGCCCGAGTGGCTGACCGGCAAGCTGCCCGCCGACGAGTACACCGGCCAGTCCCGCTTCCTGTTCCACTCCTACCAGCCGTTGTGGCTGCTGCTGGTGGTGGCGGCCGGCGTGCCGGCCTGGCGCCTGTCCCGTGAGGCGCGGCGCCTGTACGTCATCGCCCTGATCATGGTGGCGACCGTGGTGTTCTCGGTGATGCGCACCGCAGGCCCGGTGCAGGACTACCGGCTGAGGTACACCTGGGCCCCACCGATGGTGGTGGCGGTGGTCGTGGCCTGGGTGCTGTGGCTGGCTCTGGTGCGCCATCCCGCGGCCCGCCGGGCGCTCGGCGCAGCGGCCCTCGTCGGCGCGGTCCTCGTGGCCGGCGCGCTGGCGGTGAGCGGCGCCAGGGAAGGCACGCCGCACAGTGACGACGTCGAGGTGGTCGACGCGCTCACCGCTCCGCTGCTGGTGCGCTACGCGGGCATCGAGGATCCGCTGGTGATGGACGAGGTGGCCAACCTCGCCGTCCCCTGGTACACCCGCGGGATCGCGCTGCAGCTGGAGCGGCACGGCATCCCGGTCCAGATCGACCCCAACATCGGCAACATGTTCGCCCGCAGCCAGGTGTTCCACGGCGGTCCGACCACGGCGCATCTGCTGGTGGCCACGGGCGAGGACGTCGAGCCCCTGCTGGACAAGCCGAACCTGCACCTGGTCGCCCGCTGGCTGGCCGTGCCCCTGGCCGAGCACGAGAGGCTCACCCGCGACATCGAGCACCTCAGGGACCAGTTCGACAACGGTGAGGTCAGCGAGAACGACTACAAGTTCTGGACGGTCGCGATCGGCTCGGAGATGGCCGGCGACCACCCCGGCACCACCGCCAACGACGTCGCCTTGTTCATCGTGGACCGCCCCCGCGGCACCGACGACCTTCAGGGGACGTCGCGCTCGTAGGGAAAGCCGAGGTCCGGGGCGGTCACCAGCGCCCGGACCGGCAACCCCACCTCGGCGGCCAGGGCCTCGACCGTGCCGCCCCGGTCGACCACCGGGACGAGCAGGACCGGCTCGGCGCCGCACGCCCGCACCACCTCGGCGGCCTCCAGCATGGACACGCCCCGGGTGACGGCGTCCTCGGTGATGGCGACGCGGTCGCCCGGCTCCAGCGCGCCGGCCAGCCGGCCGCCGCCGCCGTGGTCCTTCTCCTCCTTGCGGACGCTGAAGGCCCGCAGCGGGCGGCCCCGGGTGGCGGCGATCGCGGCGGTGGCGAACGCGGCCGCGTCGGCCCCCATCGTCAGCCCGCCGATGGCGGTCACGTCCTCCGGCAGGACCGCCAGCAGGGCGTCGGCGACCAGCAGCATGCCGTCGGGCCGGCACGTCGTCTGCTTCGCGTCGATGAACCAGCGGCTGCGCTTGCCCGACTTGAGCACGAAGTCGCCTTCCCGCACGGAGTGGCGCAACAGGTGCTCGACGAGGGTCGCGGGCGCACTCATCCGAGGCGGACCCTACGCCCGGGACCGCCCGGGTCGGACTCCATCAATCGACCGATCTCGGCCGCGGCGAGGCCCGCGTCCCGCAGGAGGGCCAGCGCGCGGGACACATCCGACGGAGGGACCACGGCCACCATGCCGACGCCCAGGTTGAACACGTGGGCCATCTCGTCGTCGCCGATCCCGCCCAGCCGCTGGATCTCGGAGAACACCCGCGGCACCTCCCAGGTGGACCGGTCCAGCTGCGCGTCGACGCCCGGCGGCAGCACCCGGGGGACGTTGCCCACCAGCCCGCCGCCGGTGATGTGGGCCAGCGCCCGCACGTCCACGTCCCCCAGCAGGCGGATCACGGCCGGGGCGTAGATCACCGAGGGCCGCAGCAGCTCGTCCGCCACGGTGTGCCCCGCGAACAGCTCGTCGTCCAGCGCCAGCCCGGCCCGGTCGAACAGCACGCGGCGGGCCAGCGAGTAGCCGTTGGACCGCAGCCCCGGCGACGGCAGGCCCAGCACCACGTCGCCTGGCCGGGCCTCGGCGCCGGTGAGGATGCGGTCGCGCTCGACCACCCCCACCGCGAAGCCGACGAGGTCGAACTCGCCGGGCTCCATGGCCCCCGGGTGCTCGGCCATCTCCCCGCCGACGAGGGCGCAGCCGGCCTGGCGGCACCCCTCCACCACGCCGGTCACCAGCGCGTCGATCTGGTCCGGGTCGAGGACGCCCACCGAGATGTAGTCGAGGAAGAACAGCGGCGCCGCCCCCTGGCACACGATGTCGTCCACGCACATGGCCACGAGGTCGATGCCGATGGTGTCGTAGCGGCCGGCGGTCCGGGCCACCATGGCCTTGGTCCCGACGCCGTCGGTGGAGGACACGAGCACCGGGTCCCGACAGCCCGCGGGCAACCCGATCAGGCCGCCGAACCCGCCGATGTCGCCCAGCACCTCGGGCCGGTAGGTGGAGCGGACCTTGTCCTTGATGCGCTCGACCGCCGCCTCGCCCGCGGCGATGTCCACGCCCGCGGCGCGGTAGGTCTCCCCCTTCACGCCCGGCTCACGCGTTGGTGCCGTCCAGCACCGGCTGGACGATGGCCTCGCTGGCGGGCATCTCGTTGTCCTCCAGCACGTGCTTGCGCAGCGTGAGCGGCACCTCCACCGGGTAGTTCCCGGTGAAGCAGGCGTCGCAGAATCCGGCCCCCGCGGCACCGGTGGCCGCCACCAGGCGGTCGAGGCTGAGATAGGCCAGCGTGTCGACGTCGAGGTACTCGCGGATCTCCTCGACGTCGAGGTTGTAGGCGAGCAGCTCGGTGCGGTCGCCGGTGTCGATGCCGTAGAAGCACGACCACCGCACCGGCGGCGAGGGGATGCGCAGGTGGACCTCGGTGGCGCCCGCCTCCCGCAGCATGCGGACCAGCTGGTGCTGGGTGGTGCCCCGCACGATCGTGTCGTCCACCACCACCAGCCGCTTGCCTTCGATGTTCTCGCGCAGGGGGTTCAGCTTCAGGCGCACGGCCCGGGCCCGCATCTCCTGGCTGGGGGCGATGAAGGAGCGGCCGATGTAGCGGTTCTTGACCAGGCCCTGGCCCAGCGGGATGCCGCTGGCGCGGGCGAACCCCTCGGCCGCGGGCACTCCCGACTCCGGGACGCCCATCACCATGTCGGCTTCGACCGGCGCGTGGGCGGCCAGCTGCTCGCCCATGCGGATGCGGGCCTGGTGCACGCTCTGGCCGTACAGGCGGCTGTCGGGGCGGGCGAAGTAGACGAACTCGAACAGGCACAGGTGGGGATCGGCCACGGGGCCGAAGGGGTGGAGCTCCCTCACGCCGTGCTCGTCGATCACCACCATCTCGCCGGGGTCGAGCTCGCGGTCGAACTTGGCGCCCACGATGTCGAGCGCCGGCGTCTCGGACGCCAGCACGTGGCCGCCCTCGGGCAGCCGGCCCAGGCACAGCGGCCGGAAGCCTTGGGGGTCCCGCACGCCGATGACCCGGGCCTGGTCCATGATCACCAGCGAGAACGCGCCCTGGAGGCGGGTCACGACGGTGGCGACCGCCCGTTCCAGCCCGTCGTCATCGGCGCCCTCGACGGGCGGCGGCTCGTGGGCCAGCTCGGCGGCGATCAGCTCGGCGATGAGGTCGCTGTCGCTGGTGACCGTGCCCTCCAGCATCCCGGCCTCGGCCACCAGGGCCTCGGTGTTGACCAGGTTGCCGTTGTGGCCCAGCGCGAACATGCGCTCGCCCACGGACCGGTAGGCGGGCTGGGCGTTGCGCCACGTCGAGGACCCGGTGGTCGAGTAGCGGCAGTGGCCGATGGCCAGGTGCCCGTCCAGGCCGGCCAGGGTGCGGTCGTCGAACACGGCCGCCACCAGGCCCTGGTCCTTGACCACGGTGAGCAGATCGCCGTCGCTGACCGCCATGCCCGCCGCCTCTTGGCCGCGGTGCTGGAGGGCGAAAAGTCCCAGGTAGGTGAGCTGCGTGACGTTCTGGCCCGGGGCGTGGACGCCGAAGACGCCGCACGCCTCCCGCAGACTGCCGTCCTCGGCCCCAGCGTCGCGCGAGTCGATCACCGCCCCAGTCTGCCCGGTCCGGGGGCCATATCGGCGAAACCCCCTCCCGGGGTGCTCTAGCCTGGTTCGTCGATGCTTCTCGACCTGCGGTCACCGACGGTGCGGAAGCTGGCGAAGTACTCGGGCGCGTCCGTGGTGGCGGTGTGCGTCGGGCAGCCGGTCTTCTGGATCTGCAACGGCCTGCTGGGCTGGGACGCGGTCGTCTCCAACCTCGTCTCCGTCTCGGCCGGCGCGATCCCCAACTACACGATCAACCGGCGCTGGACCTGGAGCCAGTCGGGCAAGAACCGGCTGTGGGGCGAGGTCGTCCCGTTCTGGGCCATGTCGGCGCTGGGCGTGGTCTTCTCCCTCCTGGCCGTGCACTACGCGGACCAGCGCTGGCACTCGACCGCCATCAACGCCATGGCCCAGCTCTTCGGGTTCGGCGTCCTGTGGCTGGCCAAGTTCTTCGTGCTCGACAAGCTGATGTGGCGCATCGTCCACGACCTCCAGCCTGACGTGGCCATCGACGAGGCCGAGGCCGGCCTGGTCGGCGCCCTCGACCTGGACGGCACCGACGGCGAGCCCGCCCTCCCCCACGGCAACGGCACCAACGGCGCCGGTACCAACGGCACCGAGCCCGCCGGCGCCGCCGGCGACGCCGTGAGCGAGGAAGCCGAGGACGTCCCGGAGGAGTCCCACCGGTCCTGACCGATTACGACCGCCCACCGAACTGCCAGTTGTGGACTTCGATGGCTGCGTACCGGTTGGGGGTCAGGACGGCGCGTGCCGTGGCCGGGTCCGGCGCCCGGAGCAGAGCTGCCGTACCCAGCCAGGTTGCGCCATCGTCAGATAGCAGCGGGCCGTACGCAATCAGCTCGTGCCGGTCGGGAGGTACGGCCGTGTCGATGGCCTGCCCCGAGCTGAGGCCGAGCACGAGATAACGGTGGCCACCGGTCCGGCCGCCGGGAAAGTCCCACATGGTTCGCCCCAGCGCGTTGCGCCACCGGCGCAGCAGCACGTCCCGGTACACGCCGGCCTGGTAGTTGGGCTCGTCGAACGCGAACGCGCGGCCGGCGGCGGGGTCTGGCAGGTCGATGATGTGCACGCTGCCAGTGGGCGTTTCGCCGTCACTGGCGAGGGTCGGGCCACGGGCGATCATCTCCGTCGCATACCGGTCCATGTAAGACCAATGCTCTTCCAGCAGCTCGTCGCGCAGCGCCACGGAGCCGGGCCGATCGCGGTGGTAGCAGAAGAACTCCATGTCCACAGTCTCTCCATCGCCTGGTGAGACTCGCGGCTCATCACCAGACCCCGCTCAGATCCGAAGAGCCGTCAACCCTGGGTCGTGCCCTGGCCCAGGAGCTCGGGGAGGCGGCCGCGCCAGGCCGCCGTGACCTCCGCCAGGTCGAGGTCGAGCGCGACGGAGGGCGGGCCCTCGACCACCAGGCGGTCGCCGCCGGCCTCGCCGACCACGGTGGCCGGGACGCTGGCCGCGGTCAGGCGGCGCCCGACCTCGCCCTCGGCCGCGGGGTCGATGGCCAGCAGGAAGCGGCTGGGCGACTCGCCGAACAGCCACCGGTGGGCCATGCCGCCGGCCGCGTCGTCGGGCGGGACCGTGACCCGGGCGCCGACGCCGCTGGCCACGGCCATCTCGGCCAGGGCCGGGCCCAGGCCGCCGTCGGCCGTGTCGTGCACGCCCAGCACCAGGCCGTCGATCACCAGGTCGCGCACGGCGTCGCACACCCGCCGGTGGGCGTCCAGGTCGAGGGTGGGCGGCGTGCCGGCCTTGTGGCCCTGGCTCCAGGCCCAGCGCGAGCCCGACAGCGTGGCGGGCTCGTCGCCCACGACCACGATGCGGGTGCCCGGAACCAGCCCGACGCCGGGCGGCGCCACCGCCAGCCGGTCGATCATCCCCACCACCGCCACCACCGGCGTGGGGTCGATGTCGCGCCCGCGGGACTCGTTGTAGAGGCTGACGTTGCCGCCCACCACCGGCAGCCCCAGCGCCCGGCAGGCGTCGCCCATGCCGTCGATGGCCTCGGACAGCTGCCACATCGTCTCGGGGTGGGTGGGGTTGCCGAAGTTGAGGCAGTTGACCAGCGCCAGCGGGCGGGCGCCCACGCACGCCAGGTTGGCCACCGCTTCGGCCACCACGAGGGCGGTGCCCTCGCGGGGATCGAGCGCGCACCAGCGGTGGTTGCCGTCGCAGGTCAGGGCCAGGCCCCGGCCGGTGTCGGCCCCGGTCACCGGGTGCTTGAGCCGCAGCACGGTGGCGTCACCGCCCGGTCCCTCCACGGTGTTGAGGAACAGCTGGGTGTCGTACTGGCCCGACACCCAGGAGGTGTCGCTGAGCATCGCCACCATGTCGGCGCCCGGATCGGCCGGCGGCGGCAACGCGGCATCGGCCTCGTCCGCCAGGCGGGCGGACCGGTCGGCCGGCTCGGCCCGGGGCCGGTCCAGCAGCGGGGCGTCCTCGTGCAGCGAGGCGGCGGGCACGTCGGCCAGGAC
>JBKPRS010000548.1:0-5783 GCA_046734695.1 Actinomycetota bacterium | reverse complement strand
GGGGTCCAAGGACAGCGTCCTCAACTCGGCGCTCGTGCCCCACCAGTACCCGACCGACAGCGGGACGGCGACCGAGTTCACCATCGATCCCGCCAAGGCCCGCGACGCCTTCGCGTCCGACGTGTCCGACCTGGACGCCGCCTTCATCGCGGTCAACCAGCGGCCGGTGTCGGAGGTCGCGTTCGGCGAGCCGTCCGGTCCCCCGGCCTGGAAGCGCTTGCCGTCGTGGGCCGTCGTCGCCACCGGGGACAAGGCGGCCGGCACCGATGTCGTGCGGTCCCACGCCGAGCGCGCCGGCGCTCAGATCACCGAGGTGGAGGGCTCGCACGTGATCATGATCTCCCAGCCCGACGCGGTCGTCGCGGTGATCGAGGCCGCTATCGCTGCGGTGAGCTGAGGTGGACGCGACGTCGTTCGGACCGGTCCGCCAGATCGACGCCGGCCTACTGGATGTCGGGTACGTGGACATCGGACCGCCCGGCGGCCGGCCCGTCGTGCTGCTCCACGGCTGGCCCTACGACATCCACAGCTACGCCGAGGTCGCGCCCGCGTTGGGGGCGGCGGGGTACCGGGTGGTCGTGCCGTACCTACGGGGCTACGGCACGACCCGCTTCCTGTCGGACGGCGCGGTCCGCAACGGCCAGCAGTCCGCCCTGGCGGTCGACGTCGTCGCCCTGATGGACGCCCTCGGCATCGACTCGGCGGTGATCGGAGGCTTCGACTGGGGGGCGCGGTCGGCCGGCGTGGTCGCCGCCCTGTGGCCCGACCGCTGCCGCGCCCTGGTGTCCGTGAGCGGCTACCTCATCGGCAGCCAGGAAGCCAACAAGGCGCCGCTGCCTCCGGCCGCCGAGCTGTCGTGGTGGTACCAGTACTACTTCGCGACCGAGCGGGGCCGGGCCGGGTACGACACGTACCGCAATGAGTTCGCCGAGCTCATCTGGCACACCGCCTCACCGCAGTGGACCTTCGACCGCGAGACGTTCGACCGGAGCGCGGCAGCCTTCGACAACCCCGATCACGTCGACATCGTGATCCACAACTACCGCTGGCGGCTCGGCCTCGCGCCGGGCGAGTCCAGCTACGACGAGCTGGAGGAGCGTCTGGCCGCCCGGCCGGTCGTCACCGTGCCCACCATCACGCTCGAAGGCGACGCCAACGGTGCGCCGCATCCCGACCCGGCCGCCTACGCGACGAAGTTCTCGGCCGTGTACGAGCACCGCACCGTCACCGGCGGCGTCGGACACAACCTGCCACAGGAAGCGCCCGGGCCCTTCGTCGACGCCGTGGTGGACGCCGACCGGCTCTCATGAGTGACGTGGCGCACCCGTCCGATCCGGCTGGATCCTCGGAGTTCCTGGTCGAGTTCGCGGTCGACATCCCCGACGGCACGCCCCGATCCGAGGTCGAGAGGCGCGAGAGCGCCGAGGCGGTCGCCGCCGCCGACCTGGTGAGGCAGGGCCATCTCCGGCGCGTCTGGAAGCGACCGGCCGCGCCCGGCGAAACCAGGGTCCTCGGCCTCTACCGGGCCGGTAGCCAGGCGGAGCTCGATGCTCTGCTGGCCGGCCTGCCGCTTCGTGACTGGATGACGATCACGGTGACGCCGCTCGACCCCCATCCCAACGACCCCGAAGCCGCCGGCAGTGGCACCGACCCGACGGGGCTGCCGGACCCGCGCCTGCGCCTGGTGTACCGCTTGGACGCCACGCTCGGCCGGCCGCTCGACCTCGGTGAGACAGCCGGCGGGCGCCGGCGCATCGTGCCCCTGACCGGCGGGACCTTCACGGGCCCCGAGATCCACGGGCGGCTCCTTCCGGGTGCGAGCGCAGATTGGCAGACCGTCCTGGCCGATGGCACCGCCCTCGGCGACATCCGCTACACGCTGGAGACCGAGGGCGGTGACCTCCTCTACGTGCAGTCCCGAGGTGTTCGGCATGGCCGGGCCGAGGTCCTCGCCCGTCTCGGGCGCGGCGAGGACGTCGCGCCCAGTGAGTACACCTTCCGCACCTCGACCCAGATCGAGACCTCGTCTCCCGAGCTCGACTGGCTGAACAAGGGCGTCTTCGTGGGCGTCGGAGGCCGCCAGGCCGCAGGCGTGGTCTACGAGACCTACCTCGTCGACTAGGCAGTCAGGAACGAGGTCAGGGCGGAGAGGATCGCGTCGGGGGCCGGCTCGGACAGGCCGATCCGAAGCGGCCCGACTGGTACGCTCGGTACATGGCGGACGAGCCGGTCGGCCGGGACGCGGAGCATGAGCCGGCCGGCGCCTGAGCCGGCTTCGGCGCCGCCGCGACCGCCGCCCGAGCCTACGAGCGCGGGCTGGCGGGTGGACCCGGCCCCCGACGGGCGCGGGGCACCCGAACCTTCCGGGACGCCACGGTTCCCCCGCAACAGGTGGTTCACCTGGGTCGTGGTGGCAGTGTTGGCGTTGAACCTCCTGCTCTCGTTCATGACCGGCCGGCCGGCGGACCGGAAGCGGGTGCCCTACCAGCCCTTCTTCGTCACCCAGGTCGAGGACGGCAACGTCGAGGAGATCAGCTCCCGGGCAGCCTCCATCGAGGGCCAGCTGAAGCGCGAGGCGACCTACGACGCGCCCGGCGACACGAAGCCTGTCGCGGTCACCAAGTTCAAGACCGAGATCCCTGCCTTCATCGACCCTGCCGAGCTCACCGAGCTGCTCGCGCGCGAGAACGTGGTCATCAACGCCGAGCCGCCCGACGCGGGCCGGTCGCTCCTGGCCTCGCTCGTGCTCGGCCTCCTGCCGACGCTCCTGCTGGTCGGGTTCTTCCTCTGGCTGTACCGCCGGCAGGCGGGAGGTGGCGGCGGCGTCCTCGGCGCCTTCGGCCGCTCCCCGGCGCGCCGGGTGAGCCCCGGCCGCCCTGAGCGGGTCTGCTTCGACGACGTCGCCGGCATCGACGAGGCGGAGCAGGAGCTCGCCGAGGTCGTGGACTTCCTCAAGAACCCCGACCGGTACACGAGGCTCGGCGCCCGGGTCCCGCGGGGTGTGATGCTCTACGGGCCGCCGGGCACCGGCAAGACGCTGCTCGCCCGCGCCGTGGCCGGCGAGGCCGACGCGGCCTTCTTCTCGGCGTCGGCCTCGGAGTTCGTCGAGGCGATCGTGGGTGTCGGTGCGTCGCGGGTGCGTGACCTGTTCAAGCAGGCCAAGGCGGCGGCACCGGCGATCGTCTTCATCGACGAGCTGGACGCGATCGGCCGCTCCCGGTCGGGCAACGTGGGCGGACTCAGCGGCGGCAACGACGAGCGCGAGCAGACGCTGAACCAGATCCTCACCGAGATGGACGGTTTCGAGCCCGGCACGAACGTGATCGTCCTCGGCGCGACCAACCGCCCCGAGGTCCTCGACCCGGCGCTCCTCCGCCCGGGGCGGTTCGATCGCCGCATCGCGGTCCAGCCCCCGGACCGCAACGGCCGCGTGCAGATCCTGAAGATCCACACCCGCTCCGTGCCACTCGCTCCGGACGTCGACCTCGGCGGCATCGCGGCGGCGACACCGGGCGCGACCGGTGCCGACCTGGCGCTGATCGTCAACGAGGCCGCGCTGTTCGCCTCCCGCCGCGATCACGTCGCGGTCGAGCAGCGCGACTTCACCGACGCGATCGAGAAGATCGTCCTCGGAGCCGAGCGCCAGGTGGTGATGACGGAGGCGGATCGCACCCGCACCGCCTACCACGAGTCCGGCCACGCGCTGGTGGGCATGCTCACCCCCGGCGCCGACCCGGTGCGCAAGGTGTCGATCATCCCGCGTGGCCAAGCGCTCGGCGTCACCCTCTCCACTCCGGACAGCGACCGCTACAGCTACAGCCAGGGCGAGCTGGTGGCCAAGATCAAGGTGGCGCTCGGCGGGCGCGCCGCGGAGAAGGTGGTGTTCGACGACCTCACGACCGGTGCCGAGTCGGACATCCAGAACCTGACGCAGATCGCCCGCAGCATGGTCGGCCGCTGGGGCATGAGCGACGCGATCGGCGCCATCGCGGTGACCGACGGCCGCGACGACCGCCTGCTGCTCCCCGGCGCAGCACCGGCCTCGGGTGAGACCCAGCAGCTGGTCGACGAGGAGGTCCGCCGGATCGTCGACGGCGCCGAGGCGGAGGTGATCGAGCTGCTCCAGCGCGAGCGCAGCCGGCTCGAGACGCTCGCCCACGCCCTGCTCGAACGAGAGACGCTCGACCAACCCGAGGCCTATGCGCACGCGGGGGTCGAGCTGCCCGCGTCCGACGCTCAGCCTGCCGCCCGCGACCAGCCGTCCGACGCGACGGACACGGGGCCGGGCCGGCTCGAGAACGTGACCTAGGGGACCAGGCCCCGGCGCAGCGTCGCCACGGCCCAGGCGCGATCAGCGAACGGAGTCCCCTCCCAGGTCCCCGACCCCGGGGCGGACCAGTGTGCCGCCGGCCCAGATGGCGCCCAGCACCACGACGGGCAGCCCGACCAGCGCCGCGATCGCGCTCCCCAACGCATCGCTGACGAGGTAGGTGGCGAGATCAGGCAGCCCACTGGCCCGGAACGCGTCGAGCACCTCCTCGTCGTGCACCGGCCAGGACGCCGTGATGTAGGTCGCCGACATCCCGACCACGAAGTAGGCCAGCGCGGCGACAGAACCGACCCGCAGACCGGCCGCGACCAACCCGCGCTCGGTCGTCCCCCGCCGGACCAGGCGGGCGCCGAAGGCCCCCGCCAGCAGCAGGCCGGCCACGCCGCTCACGGCCACGAGAGCCAGCAGGCCGAACCGGTCCGCGATCACCCCGACGACCGCCAATCCGGCGCCGAACAGCAGGCCGGCGAGCACAGCGCCGGACGCCGGCGACGTGTGATCGTGACGGTCGGCGCGCCACGCGCCCAACCCGACCCACACATAGGCGCCGAGCACGGCGGCCAGCACCAGTGAGTAGACCGTCGTAGCGCCATCGTCCCCGGCGGCGGCCGGGTAGGCCGCCACGCCGAACAGCGTCAGCGCCACGCACGCGGTCACGCCGGCGAGCAGTGTCACGCCCAACACGCGAGCCCTCGTCGCGCCGGCGGCCTGCGGCCGAGGCCAGGCGATCCCGGCCGGCACCAATGTGGTCGCCAGGGCGACCGCGAACACGTGTGTCACCGGTGAGACGGCGTACACCACCGCTCCGACCCCAGCGGCGACCCCGACCACGACGGCCGTGCCGGCGACCGGCACAGGTCGGCGCCCGGAGGCGACGAGGCCCGCCCACAGCCCGCCCAGGGCGAAGCGCCAGCGGGCGAAGGACCCCGGAACCTCGTCGAGCTCGGCGAACATGGCCCGGGCCCACTCCCGGCGCTCCCGCGGGAACAGGTGCGCCGCCGTGCCCAGCAGCAGGCGTGGACCTCGGCGCAGATCTCGATCGCGACCGGCACCCCGCCCGGCGCGCATCCAGCGCACCACCGCGGCGACCGCGACGGCCACCACGACAACCACGATCACCAGGCCATCTCCGGGTCGCCAGGCGCCACGAGCCCCTCCGGCTGCGCCACGCCGGCGGCCACCGCCAGGCCCTCGGGCGTCAATCGGTACAGGTGGCGCGGCGGACGACCCGGCAGGACGTCCTGATCCCAGCGCGCCTCGAGCAGGCCCCGATCCGCCAGGCGCATCAAGATCGGGTACAGCGAACCCGACTTGAGCCCGAGGAGACCCAACATCTCGTAGCCGAAGCGCCATCGCGCCGGCTCGTCCGCCAGCAGGCGCACGACGCGTGTCGCCTGGGGTGACAACCGTATGTCCGGTCACACGGCGATAACTCTAAATATGTAGCCTCAGG
>JBKPRS010000547.1:0-3306 GCA_046734695.1 Actinomycetota bacterium | reverse complement strand
TGAGCAAGCGGCGCAACGACCATCTGCTGCTGGCCAACGAGCTCGCGCTCGGCCTCGTCACGCTGTCGGCCGTCGTGGGCATGCACCGCCTGTTCATCAACGGCTCCTACCGCGGGCCGTTGGTGGCGGCGGCGATCGTGGCCCATGTCGCCGTGGCCGGGCTGCGCCGGGCCCGGGTCCACCTGGTGCCCGCCGCGCTGATCACGGTGGCGCTCGCCGTCATCTTCATCTCCTGGACCCGGTTCCCCGACACCACCCACTGGCTGCTGCCCACGGGCGAGACCTGGACCAAGGCGGGCGACGACCTGCAGCACGCCTGGCGGCTGTTCGGCAAGGTCCGCGCCCCGGCGCCGGTGGAGAACGGCTTCCTGGCCGTGAGCGTCGCCGCCATCTGGCTGATCGTGTTCGTGGCCGACTGGGCCGCCTTCCGGGTCATGGCCACGTTCGAGGCGCTGCTCCCGGCCACCACCCTGTTCGTGTTCTCCGCCGCACTGGGCGGCTCCGGCAGCCCGGTGGCGAGCGCCGGCCTGTTCGCCGGCTCGGCGCTGCTGTTCGTGTTGCTCCAGCGGACGTCCAACCAGGAGCGCACCTCGCGCTGGGCCAGCGAGCACCGCGCCCAGGGCCGCTGGTCGCTGCTCGGCACGGGCGGCGCGCTCATAGGCCTGGCCGTCATCGGCGGGGCCATCGCCGGTCCCCAGCTGCCGGGGGCGGACGAGGACGCGCTGCTGGCGTGGCGGGACCTCACCCGCGACACGCCCACCCGCGTGGTGCGCAGCCCGATGGTGCAGCTGCAGACCCGCCAGGTCGATCAGACCAACGTCGAGCTGTTCACGGTGCAGAGCCCGGTGCGCTCCTATTGGCGCCTGACCGCGCTGGAGACCTTCGACGGCGAGATCTGGAAGTCGGCCTACCGCACCCAGGACGCCAACGGCGAGCTGCCCCGGGAGCTCGACCCTGCGTCGGAGACGCAGACGGTCCACCAGACCTTCAACATCACCGGCCTGCGCTCGGTCTGGCTGCCCGCCGCCTTCGAGCCCCGGTCCATCGCCACCGGCGACGACCACCAGCCCGCCGACTTCGACGAGCGGTCCAGCACCCTGCTGGTGGACCGCCGGGTCGACACCTCCGACGGCTACAGCTATGACGTCGAGTCGGCGGTGCCCAACTGGACGGCCGATCAGCTCCGGGGCGCGTCGCAGGAGATCCCCCAGAGCATCGACAGGACGTTCACCCAGCTGCCGAGCGACTTCCCCCAGCGGGTCACCGACCTGGCGGAGCAGGTGACCAACGGCGGCGACACCACCTACGACAAGGCCCTGCTGCTCCAGAACTTCCTGCGCAACGGCTTCGAGTACGACCTCAGCGTGGGCCCTGGGCACAGCAACCGGGCGCTCGAGAACTTCCTGTTCAGCACCAGGCGGGGCTACTGCGAGCAGTTCGCCGGGGCGTACGCCGCCATGGCGCGCGCCGTGGGCATCCCCGCTCGCGTCGCGGTCGGGTTCACCCCGGGGATCCGGGACCCCAACGACCCCAACCTGTACCGGGTGCGCGGCATCCACGCCCACGCCTGGCCCGAGGTCTACCTCGGCGAGTACGGGTGGGTGCCGTTCGAGCCGACGCCCGGCCGGGGGCCGCCCGGGGCCGGGGACTTCCTCGGCGTCCAGGAGAGCCAGGAGACCGCCAACGGTCCCGAGACGCCCGCGGACCAGGCCGACCCGAACCAGGACCTGGGCATCAACGACGCGCCGAACCTGGAGACCGGCGACACGCCCAACCTGGACGTCGGCAACCCCGGCGGTGGTGACACCACCACCCAGGACGACGGCGTGCTCCCCGGACCGGTCAAGACCGCCCTCAAGGTGGCGGGCATGCTGGTGCTGGCCTACATCGTGATCGTGCCGCTCGTGCTGCTCGCCCAGCGGGTCAGCCGGCGCCGCCGGGCCTCCGCCCCCGCGGACCGGGTCCGGCTCGCGTGGCGGGTCGCCACCGAGCACGCCACCGACGCGGGCGTCGCACTGCCCACCTACCTGACGTTGTCGGAGACGGCCGAGCGGTTGGCGACAGCCATGCCGTCCACCGCCGACGCGGCTCGGGGCATGGCCTTCACGATGGAGCGCATCGCCTACGCGGAGGAGACACCGACCGACGATGAGGTCGCGGGCGCCGAGGAGGGCTCCGCCGCGGTGGCCGCCGAGGCCTCCCGCCGCCAGGCCGTGTTGAGCCGTGTGCTCGCCCACTTCGACATCAGGCGGGTGCGGCGGGTTCGCCCCAGCCGCCTGGTCGCCACCCAGGGTCTGAGCTGAGCAGCGGGTGCGCGTCTGCGCGCCCGCGTCCGCCTAGAGGCGAGGAGCTCGGGGCTTACTCCTCGTCTTCGGGCTCGTCGCGGCGGAAGCGCTCGCGCATGCGCTTGCCCGCGCCGCCGAGAGCGTCGCGCAGGCCGTTGGCCCGGACGGTGCGGGTGAGCTGGTCGAGCCCGGCCCGCCCCAGTTTGCGCAGGTTCCGCTCGAACACCAGCGCGCACGCCAGCATGAGCAGGAACCCGGCGAAGGACAGCAGGTACGAAGTGGAGAGGCTGGCGATCAGGAACACGGCCCCGGCGATGAAACCCACCACCGCCCACTTCATGCGGCGGACGGTGTGGCGGTACAGCGTGGTCTCGCTGACCTCACGCGCGAAGGACGGATCGTCCTCGTAGAACCGCTGTGCAATTTCCTGGAGGATGCGTTCCTCGTCCTCGGAAAGCGGCACCTCAGACCCCTTGTCGCCCGGCTGACCGAACCGGTGCGATCAAGTGTTCCACAGGCTTTGGCGAACGACAACGCGTGAATGCGCGAGAAATTGTCAATCTCTCGTCACCGGGCCTGCACCGGACCGTCATCGGGGCCCCACTGACCGTCGCCGCGGCGCTTGACCCGGAGCCCGTCCCGCCCCACGGCGGCCGCCGGGCCGATGGCGCCGGTGCCGTAGCGCTCCCGGATCGCGTCGATCGCGCCGCTCGCGTCCTGCCACGACGGGGCGCCGGCGTCGTCGAAGCTGAGCTGGCGTCCGGCCCCTTCGAGCAGGCCCGACACGGTGACGCCGAGCAACCGCACCCCGGGCGCGGGATCGAGCCCAGCGAGCAGCGCCTGGGCGTGGCGGGTCACCGCCGGCCCGTCGTCGATCGGTGCCGGCAGGGTGATCGAGCGGGTCACCGTGCGGAAGTCGCCGAAGCGCACCTTGACCGTGACGGTGCGGGCCACCATCTCCGCCCGGCGCAGCCGCCAGGCCACGGCGTCGGCCATGCGCGCCGCCTCCCGGGCCAGCGCC
>JBKPRS010000546.1:0-12008 GCA_046734695.1 Actinomycetota bacterium | reverse complement strand
GGAGACCCGCCCGCTGTCCAAGCAGAAGCGGTGGCGGCTGGTCGAGATCCTGGAGAGGGCGAAGTAGGCCATGATCCAGCAGGAGAGCCGCCTCAAGGTGGCAGACAACTCGGGCGCCAAGGAGGTGCTCGTCATCAAGGTGTTGGGTGGCTCACGCCGCCGCTATGCCTCGATCGGCGACATCTTCGTGGCCACGGTCAAGGACGCCATCCCCGGCGCGTCGGTCAAGAAGGGCGACGTCGTCAAGTGCGTGGTGGTCCGCACCAAGAAGGAGCGCCGGCGCCCCGACGGCAGCTACATCCGCTTCGACGAGAACGCGGCCGTCCTCATCAACCCGGACCGCAACCCCCGCGGCACCCGCATCTTCGGCCCGGTGGGCCGGGAGCTGCGTGACAAGCGGTTCATGAAGATCGTCTCTCTCGCCCCCGAGGTCCTGTGATGTCCGGACTGAAGATTCGCAAGGGCGACCGGGTCCGCGTCCTCACGGGCAAGGACCGGGGCAAGGAGGGCAACGTCATGCGTGCCCTGCCCCGCGACGGCAAGGTGATCGTCGACGGCGTCAACGTGGCCCGCAAGAGCCAGCGCCCCACCCGTACCACCCAGCAGGGCGGCATCATCGACAAGGACATGCCGCTGCCCGTGTCCAACGTGGCGCTGGTGTGCCCGTCGTGCGGCAAGGCCACGCGGGTCGGCTACAAGATCGACCCCTCGGGCGCCAAGGTCCGCATCTGCAAGAAGTGTGGAGGTGAGATCCAGTGACCGACACCGCCACGAAGGAACGGAACGTTCCCCGGCTCAAGGTCCGGTACCACGAGACGCTGCGCGACCAGCTCAAGAGCGAGCTGGAGCTGAGCAACGTCATGCAGGTGCCGCGGCTGGAGAAGGTCGTGATCAACATGGGCGTCGGCGCGGCCACCGCCCAGGCCTCGCTGCTCGAAGGGGCGGTGCGCGACCTCACCACGATCGCCGGCCAGAAGCCGGTCATCACCCGGGCCAAGCGTTCCATCGCCGGCTTCAAGCTGCGCGAGGGCAACGCCATCGGCGCCAAGGTCACCCTGCGGGGCGACCGCATGTGGGAGTTCATGGACCGGCTGATCTCGATCGCCATCCCCCGCATCCGGGACTTCCGGGGCCTCAACCCCCGGTCGTTCGACGGCAGCGGCAACTACACCTTCGGCCTCACGGAGCAGCTCGTGTTTCCCGAGGTCGACTACGACAACATCGATCAGCCCCGGGGCATGGACATCACCATCGTCACCACCGCCGGCAGCGACGACCAGGGTCGTGCCCTGCTGCTGGCCATGGGGTTCCCGTTCAAGCGCGAGGGTCAGTAAGCCATGGCGAAGACAGCGCTCATCAACAAGCAGCAGGGCAAGCCCAAGTTCAAGGTGCGGGCCTACACCCGGTGCCGGCGGTGCGGCCGCCCGCGCGCGGTGTTCCGCAAGTTCGGGCTGTGCCGCATCTGCCTGCGCGAGCTGGCCCACGCCGGCGAGCTGCCCGGCGTCACCAAGGCGAGCTGGTGAGGGGAGGCCGCACATGACCATGACCGACCCCATCGCCGACATGCTCACGCGCATCCGCAACGCCAACATCGCGATGCACGATGACGTGCGGATGCCGTCCTCCAAGCTCAAGGAGGCCCTCGCGGGCGTCCTGGCCACCGAGGGCTACATCGAGGCGTTCGACGTGGAGGAGAACCCGGACAAGCCGGGCAAGACCCTGCACGTGAGGATGAAGTACTCCCCCGAGCGCGCCCGCACCATCTCGGGCATCAAGCGCGTGTCCAAGCCGGGTCTGCGCGTCTACTCGCCCTCGACCAAGGTCCCGCGGGTCCTCGGTGGGTTGGGCGTGGCCGTCATCTCGACCAGCCAGGGACTGCTGTCCGACCGCGAGGCGCGCAGGCGCAAGGTCGGCGGCGAGGTCCTCTGCTACGTGTGGTGATCTGACATGTCTCGCATCGGCAAGGCTCCCATCCCCGTGCCCAGCGGCGTCGACGTCGCCATCTCGGGCGCGCACATCAGCGTCAAGGGCCCCAAGGGCACCCTGGAGCGCGACATCCCCGGCGTGATCACCGTCCGCCAGGACGGCGACAACCTGGTCGTCGAGCGCCCCGACGACGAGCGCCAGAACCGGGCCATGCACGGCCTGGTGCGGTCGCTGGTCAACAACATGGTGCTCGGCGTGACCCAGGGCTTCCGCAAGGAGCTGGAGATCGTCGGCGTCGGCTACCGGGCCACCGCGCAGGGCCCGGGGTCCATGCAGCTGGCCCTCGGCTTCAGCCACCCCGTCAACATCACCGCCCCGGACGGGATCACCTTCGAGGTCCCGGCGCCCAACCGCATCGTGGTCACCGGCATCGACAAGGAGGCCGTCGGCCAGGTGGCCGCGGACATCCGGGCGTGGCGCAAGCCCGAGCCGTACAAGGGCAAGGGTGTGCGGTACGCGGGCGAGTACGTCCAGCGCAAGGCCGGAAAGGCCGGTAAGTAACGATGAGCAACGCTGCCAAGCAGAAGCGCGACGCCCGCATCCGGCGCCACGCCCGCGTGCGCAAGCACGTGCGGGGCACGGCCGAGCGCCCCCGTCTCGCCGTGTTCCGCTCCAACCGCCACATCTCCGCCCAGGTCATCGACGACCGCACCGGCAAGACGCTGGCGTCGGCCTCCACCCACGAGGCCGACCTGCGCGCCGGCTCGTCCAACAAGGACGCCGCGGCCAAGGTGGGCCAGCGGGTGGCCGAGCGGGCCAAGGACGCGGGGATCGAGCGCGTCGTGTTCGACCGGGGCGGCTTCCTCTACCACGGCCGGGTCGCGGCCGTGGCCGAGGCCGCCCGCGAAGCAGGACTGGAGTTCTAGATGCCCAACGGACATGGAGGCGGAGGCGGCGGCGGCCGCGGTCCCCGGGACCGCCAACCCCGCGAGCCCCGCGAGAACCCCCGCGCCTCGGGCGACGCCACGCTGCACGAGTCGCGGGTCATCAACATCAACCGCGTCGCCAAGGTGGTCAAGGGCGGCCGCCGCTTCAGCTTCACCGCCCTCGTGGTGATCGGCGACGGCAACGGTCGGGTCGGCCTCGGCTACGGCAAGGCCAAGGAGGTGCCCCTCGCCATCCAGAAGGGCACCGAAGAGGCGCGCAAGAACCTGTTCAAGGTGGCGCTGGCCGGCACCACCATCGTCCACCCGGTGACGGGAGAGATGGGCGCCGGGCGCGTGTTCATGAAGCCCGCGGCCCCCGGTACCGGCGTCATCGCCGGCGGGGCGGCGCGCGCCATCCTGGAGGAGGCGGGCATCCGCGACGTGCTGTGCAAGTCGCTGGGCTCGTCCAACCACATCAATGTGGCCCGGGCCACGATCCAGGGCCTCAAGGCGCTCAAGCGCCCGGACGAGGTGGCCAAGCTGCGCGGCAAGTCGCCCGAGGAGCTCTTCCCCGGCGCGCTGGTGCAGGCCTACCGCGAGAGCGAGCGCTCCCGGATGGAGCCGGAGGCGGTCTGATGGCCGACATCACCGTCACCCAGGTGCGCTCGGCCATCGGCGTCAAGCCCAAGCACAAGGGCACGCTCCGCGCCCTCGGCCTGGGCCGCATCGGCAAGACCAACACGCTGCCCGACCGCCCCGAGATCCGCGGCATGATCGCCCGCGTCCCCCATCTCGTGCGCGTCATCGAGGACGAGGAGAGCCAGTCATGACCATCAAGGTCCACGACCTCGTGCCCGCGCCCGGCTCGACGAAGAGGAGCAAGCGGGTGGGCCGGGGCATCGGCGGCAAGGGCGGCAAGACCGCCGGCCGCGGCACCAAGGGCCAGAAGGCCCGCGGGACCGTCCCCCGCAACTTCGAGGGCGGGCAGATGCCGCTGCACATGCGCATCCCCAAGCTCAAGGGCTTCAACAACCCGTTCCGGGTCGAGTACCAGGCCATCAACCTCGACACCATCGAGGCGTCCGAGCTGGACGAGATCACGCCCGAGACCCTGCACGCCAAGGGCCTGACCCACAAGGGCGCCCTGGTCAAGGTGCTGGGCCGGGGTGAGCTGTCCCGCAAGGTGACCGTCAAGGCCCACGCCTTCTCCAAGGCGGCCGAAGCAGCCATCACCGGGGCCGGGGGTAGCGTCGAGGTCCTGCCTCTCCCGTGGGGCGATCGCCGCCCGCCGGCCAAGGGCAATCAGTTCGCGAATCGTTGACAACCAGGTAGTCACCCAGGTCCACATCCAGGTCGCGGCGCGATTGCGCTCTGGCGGCCGCCACCGGCAAGACTGGCGTACTCAAGTCGCCGCTTGCGCCAGCGCCGGACCGAAGCCGCCCAAGGGGAACAATCGTGCTTTCCAGCCTGCGGAACATGTTCAGGGTCGCCGACCTTCGGAACAAGATCCTGTTCACGCTGGCGATCATCGCCCTCTACCGGTTCGGCTCGTTCGTGCCGGCGCCGGGCATCGATCTCGATGCCATCGCGTCCCTCAAGCGGCAGTCCGCGGAGTCGGGCGGCATCCTCGCCTACATGCAGCTCTTCTCGGGCCAGGGGCTGACCAACTTCGCCGTCTTCGCCCTGGGCGTCATGCCCTACATCACCAGCTCGATCATCATGCAGATCCTGACGGTGGTGATCCCCAAGCTGGAGGAGTGGCAGCAGCAGGGGGCGATCGGCCAGCGCAAGATCACCCAGTGGACCCGGTACCTGACCGTGGCCATCGCGGTGCTGCAGTCGACGGCCCTGGCGTTCCTGTTCCACAACGGCGGCGGCGGGCTGCTCGGCGGGGCCAACAACCCCACCAACATCGACGTCCTGCCCCACTTCACCCCGCCCCGGGTGCTGCTGGTCGTGCTCGTGCTCACCGCGGGCACCGCCCTGCTGATGTGGATGGGTGAGGTCATCACCCAGCGCGGCATCGGCAACGGCATGTCGCTGCTGATCTTCTCCAGCGTGGTGTCGTCGATCCCGTCCCAGTTCGGCCAGATCTACGCCACCAAGGGCATGGGCCTGCTGATCCCGCTGGTGTTCCTGTTCCTGGTCGTGCTGGTGGGCATCGTCATCGTGGAGAACGGCCAGCGCCGCATCCCGGTGCAGTTCGCCAAGCGGGTCGTGGGCCGGCGCATGTACGGCGGCCAGAACACATACATCCCGCTCAAGGTCAACCAGTCCGGCGTCGTGCCCATCATCTTCGCCAGCTCGATGCTGTACCTGCCGCTGCTGGTCACCCAGGTCCTCCCGTCGGACCAGGGCAGCTGGGGCGTCGGCGTGCAGCGCTGGGTCAACGACCACCTGGTCAAGCAGACCGCACCGCTGCACCTGGTCGTCTACGGCCTGCTGATCATCGCCTTCGCGTACTTCTACACGGCCATCGCCTTCGATCCGCACCAGCAGGCGGACACCATCCGCAAGCAGGGCGGGTTCATCCCGGGCATCCGGCCTGGTCCCCAGACCGAGCGCTATCTGTCCCGCATCCTGGCCCGCATCACCCTGCCGGGAGCGCTGTTCATCGCCGCCATCGCCCTGTTGCCGTCCATCCTGCTGGCGGTGGCCGACGTGCGGGCCTTCGCGTTCGGTGGCACCTCGATCCTGATCGCCGTGGGTGTGGCGCTGGAGACGATGAAGCAGATCGACAGCCAGCTGATGATGCGGAACTACGAGGGCTTCCTGCAGTGACCCTTGGGGTCCGCATGGTCATGCTGGGTCGCCAGGGGGCCGGCAAGGGCACCCAGTGCGTCCGGCTGTCCCGCCATTACGTGGTGCCCCACATCTCCACCGGCGACATGCTGCGGGCGGCCGTGCGCGAGGGGACCGACCTCGGGCGCAAGGCGGCCGAGCTCATGGCGGCGGGCGAGCTGGTCCCCGACGACATCATGATCGGCATCGTCGAGGAGCGCCTCGACCGCGGCGACACCACCATGCGCGGCTACATCCTCGACGGCTTCCCCCGCACGGTCGACCAGGCCGACGCACTGGCCAAGATCACTGCGTCCCGGCCCCTCGACGTGGTCATCGACCTCGATGTCGACCGGGACGTGGTGCTGCAGCGCCTGGCCAGCCGGCGCATGTGCGACGACTGCGGCGCCAACTACTCCCTGTCGAGCCCGCCCAAGTACGGCTGGGTGTGCGACAACTGCGGCGGCGACGTGGTCCAGCGCGAGGACGACAAGCCCGCTGCCATCGAGCGGCGCCTGTCCGAGTACGAGGCCAAGACGGCCCCGCTCATCGCCTGGTACCGCGAACGCGGCCTGCTCGAGATCGTCGACGGCCTCGGGTCGACCGATGTCGTGCTCGACCGGCTGGTGACGGCCGTCGACGTCCGCCGCGGCTCCTAGTATCCGGCAATGGGCCGCCGGTCGGTCGAGGAGATCCGCACGATGCGGCGAGCGGGCCGCGTCGTGGCCGAGATGCACGATCGCATCCGGGCCGCGCTGCGCCCCGGCGTGACGCTGCTCGAGCTCGACGCCATCGGGCGCGACGTGCTGCAGCGGCGCAAGGCCCGGTCCAACTTCCTCGGTTACCACGGCTATCCCGCGGTCATCTGCGCCAGCCGCAACGAGGTGGTGGTGCACGGCATCCCCGACGGCCAGGCGCTGGCCGAGGGCGACATCATCTCGATCGACTGCGGCGCCATCGTCGACGGCTATCACGGCGACGCGGCCTTCACCGCGGCCGTGGGGGAGATCACCGCCGCGGACCAGCGCCTCATCGACGTGACCCGGCTGGCGCTCGATGCGGGCATCGCCCAGCTGGTGCCGGGATCGCGCCTCGGCGACCTCGGCTCCGCGGTCCAGTCCACCGTCGAGCGGGCCGGCTTCCGGGTCGTGCGCGACTACGTGGGCCACGGCATCGGCACGGCCATGCACGAGGCGCCCGACGTGCCCAACGTCGGCCGGCGGGGGCGGGGCCGGCGGGTGTCCTCGGGCGACGTGTTCGCGGTCGAGCCGATGGTGTCGGCCGGCAGCGACGACACCGTCGTCCTGGCCGACGGCTGGACGGTCGTGACCACCGACGGCGCCCGCGCCGCCCACTGGGAGCACACGGTGGCCGTGACCGAGAACGGTCCCGAGATCCTGACGCTCCCCTGACCCGGCCGGACCGTGCCCACCCGCCTGTTCCACATCGCCGTCGACGCCGCAGCCCCCGGGCCGCTCGCCCGCTTCTGGGCCGCGGCGCTGGGCTGGCCGGTCCTCGACGAGGACGACGACGAGGTCGAGATCGGCCCGCCCGCGTCCGACCCGCTCCAGGACGGGCAGCTGCCGGTCGTCTTCCTACGGGTCCCGGAGGCCAAGACCGGCAAGAACCGGGTCCACTTCGACCTGGCATCCCGCTCGGAGGCGGACCAGGCCGCCCTGGTCGCCCGCTTGGAGGGACTGGGGGCGCGGCGCGTCGACATCGGGCAGGGGCCCGAGGTCACCTGGGTGGTGCTGGCCGATCCGGAAGGCAACGAGCTCTGTGTGGTCAGCCACGCCGGCTCCGTCGGCGCCGATCCGGCCTCGGCCTTCGGGGACCTCCATCCCGTCGCCGCGGTCGTGCTCGACAGCCCTGATCCCGAGGCCATCGCCGGGTTCTGGGCCGAGGCCACCGGCTGGCCCGTCCTCGGCCGCGACGGCGTCCACGTCTGGCTGCGGGATCCCTCGCGCCGTGGCCCCTACCTCGACATCCGCCACAACGACGACCCGAAGGCCGCCAAGCTCCGGGTCCACGTCGACGTCGCCCCGCAGGCCGGCGAGGACCACGCCGCCGCGGTCGCCCGCCTCGAAGCCCTCGGCGCCCGCCGGGTGGACGTCGGCCAGGGGCCCGAGGCCACCTGGGTCGTGCTGGCCGATCCCCAGGGCCACGAGCTGTGCGTGCTCAGGCCGCGCTGAGGAGCCGGCGAGGGCTCAGACCTGAACCCCCGGGGTGCCTGCCAGGGTCGTGAACGTCGCCGCGGTGCGCACCGGCGCGTCGGCGGTGTCGGTCGAGTCGACCACCTGGTAGCGGGTGATCAGCTCGGTGTCGGTCGCGTCGCAGACCATGTAGCCGCGGTGGCGCATGTCGGCGAAGGCGATGTGGGGCAGCGCCCCCACCAGCTGCTCGGCCACGTCGGCCAGGCCGTCGTCGAAGCGGGAGCTGATGGACGAGCCCACCAGCTCGGTGCCGACGGCGTCGGTGCTGGAGCTGCCGTCCGGGTTCTCGCCCACCAGCGAGCCGGCGCCCGCGGCGTGGATGTCGCCGGTGATGACCACGGCGTTCTCCACCCCGCCCGCCCGGATCTGGTCGAGCAGCCGGGCCCGGGCCGCGGCGTAGCCGTCCCACTGGTCCCGGTTGTAGAACACGCCGGCCAGCGGCATCGACGTCATCACCGTCTGGTTGGCCAGCACGTCCCAGCGAGCGCGGGAGTCGGCGAGGCTCATCCCGATCCACGCCTCCTGGGCCTCGCCCAGCATCGTCTGGGTGGGGGCGACCCGGGCGTCACACGTGGGCCCGAAGTCGCCGGCGTCGTCGCAGGGCTGGTTGCTGCGGTACTGGCGGCCGTCGAGCACGTGGAACCGGGCCAGCCGGCCCCAGTCGAAGGCCCGGTAGATGGTGAGGTCGGGACCGGTGGGCGGCGGCAGGCGCACCGGCTGGTGCTCCCACCAGGCCTGGTAGCCCGCGGCCCGGCGGGCGGGGAACTCGGGTGCCTCGTTGGGGAACTGGGGCATGAGGCCGGCGTAGTTGTTCTCGACCTCGTGGTCGTCCCAGGTCACGATCCAGGGGCAGGCGGCGTGGATCCCCTGCAGCGTGGGGTCGCCCTTGTAGAGCCCGTAGCGGTTCCGGTAGTCGTCGAGTGTGATGATCTCGGGCCCGTTGTGCGGGCGCACGATGGTGGGCCCGGTCCCGGCCTGGCTCTCGTAGATGTAGTCGCCCAGGTGCAGCACCACGTCGGGGTCCTCGGCCGGGGCGTGGGCCCAGAGCGGCCAGAGGCCGGACTGCCAGTTCTGGCAGCTGGCGAACAGGAACCGCAGCCGGTCGGCGCCGTGGCCCCGCACCGGCGCGGTGCGGGTGCGGCCGACCGGGCTGACCTGGTCACCCACGATGAAGCGGTAGAAGAACCAGCGGGCCGGCGGGAGCTGGCGGACGTCGACGTGGACCGAGTGGGCGTAGCGGGCCTCGGCCACCGTGTCGCCGCGGCGGATCCCGCGGCGGAAGCTCTCGTCCTCGGCCAGCTCCCAGCGGACCGGCACGTCGACGGCCGGCATCCCGCCGCCCTGGGTGGGCGCGGGCGCCAGGCGGGTCCACAGGATGACGGCGTGGGGCAGCGGGTCACCCGAGGCGACGCCCAAGGCGAACAGCCCGTCGGGCAGCGATGCCGGCGGTGGCGGCGGCTGCGCCGGTCCGCAGGCGGGCGGGCCCCAGCCCGCGAGCGGGACCACCGCCCCCGCAGCCAGTGCGCCGGTCAGGAACTGCCGCCTGGTCACCCCCATCGCGCGGACGCTAGCGCGCCGTCTGATGGCAGGCTGGGCGGATGCCGCTCGCTGTGTGGAAGGACCTGTGCATCGACGCGACCGACCCGCCGAGGCTGGCCGCGTTCTGGGGCGCCCTGTTGGGCCGGGAGGTCGAGGTGCACGACGACGGCGACGCCGTGCTGCGGGGCGCGACCCCGGCCGACACGATCTGGGTCAACGGCGTTCCCGAGCCCAAGACCGTCAAGCACCGCGTGCACCTGGACGTGAACGCCGCCGCGCTCGATCCCGTCCTCGCCCTGGGCGCCACGATGGTGCTGCCGGCCGAGGAGTCGGGCTTCCACTGGTCCGTGCTCGCGGATCCGGAAGGCGGCGAGTTCTGCGTCTTCGTCCGCGACGGCATGGCCCCCGATCCGCCGGCGGCCCTCTACGAGATGGTGATCAACGTCGCCGACGAAGCGGCGTGCCGGGCCATGGCCGAGTGGTGGGCCGAAGCGTTCGGGGCCCGGGCCGCCGACGACGGCCGCGGGTTCTGGTGGGTGGAGGACATCCCGGCCTGCCCGCTCGAGTGCTTCACGTTCGTGCCCGTGCCCGAGCCCAAGGCCGTGAAGAACCGCATCCACTGGGACGTCGCCAGCGACGACCTGCCCGGCCTGCTCGCCCGGGGCGCCACCGTTCTGGCCCCACCGGCCGAGCACACGCCGTGGCACGTGTGCGCCGACCCGCAGGGCAACGAGTTCTGCGTGTTCGCCCCGGGTTGAGGGCCCGGGTCAGGTCGGGGCGAAGGCCACGACCCGCCTCGTCGGCTCGGTGTCGGCCGTCACGCCCGCGTACAGGTGGCCGCTGGCCACGATCAGGGTTCCCGAAGGCCGCCCACCCAGGGCGACCGACGCGACTGGTGCGCAGGTCTCGGCGCCGCAGCCGGTGGCGTCGAAGGCGGACACGGTGCCGTCCTCGGTTGCGGCGTAGACCACCCCGCCCGCCCCCGCGAGGTTGGAGAACACCTGGCCCGGCAGCGCGGCGGTCCACAGGGGCGAGCACGTCGAGACGCACCCGGCACCGTCGTAGGCCGACAACGTCGTCCCGCCGGACACGTACAGGATCCCGCCGAACGCGGCGAGGCCCGAGAGGGAAGGCAGCGGCGTCCGCCAGACGACGGCACCGGTGGCCAGGTCGAGCCCGAGCAGCTCCCGGGACGGGTCGGTGCCGCCGACGGTGTAGAGGCGGTTCCCATCGGCTACCAGGCCACTCAGGGGAACCCCGACATCGGCCGTCCACACCGGCTGGCATTGGGGCGCGCCGCACCCGGCGGCGGCGAACGACCGCACCGTCGTGCCCAGCGTGTCGAGTATCCGGTCCCCGGCGGCGACCGCCTGGCCGCTCCCCAGGGTGGTGTTCTCCCACAGCAGCTCGGCCGTGGGCCCTGCGAGCACCCGCAGGCCCGAGTCCCCGCCGAACGTGCAGCTCTGGAGGAACGACGTCTCGTCGACGGCCGCCAGGGAGCCGGTCGTCATGATGTCGCTCAGCAGGTTCGTGGTGCCGACGAGCCCCCCGGTCTCCAGATCGACGCGGGTGCCGCCGCCGAGGCACCCCTGACCGCCGCGGGGCCCGATGGCGAAAGCGAGCCATTCCCCCCAGACCTGGTCGCCCACGACCACGGCCGAGCCCGTCACCAGGCCCTGGGCGATGAAGCCCGGGGCGATGTCGGTGGACCAGTTCTGGGCGCCGGTGCCGGCGTCGAGCGACGTGACGTTCACGAAGCCGGCGCCGGGGGAGTTGCTGTCCCCGCCCGCCGACATCCCGAGCACATGCCGGCCGAACACGGCGTCGAGGTCACCCTCCACCGACCACGCCTGTTCCAGGGTCCCAACGGTGTCGATGGTCAGCTCGGACTCGATCGCGTTCCAGTTCGAGTTCGCGGGGTTGCCGCCCGGCTGGGGCCAGCACCCCGCAGTGGCCAGCGTGGACGCCGCCACCAGAGCGGCGAGCACGCGCGGCCGAGTGAGTCGGGTCATTTCCGTTCCCCTTCCAGCAGACTCCCCGGCGGCAGCCGTCGCGTAGGGTAGTCGCTCCGCTACGTCGCCGTGCGGTGCGGGCTCGGTGTCGTGGTCTCCCGGGCCGGCATGGGCTACCGTACGCGCGCCGGGTCCGGCCGCGACGGGTCGCGGACTCTGAGCTTCGCCGACCGCGCGCGGAGTTTGCCTACAGGCACGGGCGCGCTAGCATATTCAGTCGGCTCTCGGCGCAAGTGGCTGTTCCGACCGCGTCCTTGGCCGCTGACCAGCACGTTTGTAGGAGCAAACCCCTGCCGAAACCCAAGGAAGATGCGATCGTCCTGGAGGGGCAAGTGATCGAGCCCCTTCCCAACGCAATGTTCCGTGTCGAGTTGGAGAACGGCCACCAGGTCCTGGCCCACATCTCCGGCAAGATGCGCATGCATTACATCCGCATCATCCGAGGTGATCGAGTTCAGGTGGAGCTCACTCCCTACGACCTCAGTCGAGGTCGCATCACCTATCGCTACAAGTGACGGGATCGTCATGAAGGTTCGACCCAGCGTCAAGAGAATCTGTGAGAAGTGCAAGGTGATCCGCCGGCATGGCCGCGTGCAGGTCATCTGCCCCAA
>JBKPRS010000545.1:0-3655 GCA_046734695.1 Actinomycetota bacterium | reverse complement strand
CAACCTGGAGCGGCTGCTGGGCCGCACGGCGATCGACCGCACGGCGGTGATCCTCGACATCTTCGCCCAGAACGCCCACAGCCAGGAGGGCAAGGCCCAGGTCGAGCTGGCCCAGCTGCGCTACCGCCTGCCCCGGCTGCGGCGCCAGGCCGGCGCGCTGTCCCAGCAGGCCGGCGGCATGTCGGCCGCGGGCGGGGCCCGCATCGGCACCCGCGGCCCGGGCGAGACGCAGCTCGAGGTCGACCGGCGGCGGATCGTGCGGCGCATCCATAAGCTGGAGGCCGACCTCCGCGAGATCGAGCGGCACCGGGCCACGCAGCGCAAGGCGTCCCGGCGCGGTCATCTCCACCGGGTCGTGATCGTCGGCTACACCAACGCCGGCAAGTCGACGCTGCTCAACCGCCTGACCGACGCGGGCGTGCTGGTCGAGGACCGGTTGTTCGCCACCCTCGACGCCACCACCCGGCGGCTGTCGCTGCCGGGCGGAGAGCGCGTGCTGGTGACCGACACGGTCGGCTTCATCCGCAAGCTGCCCCACCAACTGGTCGAGGCGTTCAAGTCGACGCTGGACGTGGCCGTCGACGCCGATCTCCTCATCCACGTCGTCGATGCCAGTGCTCCGGATGTCTCCGGCAACATCCGGGCGGTGCGGGAGGTCCTGGAGGAGATCGGCGCCGGGCAGGTGCCCGAGCTGCTGGCCTTCAACAAGTCCGACCTCGCTCCAGCCACGGCCGTGCGGCTGGTCGAGGGGTACGAGGGCTCGGTGGCGCTCAGCGCCACGACCGGCGACGGTGTGGAGCGGCTGCTGGCCACGGTCGGCGACCGGCTGCGTTCGCTGACCTCGGTGGTGGAGCTGGTCATCCCCTACGAGCGGGGTGACATCCTGGCGGCGGCCCACCGTGCCGGCGAAGTGCTGGGCGAGTCGCCGGGCGAGGGCGGTATGCACATCCGCGGACGCTTCGACGACATTACGGTCGGGCGTTTCCGCGAGTTCGTCGTTCCCTGAGCGAGGTGTCCGTGAGCGAACCGGAAGGCTTCGTGCCGCCGCCGTATCCCTACGACCGGCTCGCCGAGCTGGTGAGCATGGCCGATGCGCTGCCGGGTGGCGCCGTCGACTTGTCGATCGGCACGCCGTGCGACCCGCCGCCGGTAGTGGTGGTGGAGGCGCTGGCGGCGTCGGGGGCCGAGCGGGGCTACCCGCCGTCGGTGGGCACCGCGCCCTTCCGGACCGCCGCTGCGGGCTGGCTGGAGCGCCGCTTCGGTGTGAGCGTCGATCCCGATCTGGTGGCCGCCTGTGTCGGGACCAAGGAGTTCGTGGCCGGCGTCCCCCACTGGCTGCGACTGCGCACCCCCTCCCGCGACACGGTGCTGTACCCGGAGATCAGCTACCCGTCCTATGCCATGGGGGCCACGCTCGCCGGCTGCCGGGCCGTGCCGTACGGGTCGTTGGACGGCATCGACCCGGCGGACTCCGCCCGTGCCCTGTGCCTGTGGGTCAACTGCCCGGGCAACCCGGCAGGCGAGCTCTCCGACCTGGCCGCCGCGGCCGCCTGGGGCCGGGCGCATGGCGTCCCGGTGCTGTCGGACGAGTGCTACATCGAGTTCACGTGGCAGGGCCCGCCCCGCACGATCGTGTCCGCGGGCGTGGAGGGCGTGCTCGCGGTCCACTCCCTGTCCAAGCGCTCCAACCTGGCCGGGGTCCGTGCCGGCTTCTACACCGGCGACCCGGACCTGGTGCGCTACCTGTCGGAGGTCCGCAAGCACGCCGGCTTCATGGTCCCCGGCCCGGTGCAGGCCGCGGCGGTGGCCGCGTTCGGTGACGACGCTCACGTCGACCACCAGCGCGGCGTCTACCAGCGGCGCCTGTCGCTCCTGGCCGACCTGCTGGCCGCCCTGGATGTGGTGTGCCCGCAACCCGCGGGCGCGTTCTACCTGTGGGCGCCGGCCCCCGGCGGTGACGCCTGGGGCCTGGCCAAGCGGCTGGCGGCCGAGGCCGGCGTGGTGACGTCGCCGGGTGAGTTCTATGGGCCTGCAGGCGCGGGTCACGTGCGCATCGCGGCGGTCCAGCCGGACGAGCGCCTGGATCTGGCGGCGCGCCGCCTGGGGGTCAGCGCCGGGGATGTCCCCCATGCGCATCCGGCCCCGACCTGATCACACTGGCCCAGGTGGCAGCGCCCGTCTACGCCCGGAAGGTACGGCCGTCAGGCTGGTGGTACGCGGCCGCGGGCGTGATCGCTCTGGGCGGGATCCTGGCCGGCCTGGCGGTGGCGGCCAAGAGTGTCGACGACGCTCTCGAGGCGATCCGCTCGTTCGACCGGACGCCCGTCCCCGGCGTCGTGGACGTCAGCATCGCTGAGCCGGGCGGCTACTCGATCTACCAGGAGTTCCCGGGCGCGGCCGACCGCGGCGGGACGGCCGACCCGCCCACTGTGCTCGTGACCGACCCCAGCGGTGCCCCGGTCGAGTTAAAGGAGTACGGCAGCTTCGTCTCCTACGACCAGGGCAGCCTCGAAGGCCGAGGGATCTACACCTTCCGCGCCGAGCAGGCAGGCACGTTCCACGTCACCGCCGCGGGCGCCTCCGGGTCGACGGTCGCGGTCGGCCGCGGCATGGGCGACCTGAGCACCGAGGCGGTCGCAGGGGTCTTCGGCGGCGTGATCGGCGGCGCCATCCTGGCCTTGTCCGGACTGGCGACGAGCATCGTGGTTGCCATCACGGTCGGCATCGCCCGCGGCCGGAGCCGCCGTCGCCAGCCGATCTACGTCACGAGCCCGCTGGCACCCCTCGCAGCCGCCCCGACGCCGGCGATGGCGTCCTGGCCGGCCACCCCGATCGCCCCGGCCTGGCAGGGCACCCCGGCACTGACGAGCCAAGCCGCGGCGGTGGGCAGCGGCCCACGCCCGAATGGATCCGTCCAGCCCGCGTGGCCCACCCAGCAGGTCGCAACCGCCGCGCCTCGACCCTGGCCTACCGGACCCGGCGCACCCACCCTGCCCAGCACCGTCCCCAACGGAGTGGGCTCGCCCAGCCCTCAGCGCCAGGTCGGTCCTCCCGGTTCGCCCGATGTCGCGGCTTCACCTGCGCTTGCGGGCTCGTCTGGCCTTGCGGCCTCGCGTGGCGTCGCCGGCTCGGCGGGCGTCGCGGGTTCGCCTGCCCTTGCGGGCTCGTCTGGCGTCGCCGGCGTCTCGGGTTCGCCTGGCCTTGCGGCCTCGTGCGACGTCGCCGGTTCGGCTGGCGTCTCGGGTTCGGCTGGCCTTGCTGGCTCGTCTGGCCTTGCCGGCGGACGGCTTGCTGGTCCGTCGCCGTCGGCTGGGCCGGCTTCGCCGACCCCGGGTCCGGCGCCGGGCGCTACGCCCGGGGTCGGGACGGTCCCGGCCTCGGCCGCGTCGGCGCCGGTTGGGTTCGCAGCGCCGTCTGGCGCTGCCGCCTCTGGGGCTCTCTCGCCTTCACCCGGTCCTGGTACGAGGATGATGGCCACGACCGGGGCAGCTGTCGGGGCAGGGTCGGCGACGGGGGAATCGACGCTGGTCGGACCCGCGCCCACGCTCGTGCAGGCGGGGACGCCCGACGGGTCGGCTCCTACGCAGCCGCTGTCCCGACCGGGTGATCCGCAGTCGTTGCGCTCGCCCGTGGACTGGTCCCGCAGCGACCTCGA
>JBKPRS010000544.1:0-11845 GCA_046734695.1 Actinomycetota bacterium | reverse complement strand
GTGGTGCCCAAGGTCGACTCGGCCGGCGCGGTGCACTCCATCGAGAAGGGCCTGGACGCGGCGGGCGCCCCCGACCACACCGCCATCTGGGCCATGGTCGAGACGCCGGTGGCCATGTTCAACGCCCGCGAGGTGGCCGAGGCGTCCGAACGGCTGACCGTGCTGGTCATGGGGACCAACGACCTGGCCAAGGAGCTGCAGGCCGAGCACGTCCCCGGCCGGGGCCCGCTGCTCACCGGGCTGGGCCTGGCGCTGCTGGCGGCCCGGGCGACGGGCAGGGTCATCCTCGACGGCGTCTACAACGACATCCAGAACGCGGAGGGCTTCGAGGCCGAGTGCGTGCAGGGCCGGCAGATGGGCTTCGACGGCAAGACCCTGATCCACCCCAGCCAGCTGGAGCCCTGCAACCGGGTGTTCGCTCCGACCGACGAGGAGGTCGAGCGGGCGGGCCGGATCATCGAGGCGTTTGAGCAGGCCGAGGCCGAAGGCCGCGGGGTCGTGACGGTCGATGGCCGCATGATCGAGAACCTCCACGTGGAGCAGGCCCGCCGCACCCTGGCGCTGGTCGCGGCCATACAGACGCTCAGCGTGAGCTAGGTCGGGGCGCGCGTTCGGCCGTGCGTCGGCGCAGTAGCGTCGGACAGGTGCAGGCCACGGGATCCGACGTCGCGGCGGGCACCGACCGCGACGCATCCCGCCCGTCGGCGGCAGCGTGGCTGGCGTTCCCCCTCGCGTTGTACGGCGCCGTGTTCGCCGTGCTGGTCGTGGTGAGCTGGCAGGTCGTCTCCCGCTTCACGGAGACCCCGTCGGGCGTGCCCCCGGTGTCGTTCCGGGGCGAGTGGTTCTGGGACGGCTGGGTCCGCTACGACGCGGGCTGGTACTCGATCATCGCCGACCAGGGCTACAGCTACACGCCGGGCGCGCAGTCGCCCGTGGCCTTCTTCCCGGGCTACCCGCTGATGGTGCGCGCGCTCAGCGGCGTCTTCGACAACGTCCAGCTGGCCGGCATCGCGCTGACCGTGGTGTGCGGGGCGGCCGCGCTCGTCGCCTTCCACGTGTGGTGCCGTGACCGGCTCGACCCGGCGGCGGCCACTACGGCCGTGCTGTGCCTCGCGCTGTACCCCTACGCCTACTACCTCTACGGCGCCATGTACGGCGACGCGCTGTTCCTGCTGTGCGTCCTGCTGGCGTTCCTGGCCTTCGAGCGCGACCACCTGCTGCTGGCGGGACTGGCCGGCGCGGCCGCCACCGCCACCCGGCTGGTGGGCGTGGCGGTGGTCGTCGCGCTCGTGGTCGGTGTGCTGGAACGGCGCCGGGCCGTGACGTGGGAGAAGGACGACCGCCCGCGACTGCACCTCCGGCGGCTGCACGGGGGCGACGCGTGGGTGCTGCTGTCGGTCTCGGGGCTGGTGGGCTGGTCGCTGTACCTGTGGTCCCGCTTCGGCGACCCGCTGCTGTTCTCCACCGTGCAGGAGAGCTGGGGCCAGCAGTCCGGGCCGAGCACGTGGTTCAAGCGCGACTTCTTCGGGGCGCTGCTGCACCGCTCCGACCAGTTCTACACCCACGGCCTGGTGATCCAGGCCCTGTTCGGCCTGGCGGTGGTGGCGGCCATCCCCGCGGTCGTACGGCGCTTCGGCTGGCGCTACGGTGCGTACGTCGGCGTGCTGGTGCTGGTGCCCGCGGTCGGCAGCCAGGACTTCCAGGGTCTAGGTCGCTACCTTCTGGGGGCGTTCCCGGCATTCGCAGTCGCCGGGAGCCTGCTGGCCGAACGGCGGGCCGCGAGGCGCTGGGTGCTCCCGCTGTCGGCCCTGGTCCTCGTTGTCTACGCCGGCATGTTCGCCAACGGCCGCTATCTCGCCTGAGCCCGCATGGATCCACTTCCCAGCTACGACGACAGGTTCAGCTTCCTGTTCCCGATGTGGAACGAGGAGGCCATGATCCGGCGCACGGTGGCGGCCGCCCATCAGGCGGGCGCCCGGCTGGTGGACGCGGGGCTGGTGGGCTCGTACGAAGTCGTGCTGGTCGACGACGCATCCTCCGACGCCACCGGCAAGCTCGCCGACGAGCTGGCCGACGAGGACCCGCGGGTGGTGGTCGTGCACCACCCCGAAAACCGCAAGCTGGGCGGTGCGCTCAAGTCGGGCTTCGCCACGGCTACGGGCGACCTCGTCCTCTACACCGACGCCGACCTGCCCTGCGAGCTGATCGAGGCGGACAAGGCGCTGCGCCTGCTGCGGCTGTACGAGGCCGACATCGTGTCCGCCTACCGCTTCGACCGCACCGCCGAGGGGGCGCAACGGGCGCTCTACTCGTTCGTCTACAACCACCTCGTCCGCTGGGTGCTGGGGGTACGCATCCGCGACGTGAACTTCGCCTTCAAGCTCGTCCGGCGCCGTGTGCTCGACCACGTCGAGCTGGTGAGCGAGGGCAGCTTCATCGACGCAGAGTTGGTGGCCAAGGCCCACAAGCGTGGGTTCCGGCTGGTGCAGTTCGGCGTGGACTACATCGCCCGCACCCGTGGCACGTCCACGCTGTCGTCGCCCGGCGTCATCGTGCAGATGCTGCGGGAGCTGGGCGCCCTGTACCCCGACATCCGCGGGCTCGAGCGGCTGCCGGCCGCCGTGCTCGACGAAGAGCTCGCGTGACGGACCGGCTGCTGATCGTCAACGCCGACGACTACGGGCTGACGCCCGGTGTGTCGCGGGCCATCCTCCGGGCCCACCGCGACGGCATCGTGACCAGCACGTCGGCCCTCGCCCTGGCGCCCGGCTTCGCACCGTCGGCCCCGGCGCTGCGCGACACGGCCGGCATCGGGGTGGGCGCCCACCTGGCCGCGGTGGGGGAGGACCCGCCGCTGCTCAGCGCCCGCGAGGTGCCCACGCTGGTCGACCGGCGGGGCCGGCTGGCGGCGTCGTGGCGCGTGTTCCTGCCGCGGGTGGCGGCGGGCCGCATCGACCTGGAGGACGTGCGGCGCGAGTTCACCGCCCAGGTCGATTGCCTGCGGGACGCCGGCCTGGTCCTCGACCACGTCGACACCCACCAGCACGTCCACCTGTGGCCCGCCGTGGGTGCGGTGGTGCTGGACGTGGCCGAGAAGGCGGGCGTCGGCGCGCTGCGCATCATCCGCTCGGCGGCCTGGGGGCCGGTGGGCGTGACCGTGCGGCGGCTGTCGGCCCGGCTGGAGCACCGGGCCCGGGCTCGTGGCCTGGTGTTCCCGGCCACGGCCACCGGACTGGACGAGGCCGGGACCCTGGAGCGCGAGCACCTGCTGGCCGCGCTGGGCCGGCTGGGCCGCGACCGCGGGCCGAGCGCCGAGCTGGCCACCCATCCCGGCGAGGCGGGCGATCCCGACCTCGACCGCTACCGCTGGGGCTACGTCTGGGACCGCGAGCTGGCCGCCCTGGTCGACCCGACCGTCCGCCGGCGGGTGGCCGAGGCCGGCTTCCGCCTCGGCACCTACGCCGACCTGGGCGAGCCGGCGTGAGCGCTGTGGTGGAGTCGTCTCCCGCTCAGCGGGTGCTCGACGCCTACGCCGGCCTGGGCCGGGGCGACCGGTTCCACGTCGCGATGCGCTGGCGCTCGTGCCCGTTCCCCGAGGTCGAGGCGGCGGTGCCACGGGCCGGTCGCATCCTGGACGTGGGCTGCGGCCACGGTGTGTTCTCGCTGTACCTGGCGGCCACGTCGCCCGAGCGCGCGGTGGTGGGCGTGGACGTCGATGCCGCGAAGGTGGTCTCGGCCCGCCAGGCGGCGGACGCGGCCGGCCTGCCGGTGACGTTCGCCGGGTCGGCCCCCGAGGGCCCGTGGGACGCCATCACGATCGTGGACGTCCTCTACCTGCTGGGCGAGGCTCCGGCGCTGGCCCTGCTCCGGGAGCTGGCGGCCCAGCTGGCCCCCGGCGGGGTCCTCGTGGTCAAGGAGATCGACGTGCGGCCGCGCTGGAAGTACCAGCTGGCCCGCTGGCAGGAGATCGTGGCGACCCGCGTCACCCGCATCACCGAGGGCGAGGGCGTGGCGTTCGTCCCGCCCGCCGTCATCGACCGCACGCTCACCGAGGCCGGGCTGTTCGTGACCCGCCGCTCGCTGGCGCGGCACTCCCTGTATCCCCACCTGCTCCTGAGCGCCCGCCGGGGTGAGGCATGACCGCGCCCCAGCTGGACGAGCGCTACTTCGACGTGATGGCCACCCAGGCCCAGGTCCATTGGTGGTACCGGGCCCGGCGTGCGCTGGTGGGCGAGATGCTGGCGGACGAGCTGCCGCCTGCGGCCCGGGTGATCGACGTGGGTTGCGGTACCGGCGACAACCTCGGCGCCCTGGAGTCCGTGTCGGGCGGCGGCGCCGTGCTGGGCGTCGAGCTGTCGCCCTACGCGATCCGGCACGCTCCCCTTTCGGAGAAGGGCGGGGTGCGGGTGGGCGTGGCCCGGGCCGAGCACCTCCCGTTCCCCGACGCCTGCGCCGACCTGGTCACGAGCATGGACGTCATCGAGCACCTGGACGACGACGCGGCCCTGGCCGACTACCGCCGGGTCCTCCGGCCGGGTGGCAGGCTGCTGCTCACGGTGCCGGCCTACCAGTGGCTGTGGAGCGACCACGACGTCTGGGCGGCCCACATGCGCCGCTACAGCCGGCGCACCCTGGTGGCCGCGGTCGAGCGCTGCGGCTTCCAGCCCCGGCGGGTCACGTACTTCAACTCGTTCCTCGTCCCCCCGGCTGCGGTCCTGCGCCGCACCCCGGCCCGCCACCTCGTCAAGGGCGAGCAGGACGAGGTCGGCGCCGCCAGCCCCACGGTCGACCGGGTGATGACCGGCCTCGCGAGCCTGGAGCGCCGCTGGGCCCGCCACCGCAGCGTCCCGTTCGGCCTGTCCATCGCCTGCCTCGCCGACCGGAGGTAGTCCACCCGTTATAATAACGGCCCCTCACCACCGACTGCCGTTATAATAACGGCCCCAGGGGGTGTCGGTCGTCGGCGGTGGTGTAGAGTTGGTGTATGTCGCGCACCAACATCGATCTCGACGATGAGGCGTGTCGCACGGTCATGGACCGCTACCGGCTGAGCTCCAAGCGAGATGCCGTGAACCTCGCGCTGCGAATGCTCGCAGGGGAGGCACTCGATCTCGATCAGGCTCGGGCGCTACGCGGGTCGGGCTGGGACGGCGATCTCGATGACATGCGCGCGACCCGCACACCGTGATCCTCGTTGACACCTCCGCGTGGATCGAGTTCCTCCGCGACACCCGTTCCGCCACCTGCGAGCGGGTGAACCGCCTGCTGGCGACCGATCTCGCCACCTGCCATCCGGTGCGTATGGAGGTGCTCGCGGGAGCGCGGGACGACGCCCACCTCATCCAGCTGCGCGGGTTGCTCGCGCGCGCCGTGCTGATCCCGACCGAGCCGGCCGACTACGAGACGGCCGCCGCTCTCTATCGAACATGCCGGCGCCGGGGGGAGACCGTGCGCAGGCTCATCGACTGCCTCATCGCCGCCCACGCCGTTCGGACCGGCATGGCCGTGCTCCACGCGGACGCCGACTTCACCGTCCTGGCCAGGCACACGGCACTCCGCACCGCCTGACCCGGCGGGCGGGCGTCTAGCCGACGGGTGGCGTGATCTCCCAGAAGGCGGGTTGGCCCTTGCCCGCGATGGCGTCCCAGCGCTCACGGGCGTGGGGGACCGTGGTGTCGTGGGGGAAGATCCAGAACGTCCCGTCGCGGATGGCGTCGACCACCCGGCCCGCCACCTCGGCCGGGTCGAGCCCGCCGGCCACCAGGGCCTCGAGGATGGGGCGGATCTCGGGGGCGTTGGGCGGGGGCTCGACCTCGGCCACCTCGGCGGGCCGGTTGCGCTCGGAGTTGCCGATGTTGGTCCGCACCCACTCCGGGCACAACACGGACACGCCCACGGCCGTCTCCATGAGCCGCAGGTCGAAGTGCAGCGACTCGGACAGGGCCACGACCCCGTGCTTGGTGGCGTAGTACGGCGACATGGCGGGGCCCGTGAGGATGCCCGCGGCCGAGGCGGTGTTGACCACGTGACCCTCGCCCTGCTCGATCATGCGGGGCACGAAGGCCCGGATGCCGTGGGCCACGCTGAGGAGGTTCACCTCCACGATCCAGCGCCAGCGGTCGGCGGGGACCGTCCAGGCCATGCCACCCACCCCGACGCCCGCGTTGTTGCACAGGACGTGGGCGGTGCCGAAGCGCTCGAACGTGGCGGCCGCCAGGGCCTCCACCGCGTCCTCGTGGCGCACGTCGGTGGGGACGGCCAGCACCCGGTCCGCGCCCAGCTCGTCGCCGAGCGCCGCGGCCGCCCGGTCGAGCGGCTCGCGCTCCACGTCGGCCAGCACCACGTTCATCCCCTCGCGGCCGAACCGGGTGACCAGCCCCAGGCCGATGCCCGACGCCGCGCCGGTGACGACCGCGACCTTCCCGTCCAGGACGTCCATCACACTCCCAACATCTCGAACGACACGGCCAGGCGGCCGCCGAACCTCTCGCCGGTGGCCTCGGCCCACTGGCGCAGCATCGCCTCCGGATCGGGGCTCCCGAGGCCGTCAAGGTAGGCGGCGTGGCGCCGCAACGACTCGACCCCGAGGTCGAAGGTCTCGCTCACGTCCACCGCGTGGGTGGGCTGCGGCGATGCGATCACGGCCAGGTAGCGGACGCCGCCCCACGGGTCGAGGCCGGCATCGCACAGGTCCCGGAAGACCCAGCGGTTCGCCGCATCCCGCACCGCGTCGATGGTCGCCTGCCCACACACCCGGTGGTCGGCCATGTTCAGGAACGTGCCGCCGTAGGTCTCGCGGTGGTTGACGGCCACGACGACCTCGGGCCGGTGGCGGCGGATGGCGGCGGCGATGTCGCGGCGCAGCTCCAGCCCGTACTGGAGCATGCCGTCGGCGTGGTCGAGGAACTCGACCTCGTCTACGCCCACCACCGCGGCGCTGGCCCGTTGCTCGTCCATGCGGACCCGGGCGGCCTCGTCCGGCTCCATGCCGTCGATGCCCGCCTCGCCCTTGGTGACGAGCACGTAGGCGACGCGGCGGCCGTCCCGGGTCCAGCGGGCGATGGCGGCGGCGCCGCCGTACTCGAGGTCGTCGGGATGGGCCACGACCGCGAGGGCGCGCTCCCAGTCCTCGGGGAACGGTTCGAGCGGGGCGTCAGCCTCGGGCACTGGGCTCCGGACGGCGCCGGGCGATCACCCGCAGGCACAGGACCTCGTCGGCGCCCTCGAAGATCGACAGCACGCGGGCGTCGACGAAGTAGCGGGACACCGCGTACTCCTCGGCGTAGCCGTAGCCGCCGTGGATCTGCATGGCCTCCCGGGTGACCCACTCGGCTGCCTTGCACACGTACGCCTTGACCAGGGCGGCCTCCATGGAGCCGCCGCCTGTGGCCATCATCCGGGCCACCGCGTAGCTGAACTGGCGGGCGCCCTGGATGGTGACGGCCATGCGGGCCAGCTTGGCCTGGGTCAGCTGGAAGTCGGCCAGGGTCTGGCCGAACATCTTGCGGTCCTGGGCGTACTGGCGGGCGGCCTCGTAGGCGGCCTGCATGACGCCGATGGCCCGGGCCGCGGTCTGGAGCCGGCCGTTCTCGAAGCCGGCCATCTGCAGGTAGAAGCCCTGCCCCAGCCCGGCGTCGCCGCCGACCAGGCAGTCGTCGGGCACGAACCAGCTGTCGAGCGCGATCTCGTAGGAGTGCATGCCCCGGTAGCCGATCGTGTCGATGGGGCGGCCCTCCATCTTCCCGCCACCCGGCGCCCCGTTGTCGCCGGCCTCCTGGACCAGCTCGAAGCCGTGGCCGTCGGCCTGCGGCTTGGGCACCACGAACAGCGACAGGCCGCGGTGGCGCAGCGAGCGGTCCGGATCGGTGCGCGCCATGAGCATGAGCACGTCGGCCCGGGCGCCGAACGTGCACCACGTCTTCACGCCGCTGATCAGCCAGCCGCCCTCGGTGCGGGTGGCCGTGGTGGTGACCGCGGCCGAGTCCGAGCCCGTGTCCGGCTCGGTGACCGCCACCGCCGCCATGACCTCGGCCGTCGCCAGCTTGGCCAGCCAATGCTGCTTCTGCTCCTCCGTGCCCCCCTTGACCAGGGCCCGGGTCAGGATCTCGGGCCGGGTGATGAGCGAGCCGCCCACCCCCAGCGAGCCCCGCGACAGCTCCTCGGTGGCCACCACCATGGCGATGTAGTCGCTCTCGCCCCCGGCCGCGAACCCGCCGTACTCCTCGGGCACCGACAGCCCGAAGGTGCCCAGCTCGGCCAGGCCGCTGATGATGTCCTCGGGGATGTCGGCGTTGGTGCGGTGGACGTGCTCGGCCACCGGGCGGATCTTGTCCTCGGCGAAGCGGCGGAACGTGTCCTGGACCAGCTCGAAGTCCCCGTCGAGGTGGCGGGGGCCGGGCCCGTCGATGGAGGCGAGGAACTCCGCGTCCCGGTAGGTGGCCACGAAGCCCCGGGCGTCGTCGAGCGCATCCGGCTCGACGCCCCAGGCCGCCTCCCGCCCGAACAGCTTGGCGGCCACGTCGGCCACGGCTTCGGCCGCGAAGGCGCAGCTGATACGGCCCTCCTCGTCACCCCGGGGGCCGTAGTCCGACACGAGGGTGTCGGCGATCTCGATCCCCGCGGCCGCCTGCGCCATGTCGTAGGCCACCACCTGGTCGGTCTCGACCGACCCGGTGGCGGCCAGATGGGCGAAGCCCCGGTCGACGACGTCTCGGGCGCTCTTGACGGCCGAAGCGGCTGCGTGCAGGTCCGGGGCGGTCATGGCGCCACAAGCTAGAGCGGGGCGCTATGCCTGGTAAATCTCCGCGAACGCATCGGTGACGTCGGTGGCGTCCGCCGGCGGGTCGAACGTGAAGGTCTCGCCGTAGTCGAACATGTCCAGCGAGTAGGCGAAGTCCAGGGAGTCCAGGGAGGGCAGCTCGCTGCCAGCGGCGTCGTCGGTGTTCACGCCCATGGCGTCGAAGATCTCGTCGAACGAGAGCCCGTAGGTCATCCGGGCCAGGTAGCCGTCACCGTCGATCCACACCTCGACCGACGTGGGCGTGTCGATGAGCGTCTGCATCATGTCCTCGGCGTCGGAGCCGACGCCCCCGACCTGGGCCAGGGCGTCCGGGTCCTGGCCGCTCGCCTCCAGCATGTCCGCCATCGTGACCTCGGCCCGCAGGCCGTGGACCTCGACGTCGCGGATGGTGTCGGTGCCCAGGTCCTCCACGTTCTCGGCGTTGGTCACCATGTCGATCAGGGCCGTGGGGTCGACGCCCCCCTGGCCGAGCACCGAGCTCGACAGGTCGCCCGGCAGGACGTCGCCCAGCGAGGCGACGTCGATGCTGCCCCAGCCGTCACCCAGGGCGCTCAGCTCCTCGAACCCGGGCACGCCTGCGCCGCCGGCCAGCTCGCTCAGGTCGGCGAACATCGGCGCCCGGATGTACCAGGTGTCGCCGGTGCCGATCATCTCCATCGTGAGGTCCAGGTCGCCGAGGATGTCCTCGGCGTCGACCCCGCCGCCCACCATGGACGCCGACATGTCCATGACCGGCCCGAGGTCCATGGTGTAGTGGAACTGGTCGCCGTCGACCTCGCCCTGCATCATCGGCGGCGTGTCCTCGGGCACCGAGTCGCCCAGCGCGACGCGCATCTCGATGCGGCGGCTGGCGTCCTCGGTGCGGGTGGCCGATTCCTTGAGGAACTCGGTCGTGGCCTGGAAGTTGGCGCCGCCCCCGGTGGAGCTGCCGCCGCCGTCGTCGGTGCCGTTGTCGACCGGCTCCATGGTGATGGAGCCGTTGTCGGCCTCCTGAGCACACGCCGCCGCGCCCGCGGTCAGCAGCGTCAGCGTGAGCAGGGACGCCACCGCGCGGCGCGCCCGCCTGCGAGGACGTTCGATGTCTGTCATCTCCGCCGTCATCGTTCTCTCCTGCAAAAGGGGTGCCCAGATCATCCCACCCGGGACGACGATCTGGCCGTCGGGCCCTGGGCTTTCTAGCGTGTCGCCATGGCAACGATCGACCGGCCCTTCGGGCGGCACCTGGAGGACTTCGTGGTCGGTGACGTCTACCGGCACTGGCCGGGCAAGACGATCACCGAGTACGACGACCACCTGTTCTGCATGATCACCATGAACCACCACCCGCTGCACATCAACGAGTGGTACGCACAGAACGAGACCGTCCAGAAGCAGAACGTGGTTGTGGGCAACCTCGTCTACTCGCTGGTGCTCGGCATGTCGGTCCCCGACGTCAGCGGGGCGGCGGTGGCCAACCTCGAGGTCGAGTCGCTCAAGCACGCCAAGCCCACGTTCCACGGCGACACCATCTACGCCGTCACCAAGGTCCTCGGGGTCAAGGAGACCTCTGACGGCCGGCGCGGCATCGTGACCGTGGAGACCAAGGGGATCAACCAGCGCGAGGAGGAGGTGTGCTCCTTCCGGCGCCGGCTCATGGTGTGGAAGCGGGAGTTCGCCCCGGCCCGCCAGTACCCCTACGGCGACGATGTCTTCGCCGGCGAGGACGGGGAGGCGTAGGTGGCCGAGGGGATCAGGGAGGCGGCCCTCGGGTTCGACAACAACGCGGGCGCCTACGAGGCGGCCCGGCCGTCGTACCCGGCCGAGGCGGTGGCCTACATCGTCGGCCATGGCGGCATCGGGCCCGGTCGGCGGGTGCTGGACCTGGCCGCCGGCACCGGCAAGCTCACCCGGCTGCTCGTCCCCACCGGGGCCGAGGTGGTCGCGATCGAGCCGGTGGCGGGCATGCGGGACCAGCTGGTCGCCCAGTCGCCCGACGTCGAGGTGCACGACGGCACGGCCGAGGCGCTGCCGCTGGCCGACGGCTCGGTCGATGCCATCACCGTGGCCCAGGCGTTCCACTGGTTCGACGCCCCGGTGGCGCTGGCCGAGATGCGCCGGGTGCTGCGGCCCCGCGGCCACCTGTTCCTGGTGTGGAACATCCGCGACCGGGACCACGACTGGGTGCGCGAGTTCGGAGACCTGCTGGTCGACGGGCCCGACTGCGAGCGGCCCTACGACAGCTACTACGACGTGGACTACCCCGGGATCGTGGCCGCGGCCGGCGGGTTCGGCCCGATGACGCTGTGGACCCACGCCTGGGACCAGCCCTGCGACCCCGAGCTGCTGGTGGCGCGGGCCGAGTCGGTCAGCGTGGTCGGCTCGCTCCCGGCGGACCACAAGGCGGAGGTGCTCGACCGCATCCGCAACCTGGCCCGCACCCATCCCGACCTTGCCGGGCGGGACAGCTTCCCCTTCCCCTACGTGACCCGGGTGTACCACTGCCAGGGCTGATCGACTGGGGCGGGCGCCACCTGCGGCCGTTGCCGTGGAGGTCGACGCGGGAGCCCTGGGCCGTGCTGGTCTCGGAGGTCATGGCCCAGCAGACCGGCGTGGACCGGGTGGTGCCGTACTACCGCTCGTTCCTGGCCGCCTTCCCAACGCCCGCGGCCTGTGCGGCGGCGCCGGTGGGCGAGGTGGTGCGGGCCTGGCGGGGACTGGGCTACAACCGCCGGGCCGTGAGCCTCCACCGGGCCGCCACGGCGGTGGTGGAACGGCACGCCGGGGCCCTGCCGGCGGATCTGGCCGCGCTGCAGGCGCTGCCCGGCGTCGGGCCCTACACCGCCCGGGCGGTGCTGGCGTTCGCCTTCGAGCAGGACGTCGGCGTGGTCGACACCAACGTGGGCCGGGTCCTGGCCCGCTGGGAGGGACGGCCGCTGCGCCCGGCCGAGGCGCAGGCCCGGGCCGACGCGCTGGTCCCGGCCGGGCGGTCGTGGGCCTGGAACCAGGCGCTCATGGAGCTGGGCGCCACCGTCTGCCTGCGCCGGGCCCCGCATTGCGGCGCCTGTC
>JBKPRS010000543.1:0-2323 GCA_046734695.1 Actinomycetota bacterium | reverse complement strand
GGGCCGGGACCGGCCTCGGCGCCGCGCTGCGGGAGATGGGCGAGGCCAAGGCACCGCCGCTCGATCCGGTGGGCGCGGGCGTGGGCTCCGGTGCCGGCACGTCGGCCGGCGGCGCGAAGGCCCACCCGGACGACCACCCGGGCTCCCGGTCCGGGCCCGGGAAGAGCAATGGCCGGCTGAGGCGGGCACTGACCGTCGCCCCCGCGGTGGCGGTGGTGGTGGTGATCGGAGCGGTGACCGTGCGGTCCTGCGACCAGAGCCCCGACACCACCACGCTGGCCACCTCGGGGTCGGCCGCAGAGCCCGACGAGCCCAGCACGAGCGACACGAACAGCACCGGCGGCGGCTCCACCAACGGCAGCGACAAGCCCGACCCCCTCGATCCCACGAGCAGCAAGCCCACGACGTCATCCACGTCGACGACCCGCCCCACGACCACCACGAGGCGCCCCGTGCCCACCACCCCGGGCACCCCGGCCCCGAGCACACCGATTCTCCCGCCCACCGACCCTCCGCCGCCGGGCGACACCACAGCTCCGTCGGTCAGCGGGCTCGTTCGCAGCGTGGGCGACATCGGTTCCGAGGCGGACTGCCAGTACCCGCCCACCACTGTGCTGTCGGCCACCATCACCGACGCGTCGGGCGTCGCGGGCGCCACCATCACCTGGAGCACCAAGTCCCACGGCGGCCCCCTCACGATGGCCCCGGCCGGAGGCGACAAGTGGTCCGCCACGCTGGGGCCGATCGTCGATCCCAGCCTGACCCCGAACGACATCCAGCCGGTCACCTGGTCTGTCATAGCGGTCGACGCCGCCGGCAACTCGTCCGCCAGTGTCCTGGCCGACGGTCGGGGAGCGGTCAACCTCCACGGCTGCTTCTTCCCCGACCCGGGCTGACCGCGCGCCGTTGGTTCGGGGTGGTTACCGCTCCGTAGGGTGTGGGCATGCGATCACCGAAGGACTTCTTCCGCCCGCTCGCGGTCGGGGCCCCCGAACCACTGCGGGACATCCCGTTCCGCCCGTCGCGGATGATCCACTTCTTCCCCGCCTCCAACCCCAAGATGGTCGGCAAGGTGCCCCAGATCGCGCCCACGGTCGACGTCCTGCTGGCCAACCTGGAGGACGGCGTGCCCGCGGCCGACAAGGAGGCCGCCCGGGCCGGCCTGGTCGACGTGGCCCGGGCCTGGGACTCGCCCGACACCCAGCTGTGGACCCGGGTGAACGCCCTCGACTCGCCGTGGGGCCTCGACGACATCGTCACCGCCGTGACCGAGGCCGGCCACGTGCTCGACGTCGTGATGATCCCCAAGGTCGAGGGCCCGGAGGACATCCACTACGTGGACCGGCTCCTGGCCCAGCTGGAGGCCAAGGCCGCGCTGGACCGGCCGCTGCTGATCCACGCCATCCTGGAGACGGCCCGGGGCGTGGCCAGCGTCGAGGAGATCTGCTGCGCCAGCCCGCGCATGCAGGGCCTGTCGCTCGGCCCGGCCGACCTGGCCGCCAACCGCCGCATGAAGACCACCCGGGTCGGCGGCGGACATCCGGGCTACCTGGTGCGCCAGGACCCGCCGGATGGCGACATCGAGGCCGACCGCTCCGTGTACCAGCAGGACCTCTGGCACTACACGATCGCCCGCATGGTCGACGCCTGCGTGGCCGCCGGGATCCTGCCGTACTACGGCCCCTTCGGCGACATCAAGGACACGGTCGCCTGCGAGGACCAGTTCCGCAACGCGTTCCTGCTCGGCTGCGTCGGGGCCTGGAGCCTGCACCCGGTCCAGATCGACATCGCCCGCCGGGTGTTCTCACCCGCGCCGGAGGACGTGCGCCACGCCCGCCGGGTCATCGCCGCCATGGGCGACGGCACGGGGGCGCTCATGCTCGACGGGAAGATGGAGGACGACGCCTCGGTCAAGCAGTGCCGGGTCATGGTCGCCCTCGCCGAGCAGCTGGCGGCCAAGGACCCCGAGCTGGCCAAGGCCTACGTGTTCGACGACGAGGGCGAGGGCTGAGCCGTGGACGACGCTGGGCTGCGGCCGCGCCGCTCCGTCCTGTACATGCCGGGCGCCAACGAGCGGGCGCTGGAGAAGGCGGCCGGGCTGCCGGCCGACGCGCTGATCCTCGACCTCGAGGATGCGGTCGCGCCCGATGCCAAGGCTGCGGCGCGCGAACGGGTGTGCGAGGCCGTGACGTCGGGACGCTACGGCGCCCGCGAGGTCACGATCCGGATCAACGGCCTGGGCACGGAGTGGCACGAGGACGACCTGCGCGCGGTGGCCGGGGCCGGGCCGGCCGCGGTGGTGGTGCCCAAGGTCGACTCGGCC
>JBKPRS010000542.1:0-5263 GCA_046734695.1 Actinomycetota bacterium | reverse complement strand
GAGATCTCACGGGTGTGGCGCCGGTCCGAGATCCAGCCCACCAGGAGGAACAGTGCGCCGGTGGACAGGCCGTGGTTGACGTTCTGCATCAGCCCGCCCTGCAGGCCCTGGGTGGTGATGGCGAACGTGCCCAGCACGATGAACCCGAGGTGCGCCACCGACGAGTACGCCACCAGGCGTTTCAGGTCCTTCTGCATGGTGGCCACGACGGCGCCGTAGATGATGCCGATCACGCCCAGGGTCACCAGGGCCGGGGCGAAGAAGTTGGCGGCATCCGGTAAGAGGTACAACCCGAAGCGGATCAGCCCGTAGGTTCCCAGCTTCAGCAGGACGCCGGCCAGGATGACCGACCCGGCCGTAGGTGCCTCCGTGTGGGCGTCGGGTAGCCATGTGTGCATCGGGAACAGGGGGACCTTGACCGCGAACGCGATGGCGAACGCCAGGAAGATCCAGCGGGCGGCCGACCAGTCGACCGGGTTGGCGCTGGACGAGTCGTCCACCACCGTGCGGCTCTCGGCGATCTCCACCAGGTCGAAGCTGAGCGGCTGGCCCTTCTGCAGCTTGGCGATCTCGTCCTGCTGGTCCTGGCTGGGGTTGCCCTGGGACTCGTCCACGATGGCCTGGGCCTCGGCGCGGTGCTGGTCCTCGATCGCGTTGCGGTGCAGGTAGGCCAGCGACACGATGCCGACCAGCATCAGGGCGGACCCGAACATCGTGAACAGGAAGAACTTGAGCGCCGCGTAGACCCGGTTGGCGTAGCCCCACCCGCCGATCAGGAAGTACATCGGCACCAGCACGATCTCGAACATCACGAAGAACAGGAAGAGATCGAGCGACACGAACACGCCCAGGCAGCCGGCCTCCAGCAGCAGGATCCAGGCGTAGTAGGGCTTGGCGTCGTGGTGCGGTTGCGCCCCCAGCAGCGCCAGCGGGAACAGGATGCCGGTCAGCACGACCAGGAACAGCGAGATGCCGTCCACACCCAGGTGCCAGGAGATGCCGAAGTCGGCCACCCACGACCGGTTCGTCTCGAACTGGTAGCCGGCGTCGTGCGGGTCGAACGCGGTGAGCAACCAGACCGCCAGCGCGGCGGTGGCCGCGGCGAAGATCAGCGCGACGGGCCGCAGCAGCTCCGAGCGTGTCCGGGGCACGAGCACCACGGCCAGCGCGCCCAGCGCCGGGAGCAGGATCAGGGCGGTCAGGATCGGGAAGTCGGGGCCGTGCACTAGAAGCGGATCCTGGTGAGGAAGTAGCCGAGGACGACGACCACGCCGGTGGCGACGCCGAGGGCATAGGTGCGGACGAAGCCGGACTGCACGTGGCGCAGGCCGCGGCCGAAGCCGGCGACGACGTGGGCCACGCCGTTCACGGCTCCGTCGATGATGTGGGCGTCGAACCAGGCGACGCCGGCGAAGAAGCGGGTGCCGGGCCCGCCCACGAACGCCGTGACGGACTCGTCGTAGTAGTACGCGTGGGCCAGCACCTCGGGCTCGCGGGCCTTGGCCCTGTGCCGCAGGTACACCCGGGCGGCGAGGAAGATGCCGAGCAGCGCGGTGAGCACGGCGACGACGATGAGGCCCGCCTGGACGGCACCCGAAGTATCGATCTGCAGCTCGTTCTCGCCCACCACCGGCTCGAGCCAGTGCTCCAGGAAGTGCATGGAGTCCCCGAAGGGCAGGTTGAGGCCGCCGCCGATCGTGGCCAGGATCGCCAGCACGACCAGCGGCAGGGTCATGACCCAGGGCGACTCGTGCGGCTCGCCGTGGGCGACGCCACCGTGACCGTGGCCCCCGGCATCGGAGGCGACAGCCGCGACCGGCGGACCGTCCGACGACTCCTCCCCCGCCGCCACCGCGACCGGCTCGTGGTCCTCGAGGGCCCGGTTCTCACCGAAGAACACCATGTAGACCTGGCGAGACATGTAGTAGGCGGTGATCAGGGCCGTCACCAGCCCGATGAACCACAGCACGTAGCCCTGCGTGCCGCCACTGGCCCACGCCGAGAGCAGGATCTCGTCCTTGGACCAGAAGCCCGAGAACGGGGGCACCCCGGCGATCGACAGCCAGCCCACGATGAAGGTGGCGAACGTGATGGGCATCCACTTGCGCAGGCCGCCCATGTGCCGCATGTCCTGGTCGCCGCCCACCCCGTGGATCACGGAGCCGGCCCCGAGGAACAGCAGGGCCTTGAAGAAGGCGTGCGTGATCATGTGGAAGATTGCGGCCGTGTAGGCGCCCACCCCCACGGCCAGGAACATGTAGCCCAGCTGGCTGATCGTCGAGTACGCCAGCACCTTCTTGATGTCGTTCTGGGAGATGGCGATCGTGGCCGCGAAGAAGGCGGTGATGACCCCGACCCAGGCGATCACGTCGGGGACCCAGTCGTAGCCCGCGGCCAGGATCGGGTTCACCCGGGTCATCAGGAACACGCCCGCGGTGACCATGGTGGCCGCGTGGATGAGGGCGGACACCGGCGTCGGACCGGCCATCGCGTCAGGCAGCCAGATGAACAGCGGGATCTGCGCCGACTTGCCGATCGCACCCACGAACAGCAACGCCCCGATCGCCGTCATCGTGATCGCGGCCACGCCGCCCGCGCCCTGGTTGAGCGCCAGGTAGTCGACCGTGCCGGCGGCAGCGAACGACAGGAAGATCGCCAGCATGAAGCCCCAGTCACCGATGCGGTTGGTGATGAAGGCCTTCTTGCCGGCGGAGGCGTTGGCCTCGTCGCCGAACCAGAACGAGATCAGGAAGTAGGAGCACGCCCCCACGCCCTCCCAGCCGAGGAACGTGAGCACCAGGTTGTTGCCGAGGACCAGCATCAACATGGAGAAGATGAACAGGTTCATGTAGACGAAGAACCGGGGGAAGTCCGGGTCGCCGTGCATGTAGCCGATGGCGTAGAGGTGGATGAGGGCACCCACCCCGGTGATGAACAGCGCCATCGTGATCGAGAGGGGATCGGCCAGGAAGCCGACGTCGACGTGCAGCCGGCCCACGGGGATCCACTCGAAGAGGATCTGGACGAAGTGGCGGTCCTCGGACGGCTCGCCCAGGAGCCCGCCGAACACCACCAGCGTGGCGATGAAGCTGCCCGCGCACATGAGCGTGGCCAGCCAGCCCGCCCCCGGCTCGCCCAGCCTGCGCCCGAAGGCGAGCAGGACGAGGAACCCGGCCAGGGGCAGCGCAGGGATCAACCAGACAGCATCGAGCACGGGTTCAACCTTCGAGCAGGGCGACGTCGTCGGCCGTGGCGTCGGGGCGCTTGCGGAGCAGGGCGACGATGATGGCCAGGCCCACCACCACCTCGGCAGCGGCCACCACGAGCACGAACACCACGATGGACTGGCCGCCGGTGTCCTCCAGCATGCGGGAGAACGTGACGAACGTGAGCGTGACGGCGTTGAGCATCAGCTCGACGCACATGAACATCACCAGCGGATTGCGCCGGATCAGCAGACCGAACGCCCCGATGGAGAACAGCATCGACCCGAGCACCAGGTACCAGCCGGGAGTGACGTCCAGGGTGAAGGCGATCACGTCCGCACCTCCTCGGACTCGGCGTCCTCGCCGGCGTCCTCGTCGGTTTCCTCGCCGTCCTCGCCCGCCTCGTACTCGTAGAACTCCTCGGGGTGGGCCCGGTACTCGGCCACCAGCATCTTCTGAGCGATCTCCTCGGCCCGCTCCTCCTGGCCCGGGTCGACGATCTCCTCCTCGCGGCGGCCCCGGCGGGCCAGCAGCACGGCGCCCACCACGGCGATCACCAGCAGGATCGACGTGATCTCGAAGGCGAACAGGAAGTCGGTGAACAGTGACTGGCCCAGCCGGTTGATGTCGGGGACCTTGGCGTCGAAGCCGACGATCGCCCCGGTGGCCTCGTAGCCGGTGCTGGCGATGGACGCGAAGGTGAGGCCGAGGATGCCGAGGGCCACGAACCCCGCCGCCCATCGCTGGCCGACCAGCGGCTCGATGTCGAGGTCGTCGGCCCGGTCGACGCCCAGCAGCATGATCACGAACAGGAACAGCACGACGATGGCGCCCGCGTAGACGATGACCTGCACGGCGGCCAGGAAGTTGGCTTCCTCGGCCACGAACAGGACCGCGATGCCGAACAGCGTGCCCACCAGCGAGAGGGCGGCGTGCACGGGGTTGCGGGAGGCCACCACGCCGATCGCCCCGGCCAGGCAGGCGGCCGCGGCGACGACGAAGACGAAGAGCTCGACCGTCATCAGGGGTGCGCCTCCTCGCCGTCGGCGGCGGCCGCCGTGCAGGCGCCGGGGCAGGCGTGGCGGACGGTACTCGGATCGACCGACATCAGGGGTGCGCCTCCTCGCCGTCCGCCGCGTGATCGCCGGTTGCCGTGGGGGCATGGTCGGCGTCATGGCCGCCCGGCTCGTGGGGGTGGCTGAAGATGGCGTCGGCCGACGCGATGCCGGCCTGGGCCTCGGACTCGGCGGCGGACTGGCCCTGCTCCGGCTGGCGCACGCCGAAGCCCAGCTCGCCCGACCACTGCACCCGGCCCTCGTAGGCGGCGGACCCGCTCGGCGAGGTGGCCCGCATCCACGCGGAGGTGTCGGGGGCCACGGCGTCGATGTCGGACCAGTCCTCCCACGGGAGCTGCTTGGGCAAGCCGTCGTCGTCCACCACCAGCTCGGCCTTGGTGTAGATGGCGTCGTTGCGGTTGGTGAAGCTGAACTCGAACAGCTTCGACTCGGTGATGGCCTCGGTGGGGCACGCCTCCACGCACAGGTCGCAGTGGATGCAGCGCAGGTAGTTGATCTCGTAGATGTAGCCGTAGCGCTCGCCGGGCGAGACCGGGTCGTCGGGCGGGTTGTCGGCGCCGCGGACGTAGATGCAGCGGGCCGGGCAAACGCCGGCGCACAGCTCGCAGCCGATGCACTTCTCCATGCCGTCCTCGTAGCGGTTGAGGACGTGGCGGCCGTGGAGGCGGACCGGCTTGACCCGCTTCCCGCCGCTGGTGTGCTTGGAGTAGTCGCGGGTCAGCCGCTCCTCGAACAGCTTCTTGAACGTGACCCGGAACCCGTCGAGGTAGCCCATCAGACCATGGCCTCTTCGTCGTCGAGAGCGGCCATGCGGCGGCGCTGGGCCCCCTCGACCGCCAGGGACAGGGTGCCCCACCCGACCACCAGCACCAGGAACGACACGCCGACCACGGCGACCATGGGCCAGTCCTCGTCCCGCCCGATGTTGATGGCGGCGAGCAGCAGGATCCAGCCCAGCGCCAGCGGGATCATCGCCTTCCA
>JBKPRS010000541.1:0-2520 GCA_046734695.1 Actinomycetota bacterium | reverse complement strand
GCCAGGTAGAGCAGCAGCACCTGGTCCAGCAGCTCCTCGCTGGAGAGCCGGTCGCCGTCCTCCTCCGCCGCGATCAGCGCGGAGAGCACGTCGTCGGCCGGGTTGGCCCGCTTCCAGTCGATGGCGGCCTCGACGTGGGCGGCCATGCTCTCGCCCGCCTCCACGATCGCGGGTAGGTCGCCCGGGTCGACGATCGGCTCGAGGGACTTGGTCATGGTGTGGGACCAGGCCCGGAGCTGGGCGCGGTCGCCCTCGGGCATGCCCAGCAGCTCGCTGATGACCTGGAACGGCAGCGGGAAGGCGAAGCGGGCGATGAGGTCGATCTCCTCACCGGCGCGGGCGGCCTCGGCGATGTCGTCGAGCAGGCCGGTCACCAGCGCCTTGACCCGGGGCCGGAGCCGCTCGACCTGGCGGACGGTGAAGGCGCTCGACATGAGGCGCCGCAGGCGGGTGTGGTCGGGCGGGTCGAGGTCGAGGATGGTCCGGCGGTTCTCGTCCCGGTACGACTCGAGCTCGGGGGGCAGGGGCTGGCGGATGACGTTGGTGGCGTTGCGCTCGTCGACGCTCGTCCCCGGCAGGCGCAGCAGCGCGAAGCAGTCGTCGTAGTGCGACAGCAGCAGGGCACCGAACACCGTGCGCTGGCTGCGGCCGCGGGCGCGGATGGACGCGTACTGGGCGTAGGGGTTCTGTGCGAATCCCGGCTCGAAGGGGTTGAAGGCGCCGGGCTCGATCCCGTCGCCCACGGTCTCGCTCTCGGTCTCGCTGCTCACGTGATCAGGTTTTCGCACAGGCAGTGCAAAGGCAAGGGCGTCTTGGGCTGCGCGAGGCTGGGGTCTCCGCATGGCCTCGCCTCCCTCGCCGCCGCGCGCCACGTCGACGCCTCCCACCATGGACCTGGCGCTCCTGGGCGTGGCCGTGGTGGCCGTGTCGACCGCGGCCCCGCTGATCCGGGTGGCGGACGCGCCGACGCTGGCCATCGCCTTCTGGCGCAACGCCCTGGCCCTGCCGGTGCTGGCCCTGCTGGTCCTCCTCGCGCCCGGGGCCCGGGCGGCGTTCCTGGGCCTCGACGCCCGCGAGGTCCGGCTGTCGGCCGTGGCCGGGCTGTTCCTGGCCGCCCACTTCGCCACCTGGGTGCCGAGCCTGTCGTTCACATCGGTGGCCTCGTCGGTGGCGCTCGTGGCCACCCAGCCGGTGTGGGCCGCGCTGATCGCCCGCCGGCGGGGCGAGCACGTGGCGCCCCAGGCGTGGACCGGGATCTTCCTGGCGGTGGCGGGCGCGGTGCTCCTCGCGGGCGTGGACCTCTCGCTGTCGCCCCGGGCGCTGTTCGGCGACCTGCTCGCCCTCACGGGCGGGATGATGGCGGCCGGCTACGTGACCGTCGGGGCCGAGGTGCGCCGGACGGTCCCCACGACCGTCTACTCCACGCTGTGCTACGCGGTGGCCGCCGCCGGCCTGCTCGTCGTGTGCCTGGTCGGGCACCAGCCGCTGGGCGGCTACGACGCCGCCACGTGGTGGGCGCTGGTGGCGATGGTGATCGGGCCCCAGCTCCTCGGGCACACGCTGGTGAACCGGGTGCTGCGCACCACCGGAGCCACGCTGGCGTCGGTGGCGATCCTGTTCGAGATCGTGGGCTCGGCGTTCATCGCCTGGCTGGCCTTCGACGAGGTCCCGCCGGTGACGGCGATACCGGCCGGCATCCTGATCGGGGCCGGCGTCGTGCTGGTGGTGCGGTCCGAGGCCGACGAGCCCGCGGTCGCTGGCGCGCCGGCCCTGGAGTGAGCAACTACGGTCCATCCGTGTGCGTGCCCGTGGCCTGTGGATCGTGATCAGCGTCGCCGTCTTGGTGGGGATCGTGGCGTGGTCGACCACGTGCACCGGCCCCCGCCCCCGCCCGACCGGCGAGACGTTGCCGTCGACCGACACGTCCACGACGCTGGTCGACGCGACCACGACGGTGCCGCCGCCGCTGTAGCCCGCTAGCCCCAGTCGACGGCCTCGAGGGCGGCGCGCAGCTTGGGACCACGGGCGGGGTTGGCCGCCGTGACCCACGAGATCCGGCCCTCCAGGTGCGCCCGGAAGTCGGCGTGGCCGTCGCGGTCGGCCGCGGCCGGCCCGTGGCGGGCCGCGTCGTGGAGCACCGCCCGCAGCCGGTCGTACTCGCGCCTTGTCACGTTGGGGTGGGCGTTCACGACCAGGCCGAGCACGGTCTGGCGCTGGGCCGCGCCCGCCCGCCGGGACTTGCCGTCGTGGACCCGGAAGCCCTCGTCCGAGGCGATGTCGGCCACCAGCGCCCCGATCCGCTCGGTGGCCCGGCGGCCGAGGTCGCCCGACAGCACGAGGTCGTCGGCGTAGCGGGTGTAGGTGGCGTCGAGCTTTCGGGCCAGGCCGGCCAGGCGGCGGTCCAGCCCGTAGGCGGACAGGTTGGCCAGCGCCGGCGAGGTCGGCGCTCCCTGGGCCAGGTGGGGCCCGGCGAGGTGCGCCAGCATCCGCCGCCGGCGCTCCACGGCCGCACCGCGGGCC
>JBKPRS010000540.1:0-2525 GCA_046734695.1 Actinomycetota bacterium | reverse complement strand
GGCTAGCGGCCCTCGAACTGCGGGGCCCGGCGCTCGACGTAGGCCGTGAGCGCCTCGCGCATGTCCTGGGTGTGGGCGTTCACGCTCTGGGCCAGCGCCTCGACCTCCAGCGCCTGGGCCAGGGAAGAGGCCGGCGCACCGTTCAGCTCCCGCTTGGTGATCGACAGGGCGATGGGCGGGCCGGCGGCGATCGTGTCGACCAGCGCGTCCACGGTGTCCGCCAGCTCGGCGGCCGGGACCGCGGCGTTGACCAGCCCCAGCTCGGCCGCCTCGGTGCCGCTGAGGGTCTTCGCGGTGAAGGCCAGCTCCTTGGCCTTGTGGGCACCGATGCGCTGGCGCAGCAACCACGAGGTCCCGAAGTCGAGGCTGAGGCCCCGCTTGGCGAAGATGGCCGAGAACCGGGCGGTGTCGGCGCACCAGGTCAGGTCGGCGGCCAGGGCCACGCCCAGCCCGGCGCCCACGCACACCCCCTCCACCGCCGAGACCACGGGCACCGGGCAGTCGTGGATGGCCAGCACGGTCTCCGCCAGGACCCGCATGGCGTCGACCATCGTCGCCTGGGTGCCCGAGCCCGAGCCCCCGCGGCCGCTGCTGCCGGTCAGGTCGGCGCCGGCGCAGAAGTCCCCGTTCGCCCCGGTCAGGAGGACGGCCCGGACACCCGAGAAGGCGATGTCCCGGAACGTGGCCCCCAGCGCCACCCACATGTCGCCGGTGCAGGCGTTCTTGGTGGCCGGGTTGTCGAGCGTGACCCGCACGACGTGGCCCTCGCGCTCGACCCGGACGTGGGGGTGGTGGGACCTCATGTCGCCGCGTAGCCCCGCGGCAGCGTGCGGTACAGGTCGGTGTAGGTGACGATCCCGGGCGGCGCCTCCACCACCGCGGGGATGGCGTTCACGGCCGGGACGGCGGTGAGGATCATGCCCAGCACCATGAACTCCTCCATGGTGGTCGCCTCGAAGTCCGGGGGCGGGAGGATGTCGACCCGGGCGTGCAGCGACGGTCGGCCCTCGACGTCGATGATGTAGCCCATCTCGACCTCCCAGTCGGGCTCCAGGGTCTGGCCCTTGCGCCAGCGGAACTTGAGCTCGACGAGGGTGCGGCCCCCGACCCGGCCCTGCCAGCTGCCGGAGATGCCGGCCACGCAGCCGGCGGCGATCTGCCACGAGCCGAGGTCGAGGTCCTCCTTGGTCTGGGCGTACTCGGCCTCGCACACGACCTCGTCCAGCTCGACGCCGAGGGCGTCGGCGATGAGCCGCACGGCGTCCTCGAACACCGCGGTGCCCTTGCGGGTCATGGCCAGCAGGTCGGGGTGGTCGATCGGCTGGCCGAAGCCGGCGGGGATCTCGGTGGCGGGCGAGTCGTAGAAGGTGGTGTCGGCCGACTCGGACACGGTGACCTTGTCGATGCGGTCGGACGCCGACGCCAGCACGATGGCGAGCAGCTCGGCCCACCCCGGGTTGATGCCGCTCCCGAACAGGGAGCTGCCGCCCCGCTCGCACGCCTCGGCGAGCCGCTTCCGGTCCGCGTCGCCGAGCGCATGGCCGGTCACGAAGCCTGCGGTGCTCACGATGTTCACCCCGGCCTCGAGGATCCGGGCCATCTCGTCGACGTCCAGCCACATGGGGTTGTAGACGACGCAGTCCGGCCGCAGCGCGAACAGAGCGTCGACGTCGTCGGTGGCCGCCACCCCGAGCGGCTCGATGCCGGCCAGCTCGCCCACGTCCCGGCCGACCTTGTCGGGGGACCAGGCGTAGCACCCGACCAGCTCGAGATCGTCCCGCCCGGCCATCGCCTTGACCGACTGCCGGCCGATGTTGCCTGTCGTCCACTGCACAACACGGATGCCCATGGCGTGACAGTTAAACAGCTAGATATCTCGGGCGTCCGATCCACGGAGCGGGCGGCCGGCCGGGCGCCGTAGCATCGCCGCCGTGACGATCGCCGAGACGGTGGCACGGACCGTCGCGGCGCTGGGGTGCCGCCAGGTGTTCGGGGTCGTGGGGAGCGGGAACTTCGTCGTGACCCGGGCACTGGTGGACAGCGGCGCCGCCTTCCTGGCCGCGCGCCAGGAGACGGCCGCGGTCACCATGGCCGACGCCTGGGCCCGTGTGACCGGCGAGGTCGGGGTGGTCACCGTCCACCAGGGCCCCGGGTTCACCAACGCCTTGACCGGCCTGGCCGAGGCGGCCAAGAGCCGCACGCCCCTCCTGCTGCTGGCCGGCGACACCTCGGCCGCCGCGGTCCGCTCGAACTTCCGGGTGGACCAGGCGGCCATGGCGGCCGCCGTCGGGGCGGTGCCGGAACGGGTCCACACGCCGGCCACCGCGGTGGCCGACATCACCCGGGCCTACCGGCGGGCGGCCCTGGAGCGGCGCGCTGTCGCGGTCATGCTGCCCCTCGACGTGCAGGCCGCGGCCGGCGACGACCACGAGCCGGCGCCGCCGCCGGAGGTTCCGGTGATCCGCACCCGGCCCGCGGCCGAAGCGGTGGCGGCCGCGGCCGATCTGCTGGCCGCAGCCGAGCGA
>JBKPRS010000539.1:0-14158 GCA_046734695.1 Actinomycetota bacterium | reverse complement strand
CGGCGACGGGCCCCGCTACCGGGTGCGGGCCAGCTTCGACGAGCACGCCGGCGGGCCCGAGGACGGCGGCGGCCAAGGTGATGGGCAGCGCGTCACCGTGGTCGCCGCCTCGCTGGCCGACACCGAAGCCGCGGTCAGCCGGCTCGTGGCCGTCGAGGTGGCGTCCACCGGGGTGATCCTCGCTCTGCTCGGCCTGGTGGCGTTCTGGGTGCTCCGGCTCGGCGTGCGGCCGCTCAAGGAGATGACCCGCGCCGCCACCGTCATCTCCGGCGACATCTCGCACCGGGTGCCGAGCGCGCCCGAGGGAACCGAGGCGGCCGAGCTGGGCACCGCGCTCAACCGCATGCTGGGCCGCATCGAGACCAGCTTCGCGGAGCAGCAGGCCACCGAGGACCGGCTGCGCCAGTTCGTGGCCGACGCCTCCCACGAGCTGCGCACGCCGGTGACCACCATCCGGGGCTACGCCGAGCTGCACCGCCGAGGGGCGCTGGAGGATCCGGACGAGCTGGCCCAGGCCATGCGCCGCACCGAGTCCGAGGCCGAGCGGATGGCCCGCCTGGTCGACGACATGCTGCTGCTCGCCCGCCTGGACCAGGGCCGGCCGGTCGAGCGCCGGCCCGTCGACCTGGGCGTGCTGGCCATCGACGCCGCGGGCGATGCCCGGGCCGTGGCGCCGGAGCGCAGCGTGCGGGCCCAGACCGAGGAGGGCGTGGTGGTCGAGGGCGACGAGCACCGCCTGCGCCAGGTGCTCGCCAACCTCGTGCGCAACGCCCTCGTGCACACGCCGTCGTCGGCGACCATCCGGGTGTCGGTGCGCCGCGAGCCCGGCGGCGGGCCGGCCGTGGCCGAGGTGGCCGACGACGGCCCGGGCATGACCGCCGACCAGGCCGCCCACGCCTTCGACCGGTTCTACCGGGCCGATGCGGGCCGCGCCCGCGACAGCGGCGGATCGGGGCTCGGCCTGGCCATCGTGGAGGCCATCGCCGTCGCCCACGGCGGCCGCGCCACGCTGGTGACCACCCCGGGCCATGGCACCACGGTCCGGGTCGAGCTGCCCGCCGTGGCGACGCCCTCCGCCTAGCGGTCACGGCGATCCCACTAGGGTCGGCGGCCGATGATCCTGTCGGACCGCACCATCCGCGAGGAGCTCGCCGCCGGGCGCATCGCCATCGAGCCGCTGGACGAGTCGTGCATCCAGCCCAGCTCGGTCGACCTGCGCCTCGACAAGCTCTTCCGGGTCTTCCTCAACCACACGATGCCGGTCATCGACGTGAAGCAGAACCTGGAGGACCTGACCCGCCTGGTGGAGATCGACGACGGCGACGCCTTCATCCTCCACCCCGGCGAGTTCGTGCTGGGCTCGACGTCCGAGCAGGTCACGCTGCCCGACGACCTCGTGGCCCGCATCGAGGGGAAGTCCAGCCTGGGGCGCCTGGGCCTGCTCATCCACAGCACCGCGGGATTCATCGACGCCGGGTTCTCGGGCCACATCACCCTCGAGCTGTCCAACGTGGCCAACCTGCCGATCACGCTCTACCCCGACATGAAGATCGGCCAGATCAGCTTCCTGCGCATGACCACGCCGGCCGACGTGCCCTACGGCTCGGCCCGGGTGGGCTCGAAGTACCAGGGCCAGCGCGGCCCCACCCCCAGCCGCTACTGGGAGAACTTCCGCTGAGGCCGATCAGCTGCCCGGCGGGACCACCGGCGGCAGCAGCGCCAGCGTGCGCGTGGCGATCGTGTGGCCCTGCAGCTCCAGCGTCACCGTGACGCTGGATCCCGTGGCCGGGTCGCCGTCGTCGTAGAGCGGATCGACGGCGGCGATCATCCCGCCGAACGTCGGCGCCGCCTGGGGTGCCAGATCGCCCAGCTGGCACACGACCGTGCGGGGCAGGCCGCCGTGCAGCAGCTTGCCCCACGCCAGGCCCGGCCCGGGCGTCTCCAACCCGTCGACCGTGCAGCCGGCGGCCAGCGCGGTCTGCAGATCCTTGGTGATCTGGTCGCGCACGGCGTCGGGCAGGGGGAGCAGGTCACGCGGCAGGTTGTCGAGCAGGCCCTTGGGCACGTTGTGGGTGAACAGCTGGGCGGGCAGCAGACCCGCCTTGCCCTCGAACGTGACCCGGATCGTCGCTCCCGGGATCGTCCGGCTGCTCAGGTTGGTGGCCCCGACCGTCAGGTTCCCCAGCGGCAGGCGGCGGGGGGACTCGCCGGGCAGCGTGTACGGCGTCCACACCGGATCGCTCAGGCCCAGCCCGGCCTCGAATTGGTCGAGCGAGATGGCCGCCGGCAGCTCGGCCTCCAGGGCGTCGCCCCGGAACAGCTTGATCGTGGCCGTCTGGCCGGGGGAGTCGACCTGCAGGTCGAAGTCGAACTTCGTGGTGCCGCCGGTGGCCGGCTGGTCCAGCGAGCAGTCGATGGTCTGGCCACCGCCCGCCGTAGCGACCGGAGCCGAGCAGCGGGCGTCCTGCGTGGCCTCGGGGAAGGCACGCGCGCCCGGCGTCAGCTCGAGCTGGAGCTTGAGCGGCACCGCCGCTGCGGCCTGGACCGGTGCAGCCGGCAGGACGACCGAGGCGTCCGCGGCCGGGGCGCCGAACGCCGAGGCGGGGACGAGCGGCGTGCTGCCCTCGCCGATGGTCAGCGAGAGATCGCCCCGCCCGACGGACGACGGCGTCCACGCCGAGGCGGTGAAGGCGAGCTTGGGCGGCGCCGGGGTCGGACCGGGGCCGGGACCAGGACCCGGTCCGGGCCCGGGAGGCGGCGTGACCGGCGTCGTAGGGCCCGGGCTGGGCGACCCGGGGGCGGGCGCCGCCGGAGTCGAGGGGGTCGAGGGGGTCGACGGGGTCGTCACCCCCGACCGCGGCCGTGTGGTCGTGCGCCGGGTGGGGTTGCTGCGGGGGATGAACCGGGTGGCGTTGTAGCCGAAGTCGTTGAACCCCTCCACGCCGAACAGGCCGGGCGCCCCGTCGGACGGATCGTCGAGCCCGGCCGCCAGCTCGTCCGCCGACCCGGCGTCCGCACCCCCGGCGCCGAGCCCGTCGCCACCGACGTCACCCGACCCGCCCGCGCCGTCGCCGGCGCCGCCGCTGCGCTGGCTGATGTCAGCGGCGTCGGTGGCCGTGTCGACGTGATCGTCCGCGCGGGCCACCACCGTGCCGATGCCGGCCAGGCCCATCACCACCGCGGTGATGGCCGCAGCGCTGCCGATCGTGGGCGCCAGGTGCTTGACCTTGTCGACGAACGACTTGCCCGAGCCCTTGCCCGCCGCCGCCCCGCCCGCCGCGGCCGCGGCCAGCCCGGCCCCGCTGAACGAGTACCCGGCCAGCAGGAACAGCGGCACCACCGAGCGGACGAGCATGCGGTTGACGTCGTTGAGCTCGGCCACGAGGTCGCGGCACGAGTCGCAGTGCTCGAGGTGGACCTCGACCGCAGCGTGGTCCCGCTGGGACAGCCCGTCGCGCACGTAGGCCCCCAGCTGGGAGCGGTAGGGCTCGTGGTCGGGTGCGGGCGACGCCAGCAGGTGGGCCTGGAGGTAGGCCTGGCGCAGCTTCTCGCGGGCCCGGTAGGCCATGGCCGCGGCGGCGTTGGCCGACACGCCCAGCACCCCGGCGAGCTCGCGGGGCTGGCGTCCCTCCACGGCGGTGTGCCACAGGACCGCCTGCCACCGCTCGGGCAGCGTCTCGAACGCCTTGGTGATCAGCTCGCGGTCGGCCCGGTCCAGCTCGGGCGTGTCGGCCTCGTCGCCCACCGGCTCGGGCACCTCGTCGATCGACTGGTCCGCCGGCCGCTCGCCCTGCTCGGCCGCCAGGCGGCGCAGGGTCACGAACAGGTAGGCCCGGAACGACTCGGTGGGACCGGCGCCGCGGCGCAGCGCGCCCAGCACCCGCTCGAACGCGCCGTTGACCAGGTCCTCGGGGTCACCTACCCGGCGGTAGGTGGACGCCAGGCGCTGGGCTGCCTCGTGGTGACGGACGTACAGCTCGGTGAACGCGGCCTCGTCGCCATCGCGTGCCTGGTCGAGCAGCTCAGCGTCGGAAAGAGCAGTGATCGTCATGATGTCGGAAACCTGGCCGCCAGTCTGTCGCAACAGAAAGCCGTCTACCAGAGCACGTGTGACCACTCTCCGCGCGTCCGGAGAAAACTTCTCGGGAATGCCGTCATAGGCCCTGGCCGGTTCCCTCTCTACGGGCATGACGGAGACACGGACGCAGCCCGGGCAGCGTGGCCCCGGCGCGGACCCAACCGCGCGTCTCCTCGCTGTCGTCGACCGGTCGGTGCCGCCTCTCCGGCCGGTCGGCGACGACCTCCTCTCCCGCTGGTACCTGAGCTCGGGCACCGCGCTCCCGATCGACGAGTGGGCGGACCCGGCGGCCAGCCGGTTGGCGGAGACGTTCACCGCGGGCGCCGACCTGGTCGACGTGGAGGAGGCCGTCGTGGCCTTCGCCCAGGCCCGGGCGGGGTCCGAGCACTCGGCGGAGGCGCTCGTCGGCGACCTGGTGGCGCTGGTGCAGCTGGCCTGGCCGACCTCGGGCAACGAATGGAACGACTGGATCGACCCGGCGGGCCTCATGGCCCGGGCGCTCGGCGCCTGGGCCGCCGAGCGTGACTGCCGGATGAGCTGCGAGGACTGCGTCGATGCGACCACGGGCCTCGCCTCCGCGGCCTTCCTGCGGTTGCGGGTGCGCGAGCTGCACGACCAGTGCCGCGCGCTGGACATCTCCGCACGGGGCGCCTTCGGGGCCCTGGTGGTGGATCTGGAGCTGAGCGCCCTCGCGGCGCCGGAACGTGTCAAGGTCAAGGCTGATGCGGGCGGCATCCTGGCCGCACGCTTCCGGGCGGGCGAGACCGTGGCGGCGCTCAGCTCCACTCGACTGGTGGCGGTCATGCCGGCCTACGGCATCGACCGGGCCATCGGTGACGTGACGGACGACCTCGCCGGGCTCTCCTCCCCCGACGGGCTCGCCGTCACGGTGCGCCGCGTCGCCTTCGCGGACGACGCCGGCGCCACGTTCCAGGCTCTGGCGGGAGCCACGGTGGGGTCCTAGGGCGGTTGGATCCCATCTGGGGGGTGGGTGCGCCGCGCGGCGGGCGCGCGGTGCACCCACCAACTCATCCGTAGGTCTTGGAGTCGAGCTCCCGGACCCGGCTGGCCAGAGCGGCCAGGATCTTGTGGTTCAGGGTCGGCACCTCGTCGAGCAGCCCCGAGAACTCGCGCGGGCCGAGCACCAGGACGGTGAGCGGCGTCTTCGCGGTCACGCTGGCCGTGCGGGGCCCGTGGTCGAGCAGCGCCAGCTCGCCGACGCAGTCGCCGGGGCCGAGCGTGCCGATGACCTGTCCGCTGCGGGTGGCCTCGGCCTGGCCCTCGACGATGACGAACGCCTCGCGCCCGACGTCGCCCTGGGTCACGAACTCCTTGCCCTGGTCCAGGGTCAGCTCGACCGTGGCCCTGGCGATGTCCCGCAGCTCTTTCGTCGTGCAGCCCGCGAACAGCGGGACCGAAGCGAGATGGTTGAGGTAGTCCTCGCGTGCCATGGCGGGGCAGCATAGGGGCCGAGCGGAAGGGCCGCTGCGACGACTTACTCCTGGGTATGCGGCCTGCCGGGTTGCCCTCACGGCTGCCCCTTCGGGCAGGACACGCTGCACGCGGCATGGTTGGGTTGGCCCCATGGGAGTGCGCTCCCTGGCGGGAAACGATGCGGCGCGATCATCCGAGACCAGCAGGCCCGGACGTCGACCGGTCGCGCTCCCGACGGCTGCGGTCGTGTCGACGTCCACGTTGCATCGCGGCGGCTATGCGTTCGATGTGATCACCAGCCTGCAGCGGACCGCGGGTAACCAGGCGGTCCAGCGCCTCGTCCGCCTGACGAGCCCGCCCGCGGCTGCGAAGGTGCTGACCGCCGCGGAGCGCCGCGCCTTCGTCCGGAGCGTGTTCCCGGCCGGCCGCCAGCGGTCCATCGGCCTCACGATCATCGAGGACATGGCCAGGACGTCGGACTTCCTGGAGTTCCAGTCCCCTCTCGAGCTCAGCTCCGAGCTGCGGAAGCGGGTGACGATGTCCACGCTGATGGAGTCGTCGCAGAGCTCGTCCGGTGGGCTGACGGCGTTCGGCTACCCGTTCACCGGCCGCAGCCTGTACTGGGGACCGCGTGTCAACGCGGCGGCGAAGGACTACTGGGAACCGCCGGTCGGCGACAACTACGACCTGCGACGGGACCCGGCCAAGCGGGCGGAGATCCGACGGCTGCCTCGAGGTGACCGCCACCGGGTCTTCGGCGATCCCCCGGGCCTCTATGAGTTCGGCCTCAGCGCCACCGGCCGGGCCGATCCCTGGAACGCGATCATGCTGCTGTTCACCATGCAGCCTCCGCACAAGCGGTCGCTGGTGCACTGCGACTACCTGATCTCCCTGGTCCACTTCCGAGCCTTCATGGGCACGCTGGGCAAGACCGCGTTCAACGCCCGGATCGCGGCCTACGGCCCAGGCAGGATCAAGCTGCGCTGGAACCTGTTCGCCGAGCTCGAGCCCACGACGGTGGCCGGCGCGGGCCTCGGCAGCATCCGGCAGGTGGTGCCCGCGAACCCCGCCGACCTCGTGATCGGCGACCACGTGTACTTCTGGAACCACGCCGCCTACGACGTGATCAACGAGAACGTGGGCAACGCGTGGCGGCTGGAGAACGCCGTGCTCGTGTCCAGGAAGTCGGGGGAGGACATCTTCCTGGGCCACGGTTCGGGCCACAAGACGGCCCGGCAGATGCGGGCGAAGCTGGCGGAGGAGTACAACGACGTCGCCCGGATCGCCCTGCGTCTCGTGCAGAACACCAAGCGCGGCCCGGCTGCGTCGCGGGCTGCCGCGGTCACCGAGCTCTCCACCCGGTTCCACGTCGTGCTCGTCGCCGGGAAGTGGCGGATCCAGGGGACGGGCCTCAGGGGTGTCCACGTCGACGACGAGCTGAAGCTCCTGCGGGCCTCGGACATCCCCGGGCTCCAGGACCCGGCGGACACGACGCGGATGTACCCGGTGAGACGGCCGAGCGAGTCGGCGCCCTGAGGCTCAGAGGTCCCGGCGCACGAACGAGTTCGCCGCCAGTGCCCAGGCCATCACCACCCAGACCACGGCCCACAGCAGGTAGGCGGTGGTCAGCGGGGCCATGCTGAGGAACGGGAAGCCCGCGGCCTCGCTCCCGCCGAACTCGACGATCGCGGACGGGTCCTGGAACGCGTGCATCGCTCCCCGCCACAGGCCGTCGGTGGGCAGGACCATCCGGGAGATGGTGCCGACGCGGGCGACGGCGTCGTTGTCGAGGGAGGCGCCGATGCCGCCCACCACGCCCGCGATCCAGGTGGCGCCGAAGAGACCGACGGCGATCACGCCCGACGCCATCGGCGAGATGGCCGTCGACAGCAGCATCGCCAGCGTCAGCAGCACGATGGTCTGCGCCGCGACGTGCGCCAGCGCGACCGCGGGCTGGGGCGGCCAGTAGTCCATCGTCACCTGCACGACGATCAGCTCGGACAGGCCGGCGAGGACGACGAAGCCGCACCCGAACGCCACCAGGCCCAGCCACTTCCCCAGCAGGAAGTCCGACCGGCGGATCGGTCGGGCCAGCACCGCCAGCGCGATGCCGGACTCGGTCTCCCCCGCGAGGGTGGGGCCGGCGAGGAAGGCCGTGCCGAGTGCGGCGATCAGGCTGAAGCCGAACATGACCAGATTGAGCACGATGGAGGCCGTCAGGCGGGTCTGCCCGCTGGTGAGCCCCGACTCGTCGGCCAGCCGGGAGAACCCCCAGCCGCTGAAGACCAGCATCACGAGCGTGAGGCCGGCGAGGGCGAGGACGACGCGGCGGCGGACGGCCTCCCGCAGCGTGAGCTCCGCGATGGTCGACACGGTCCGGACCGAGCTCACGGCCGGCCCCCGTCGCCGCCGCGGTCGCTGTCGGCCGCCCGGAGGATGCCGAGCAGCCGTTCCTCCAGGCTGATGCGGGCCGGTTCCACCGCGTGGACCCGGGCGCCCAGGGTGACCAGGTCCCGCACCAGGTCGGGCACGGCGCTCCCGTCGTCGTCGGGTGGCAGGGCCACGGTGAACCAGTCACCGATCCGGTCGACCCGGCCGGCGGCCGCGAGCCGCGCCTCGGCGTCGGACGTCGCCGCGGTGAGGTGGACCCGGACCTCGCGCTGGCCGAGCAGCTCGGCGAGTGTCCCCGAGGCGGCCACCTGGCCGCGGTCGAGGATGATCACCCGGTCGCAGACCCGCTCGACCTCGCCGATGAGGTGCGAGTTGAGCAGCACGCCCACGCCCTGGGCCTTCAGGGCCAGCACGATGTCGCGCACGTCCACGCGGCCGACCGGGTCGAGTGCGCTGGTCGGCTCGTCGAGCACCACCAGCTCCGGCCCGGTCACCAAGGCGACGGCGAGGCCCAGGCGCTGCTGCATGCCCTTGGAGAACCCGCCCACCCTGTCGCCGGCGCGCTCGGCCAGGCCCACGAGGGCGAGGCGCTCGCGCTGGTCCGACGCGGGCACCGCCACCCCGGACAGGCGCACGTGGAGCGCCAGCACCTCGGCGGCGCTCAGCCACGGCTGGTAGCGGAAGAGCTCGGGCAGGTAGCCGACCCGGGCCCGGGCGGACGGCTCGGCCGCGGGCCGGCCGAGCAGCATCGCCTCGCCCGCGTCCGGCCGGACCAGGCCGAGCAGCATCTTGATGACGGTGGTCTTGCCCGCGCCGTTGGGGCCGAGGAGGCCGACCACGTCGCCCCGCTGGACCTCGAACGAGATGCCGTCGACCGCCTGGTGCCGGCCGTACCGCTTGCGCAGCCCGGAGCACCAGATGGCCGGGGCCGGCGGCAGGCCGGCGACCAGGTCCGCCACCTCGTGGACGTCGGTGGCGGCTGTCACCGCAGCCCCCGGGCCACCGTGAGGACCTCGTCGGTGTCGAGTGCACCGCCCACCACCGTCAGCACGCCGTCGTCCACCCACACCACCGCCGCCATCGACCGGTCCCGGGTGGCGAGCACCGTGGCGTCGTGGCCGTCCACCGTCGCGGTCGACGTGGTGACCTCGTCGGCCGGGACCGGCAGCGGCAGAGTCGAGCCGCCGGCGTTGAACGTGCGCAGCGGGGCCGCCACGTCCTCGGGTAGGCCGGGGAGCGACAGCAGGTAGTCGCGCAGCGTCTCGAAGGGGACGCCGGAGGGCGAGGACGTGAAGGCCGTGGGGGCGACGGCCCGCCCCACGATCAGGGCGGGCACGCCCATCTGGTGCGACCAGACCTGGGCCACGCCGGGGCCGGCCACCAGCCGAACCTGGCTACCGTCCAGCCCGGGCGGCGGTGGCTCCAGCTCCCCGCCGGCCTCGGCTGCGGCCTCGGCCGCACGCTCGGCGGAGAAGGTGAAGGTCGCGCTCACCTCGCCGCCCACCTGGTAGCTCGGGTCGCCCGTCACGCCCTGCGGGAGGGACGCCACCTCGGGCACGTCCAGGCCCGTCTCGACCGCGGCGGCCGCGGCATCGGGGACCGAGTGCACGTCCGAGCTCCCGGTGACCACGACCTGCCCGTAGTCGTTCAGGTCGGGCAGGGCGTTGAGGTCGGCGGCGCTGAGGCTCACCGGGGTGATCCGCTCGGTCCGGAAGATCTGCACCCACCCGGAGGCGGCCGCGGCCCCGGCCCCCACCACCAGGGCGGCGGCGACGACGCCGGCCGCCACCGGGCGACGCAGGGTGGCACGGAGCCGCCCCGCACGGGGCGCCGCCGCGCGTACCCGTGCGGTGCCGGGGGTCGTGGGCCGGGTCGCGGTTGCGGTCGACAGGCGCTGCCACGCCGTGTCGAGGTCGATGGTGGTGGCCACGTCGGTGGCCAGCGCCGCGTGCACCAGGCCGGCGTCGGCGCGGATGGCGGCCAGCTCGTGGACGCACTCGTCGCACGCAGCGATGTGCTCGCGGTCGGGCTCGGCCACACCGGCCGGCTCGTCGAGCAGCCGGCGCAGCACGCCCTCAGTCGGATGACGCATGGCGGTTCAGCTCCTTGCGCAGGGCGGACTCGGCGCGCCGCACCGTGGTGCCGACGCTGCCGGGGGACAGGGTGAGGGCGGCGGCGACCTCGGCGTAGCTGAGGCCGCTGTGCCGCAGGACGAGGGCCATGGCCTGCCGTCGCGGGAGCCGGGTGAGGGCGGTCCGCACCCGGCTGCGATCCTCGCCGGTCATGACGGTGTCGGCCACGTCGGACACCCCCACCTCGACCTCGGCGGCCACGATCCCCTCCCGCGACACACGCCGGCGGCGCGAGCGCAGCAGGTTCAGCGCGGTGTGGGCGGCGGCCACGCACAGCCAGCCGCGGGCCTCGCCCGCTGGGACCGACGAGCGACCGAACGACAGGAACACGTCCTGGGCGACGTCCTCGGCCTGGTCCCGCTGGCCGAGCACCCGCGCCGCCACGCCCACCACCAACTGGTAGTGGCGGCGGAACACCTCGTCCAGGTCGGATCGCACGGCATCGCCGCCGGCCGATCCCGGCACGGCCACGCGCTCTCGCTCCTCGCCTGGCCCGTCGCCGGCACCCGCAGTCCCGGCGAGCGCCGTGGGGCCTGTCCTGGCCGCTGGTCGTTGGTACCGAACCACCACCATGTCTCTATCAGCACCGCCGGGAAGCGGAATGTGACAGCCGGCGCGAGACCCGAGGCGGCGTCTCGCCCAGGGATTTCGACCACCGTGGCCAACGATTCACCTGTTGGCCACGTGGCCGATCCGGCGAGGTCAGATCCGGCTGGTGGCATGGCTCCCGGTAAGTATCCGGACAGACCTGGAGGGTTTCCTTGGCCAGACTCAGGCTCAACCGGGCGGGTGCCGGGGCACTCGCCGCGCTCTTGGCGGTGGCGCAGCCGCAGTCGGCGCTGGGGCCGCCGCGCGCCACGACGATCCCACCTCCGCCGCCCGCCAGGCCATCCAGGGTGGCCGCGCCAAGAACGTGATCCTGTTCATCGGCGACGGCATGGGCGACAGCGAGATCACGATCGGTCGCTACTACTCGGTCGGCGCCGCCGGGCGGCTCAACATGGACCGGCTGCCGCTCACCGGCGAGTACACGACCTTCGCCGTCGACCAGGCGAACCCGTCGATGCCGGTGTACGTGCCCGACTCGGCCGCCACGGGCACGGGCTGGTCGACCGGCACCAAGACCTACAACAACGCCATCTCGGTGAACCCGGCGGACCAGGACCTGCCCACGATCCTCGAGCAGGCCCAGGCGGCCGGCTTCGCCACCGGCGACATCACCACCGCCGAGCTGACCGACGCCACGCCGGCCGTGCTCGCCTCTCACGTGAACCTGCGTGCCTGCCAGGGGCCGGCCGACATGGCCACCTGCCCGCAGGACCGCAAGTCGGCGGGCGGGCCCGGCTCGATCGCCGAGCAGATGGTGGACCACCAGGTCGACGTCCTGATGGGCGGAGGCAAGAACCGCTTCGACCAGATCAGCGACGGCGGCCCGTCCGCCGGCACGTCGGTCACCGCCCAGGCCCAGGCGGCCGGCTACAACGTCGTGACCGACTCGGCCGGCATGCAGGCGGCGACCGCGGACCAGAAGGTCCTCGGGCTGTTCAGCCCCGGGAACATGCCGACCGAGTGGGCCGGCTCGGTGGCGACGCCGTTCACGACCGACACGGCGCCCAACACCGTGCCGACCCCGTGCACCCAGTCGAACCCGGCCCGCACCGGCGCCCTGCCGCACCTGTCGGCGATGACGGCCAAGTCGCTGGAGCTGCTGGAGCAGAAGGCCGGCGCCAACCGCGGCCGCGGCAACAAGGGCTTCTTCCTGCAGGTCGAGGGCGCCTCGATCGACAAGCAGGACCACGCCGCCAACGCGTGCGCCCAGATCGGCGAGACGGTCGAGTTCGACAACGCGGTCGGCGTCGGCCTCGAGTACGCCCGGACCCACCGGGACACGCTGGTCATCGTCACGGCCGACCACGGGCACACGAGCCAGATCGTCGAGTTCCCGCAGACCACCGGCCATCACTCGCCGGGCCTGATCCAGACGCTGGAGACCGTCGACGGCGCCCCGCTGGTCGTGAGCTACGCGACCGTGGCGTCGCCGCCGGGCACGTCGCAGGACCACACCGGCACCGAGGTTCGGGTGGCCGCGCAGGGCCCGCAGGCCGCCGGCGTCCTCGGGATCACCGACCAGACGGACCTGTACCACACGATGGCGAGAGCCCTCGGACTGGAGTGACCCGCGAGCGCTCGCACACGGCAGGCGTCCCGGTCAGGAACCACGTTCCGGGCCGGGACGTCGCCGTTTTCCGGCCTCCCCGCAAGCGATGGTGAAGCAGATCGGGACGTTCATACGTCGGAAACAAGCGCGAAACCCTTCGTCTCTACCTTGCCGGTTCGTGGAGGTGGCTCTGGTCCACTGGCCGGCCGAGCAGGATCGGCGAGAGGAGCTCCGTCGAGCCGGGCAGCCTCGTCTGTTGCTGGTCGAGCGGGGCGCCCCGCCGATCCCCACCGACGAGCTCGAGGACTGGATCCGCCTCCCCGCGGACGACCTCGACCTGCGGGTCCGGGTGGAGGCGCTGCGGCGCCGCACCGGTGCGGACGCGGCGTCGGTCCCGCTCCTCGACGACGACGGGGTGCTGCGCCTGGGTGACCGCTGGGTGTCGCTGCCCCCGGTCGAGGCCCGCCTCACCGCGGCGTTGCTGGAGCGCTTCGGCGCCGTCGTGTCCCGCGAAGCGCTGGCGCGCTCGGGCTGGCCGGGCGGATCCCCGGGGCGCAACGCCCTCGACGTCCACGTGCTGCGCCTCCGTCGCCGGCTGGCGCCGCTGCGCCTGGCCATCCGCACGGTGCGCTCACGGGGCTACCTGCTCGAGCGGGCCGACGGCGGGCAGGTGGCGCCGGATCACATCCGCCCCGCACCTGCGGGGCCGCCCAGCGTTCGCCGCATGACCGCCGGCTAAGGCTGACACGCGTTCGCCTCGGGGGACTACGGCTACCGCACGCGGGGTACTCACACTGCGCCGGTAGGGACCCCACCGGTGATTCCGGGGCTGGGGACACGTGTCCTCAAGGGAGGCTCATCATGCGCGGACGCGTACGGATTCCCATCCTGCTGCTGATCTGGTTGATCATCGGCATCTTCGTGGCGGTCAACAAGGGTTACGCCACCGACATCCACAACGCGTCGCAGGTCGCGACCTTCGCACTTGCCGTGTTCTTGTGGCCGATCCCCGCGCTCGACGGCGCGGTGTCCATCGTGTTCTGACCGTCGGGCCCGCCGGGCCGGCTCAGCCGCCGGCCTGGCGGGCGACGGCCTCGGCCGCGGCCCGGATCTCCTCCGCCGAGCGCAGGTAGCGCTCCTCGACCGGAGTGTCGTCCAGCGGCCAGTAGTCGTCGCCCAGCTCGTACACCAGCGGCTCGCCCGTGGGGATGTTGAGCTCGGTGATGGCCTCGTCGCCGATGTGGCTCAGGTGCTTGACCAGCGCCCGCAGGCTGTTGCCGTGCGCCGCCACCAGCACGACCCGGCCGGGGGCGAGGTCGGGGACGATGGCGTCGTACCAGTAGGGGAGCATGCGCTCGACGACGTCGGCCAGGCACTCGGTGTCGGGCACGATCTCGGGCGGCAGGTCCGCGTAGCGGGGGTCGTGGCGCACGTTACGCGGGTCGTCACGCGCCATGGGCGGCGGTGGGACGTCATAGGCCCGGCGCCACACCTTCACCTGCTCGAGGCCGAAGCGCTCGGCCGTCTCCGCCTTGTTCAGGCCCTGGAGGTCGCCGTAGTGGCGCTCGTTGAGCCGCCAGTGGCGGCGCACCGGGATCCAGGACCGGCCCAGCTCGCACAGCGCCAGCTCGGCCGTCCGGATGGCCCGGACCTGCACGGAGGTGTGCAGCACGTCGGGCAGCAGGCCGCGCTCGGCCATCAGCCGCCCGGCCTCGACCGCCTGGCTCTCGCCCTTGGCGCTGAGGTCGACGTCGTACCAGCCGGTGAACAGGTTCTCCAGGTTCCACCGGCTCTCGCCGTGGCGGAGCAGGACCAGAGTCCGCGGCGTCATGGCTGGGTGGTGCTCGTCGGCCCGCCTTGGAACTTCCCGATGAACACGGTCACGGTGCTGCCCCGGTCGACCTGCTGGCCCTGAGACGGCGACGAGCTGATGACGACGCCGTCCTGGTTCTGGTTCTGGACCGC
>JBKPRS010000538.1:0-15419 GCA_046734695.1 Actinomycetota bacterium | reverse complement strand
GATCCGCTGCGACCCGACTGTGCCCAGCGTGGCATCGCACAGGGGCCCCGACAGGGCGTCGAGGACCGAGGTGCGGGTCAGGAACTCGACCTCGCCCGGCGAGAGGTGATCCAGCAGCTCGGACCGCACGTAGTCGGACATGAAGCGGTCGTCGCCGGAGAACATGAAGCCGACGTCCCGGTTCGCCGGCGCCGCCTGCATGGCCAGGGCCGCCAGGTAGAGGCCCGCCGGCCAGCCCTCCGTTCGCTCGACGAGGCCGGCGACGTCGGTGCGCTCGACGTCCACGCCCGCGTAGCGCAGCAGGTCAGGCGCCTCCTCGAGCGACATGGCGAGGTGGACGGCCCCGATCTCGACCAGGCCCCCGCTGGCCCGCAACCGCCCGGTCGGGAGGGCGACGGGCTCCCGCGACGCGAAGGCGACCCGGGATCCCTGTGCGGACAGACCCAGCGCGACCTCGGTCATGACGTCCCGGCTCTCCACGCTGGTGACCGCCTCGACGTGGTCGAGCATGAGCGTGATCGGCTGGGAGCCGGCGGCGACGGCGGCGGCCAGCCGGCGGGCACCGAGCAGCACCGTGCCCGGCGAGCCCACCTGATCCGTGTCGAGCTCGATCGGCTCCACCCGGCGGACAGCGGCGTCGAGGTGGCGCAGGAGCAGCACGGGATCGTCGTCGCCGGCGTCGAGCGACAGCCAAGCCGCCCGCGGCGCGATCGCGCCGGCCCACTGGGCCATCAGAGTCGTCTTGCCGTACCCGGGCGGGGCCTGGATCAGCACGACGGCCGCCTCGTCGGCCTCCACGAGCTGCTGAACGAGGGCGCGACGGTGTACGAGGCCACGCCGTGGCCGGGGGACCTCGACCTTCGAAGGGGGACGATCGAGCGGCACAGAAAACCCACCATGCGGCCGTTGACGACAGCGTCACGCACTTGTCCCTAACGTTAGTGCAGAGCCTCACGGGGACTTGAGAGTTCTCGGCGGCCGCCGGCAAGGTTCACCCGGGGTGCCTCCATCGTTCACGCTGCGGGCGGCCTGGCTCGGACCGGTGGCCGAGAAGGTGACATCGGTGTTAGAAGAAGGCGCAGGACGGTACGACGGTCGAGGGGGTCGTGCGGGTGCTGCTGCTCCACGAGGTCCACCACATGGTGGGCCGGCGCGAGAAGGACTTCGAGGCCGCCTACCAGGCCTGGATGGCGGCGCTGGCGGAGGACGAGGGGACGCGGCTGCTGTGGTTCCTGCACCACGCTCACGGCAGTGGTCCGTCCTACCAGGTGGTGACCATCACCGGCCTCGCCGGCGGGGCGGCGTGGGAGCGCCTGGCCCAGCGGGTGCATCGGGGCGACCTGCGCCAGTGGGCCCGTGACGTCGACGGCTGCCGGCACCACGTCCAGGGCCGCCTGCTGATGCCGCTGGACTGGTCGCCGCTCGACGTCGACCTGGCCGGCGTCCCGAGCGACGGCCGCCGCCACGGCACTTCGCTCTACATGGAGGACACCATGTGGCCGAAGCGGGGCATGGTCGACGAGTACATCGCCGCCGCGGGTGACATCTACACCGGGATGCTCGGCGCCCACCGCGAAGGGGAGGTGCTGCTCCGCATCGAGGCGGCCGGCCGGACCATGCCGGGGGCCGGGCGCGGGCCCGAGGTCACGCTGATGCAGAAGGTGCACAGCATGTCCGGGCTGGTGGGGTTGCTGACCCACGACATCCCGGCCGAGATGACCCGTCCGGGCACCTGGATGCACGACGCCCTGGAGTACCGGGACCAGTGGCGCAGCAAGCTGCTCCGCACCGCCTCGTGGTCCCCGCTGTGGTGAGGCCGGGACGATGAACGTCGGGCGGGTGCTCAGCCCAGCCGTCGCCCTGGTGCCCCAGCGCACGGCGCTCGTCGCCGGCGATCGCCGGTGCAGCTACGGGAACCTCGACCGCTGGGTGCACCGGGTGGCCGCGGCCCTGACCGCCCGCGGGGTCGGGCCCGGCGCCCGGGTCGCGCTGGTCGACACCGGCAGCGTCCTGTCGGTCGCCACCATCCTGGCCGCGGCCCGGATCGGCGCCGCCTCGGCGCAGATGAACGTCCTGCTCACACCGGACGAGCTGCGGGACCTGGCGCAGGCGGTCGACGCCCGGGTCGGGGTGGCCGGGGCGCCGTACCGGTCGAACCTGGCCGCGGCCCTCGGCGACGACGCCGTGCTCGGCGAGGACGACGTCGCCGGGGCCGGGGAGGACGAAGACGACGTCGACGCCGCCGGCGCGGACGACGCCCTGATCCTGTTCACCAGCGGCACCACCGGCCGGCCCAAGCCGGTCCCGATCAGCCACGGCGTGGTCGCCGAGCGCCTGGGGTTCTACGGCACGCCCGTCGACCCCGACGCCCCGCCGGTGGTCGACATGATGTCGGCGCCGATCTTCCACATCGGCGGGACGCTCGGGCTGCTCATCGGCCTGCACTCGGCCCGGACCGTGGTGATGCTGCCCCGGTTCTCCGCCGGGGCGTGGCTGGAAGCGGTCGAGCAGCACCGCGTGTCCCAGACGTTCGTCGTGCCCACGATGCTCCAGCGCATCCTCGACCACCCCGACTTCGCTCGCCGGGACCTGAGCTCGCTCCGCCAGGTCAGCTACGGCGCCGCCGCCGCCCCGGTGGCCCTGGTCGAGCGGGCGCTCGACGCCCTGCCCGACGTGCGGTTCGTGAACACGTTCGGCCAGACCGAGACCCTTGGCGCCTACGCCGCGCTCAGCGCGGAGGACCACCGGGCCCGCCACAAGCTGGGCACCGCGGGACGGCCGTTCCCCGGAGTCGAGCTGCGGATCGTGGACGTGGCCGCCGAGAGGGACTGCCCGGCCGGCACCGTCGGACAGGTGTGGGTGCGGGCAGCCCAGAACGTCACCCAGGATTGGCTGCGCACCGGCGACCTCGCTTTCCTCGACGCCGACGGCTACCTCCACCCGGTCGGCCGCATGAGCGACACGATCAACCGGGGCGGCGAGAAGCTCGGCCCGATCGAGGTGGAGGAGGTGCTGCGCCGCCACCCGGCCGTGCGCGACGCCGGCGTCTGCGGCGTGCCCGACCCCGAGCTCGGGGAACGGGTCGCGGCGGTCGTGGTCACCGTGGACGGCCAGGAGATCGACCGCGAGGACCTCCGGGCCTTCGCGGCGGAGCGGCTGGCCCGCTACAAGCTGCCCGAGCGGATCGTCTTCGCCGCCGACCTGCCCTACAGCAACCTCGGCAAGGTCAGCCGCCGGGCGCTTCTCGACCTCGTCCTCACCCAGGAAAGGACCGACTGACCATGCTCTTCATGCACGAGGTCCACGCCGTGATCGGCGACAGGGAGCACGAGTTCGAGGCCGCCTACCGCGAGGGCTGGATGCCGCTGCTGGCCGAGGGCGACGACGCCCGGCTGCTCTGGTACCTCAACCACGCCCACGGGAGCGGCCCCGCCTACCACGTGGTGACGGTGACGGCCGTGCGGGACGGCGACGCCTACCAGCGGCTGGCCGAGGCCCTGCACGGCGGCGCCCTCCACGACTGGTCCCGGGCCGTCGGAGAGCTGCGCCACCGGGTCGACGGCAAGATGCTCGTCCCCGTCGAATGGTCGCCGCTGCAGGAGGTCGACCTGGCCGGCGTGCCAGTCGACGGCGCCGAGCACGACCTGTCGCTCTACATGGAGGACACCGGCTGGCCCACGGCCCCGCTCGACGACTACATCGAGTTCTGGGACGCCGAGTACTTCCAGATGATGAACCGGACGCCGGCCGAGCGGCGGATCCTCGACATCGAGGCCTGCTTCCAGGTCGCCTACGGCACCCACCGCCGGCCCGAGGCGATCCTGATGCAGAAGATCCTCGACTACGGCCTGCTGCTGAACCTCATCGCCGAGCCGGAGAACTACGACCCCGACCGCTGGCCGGGCTCGTACATGCACCGCGGCCTGCTCTACCGCGACCAGTGGGAGAGCCGGCTCCTGCGTTCGAGCGCCTGGTCACCGCGGCACTGAAGCGCCCGCGGACGCGTGTAAGGGTGGAGGCCCAGACCACGAATACAAGGCGTGGGCATGGCCGAGGGTGTGAACGACGCCGATCTCCTGGTCGCGCTGCCGCAGGATGTGGCGGCGTTCGAGGCCTTCTACGATCGCTACTTCGAGCGGGTGGCGGCGTTCGCGGCGAGGCGCTGCTCGTCGGCTGAGGACGTCGCCGACGTCGTCGCCCAGACCTTCGCCCAGCTGCTCGGAACCGCCGAGCGCTACGACCCGGGTCGCGGGCGGCCGGATGCGTTCCTGTTCGGCATAGCCGCCAACGTGGTGCGCGAGCTGCACCGGAGCGGGGCCCGGCGCCGCGCCCTGGTCTCCAAGCTCGCCGGGCGGGACCTGCTCGACGGCGACGACATCGAACGGATCGAGGCGGCCATCGACGCCGCCCAGGCCGCCGGCGCCCTCACCGGCGCCCTGGAGGACGTGCCTCCCGGCGAACGGGAGATGTTGTTGCTGGTGGCCGACGGCCGCACACCGGGCCAGGCCGCCGACGAGCTGGGGTTCTCGCCAGGCGCCGCCTGGACGCGGCTGTCCCGGGCGCGGCGTCGGATGCGAGCTCTCGTGAACGGCCCCCACGACAGGAGGCAGGACGGATGATCACCGACACCGAACCACCGGACGAGCTGGAGGTCCCCCACCTCAAGGCCCGCCTCTGGCACGAGCTCGCCGAGCTTCATCACGAGCAGCGGCCGGGGCAGAGCCCGGCGCCAAGGCCCGTCGTGCACCTCACGCGCCCTCGGAGCCGGCGGTCCCTCGCCGCCGTCTCGGCCGCGGCGGCGGCGCTCGTCGCCGGCCTGGTCGCCGGGCAGCTCGGCGGATCCCCCTCCGAGACCCCGCTCATGGGACGGATCGTCGCGGCGACCGACGAGGCCGGCGCGAGCTCGATCATCCACTGGGTCGACGAGCAGACCGGGCCGGGCGAAGCCGGTCCGTCGAGGGTGATCGAGAGCTGGACCGACGAGACCAGCGACGCAACCCGGATGCGCGTCAGATTCCAGGACGGGCAGCATGACGTGAACGTCGATGTGGGTCCCCTCGCCGGGCCCGCCGTCGACTCGCCGGCTCACTCGGGGCAGCGCGTCGTGAACTACTGCACCCGGCAGTTCGTGGACCACATCGAGACCGATGGGGCTTCCACCGACGTCGACGCCGACGCACTTGGAGGGCTGCGCGATGACGTGGCCGCCGGCCGGCTGATCGAGGACGGGATCGAGGTGGTCGACGGACGAGAGCTGATCCGCCTGATCGGGCGTGCGCAGGCACCCACAGCCCGCGAGGTCGTATTGGTCGACCCGGACACCTACCTCCCCGTCCGGGCCCGCGGCACCATGGAGACCGGCGAGAGGTTCAGCCAGACCTACGAGTACCTCCCGCGCACGGCCGAGAACCTGGCCCTGCTCCTCCCGCCGATTCCCGAAGGGTTCACCCAGGTCGACCCGCTCGGCGCTCCGGCCCACCCGGCCACATGCGATGGTCGCTGACCTCTGGGGTCACTAGGCCCGATTCGTAGGCGGCGATCACGGCCTGGGTGCGATCGCGCAGGCCGAGCTTGCGGAGCACCCGGCTCACGTGGGTCTTGACCGTCTCCTCGCCGAGGAACAGGCGGCCCGCGATCTCGGCGTTCGAGAGGCCTTCGGCGACGAGCCGGAGCACCTCGACCTCGCGCGGCGTCAGCACGCCCGTCAGGGCCTCTCCCCTGAGCTCGGGGACCGGCCGGGGCCGCTGGCGGGCGAACTCGGCGATCAGCCGGCGGGTGACCGTGGGCGCGAGGAGGGCGCCGCCGTCGGCGACGACGCGCACGGCATCGAAGAGCCGCTCGGCGGTGACGTCCTTGAGCAGGAAGCCGCTGGCTCCCGCGCTGAGCGCGTCGTAGACGTGCTCGTCGAGATCGAAGGTGGTGAGGATCACGACACGGGGGACCGGCCCGTCGCTCGTCTCGGCCGTCAGGCGCCCCGTGGCCTCGACGCCGTCCATGGTCGGCATGCGCACGTCCATGAGCACCACGTCGGGGTGCCTGTCACGGCACACCCGCAGCGCCTCTGCGCCGTCGGCCGCGGTGCCGACGACCGTGAAGTCCGCCTGGGTGCCGAGCAGAGCGGCGAACCCGGCCCGCACGACCTCCTGGTCGTCGACGACGACGATGCGCACCTGCGGGCCCGCGATCACCCGGGGACGACCTCCGGGGTGCGCCGGGCCAGCGGGAGGGTGGCCTCGACCAGGAAGCCGCCGACCGGCGCCGGGCCGACCCACAGCCGGCCGCCGGCGGCGGCGGCGCGCTCGCGCATCCCCATCAGGCCATGGCCCCCGGTGGACGAGCCATCGGCGGCGATCGACGCGGACGGTCCGGGACCGTTGTCCCTGACGCGGACCGCCAGCGCGTCCGCGGCGTAGTCGAGCTGCACGTCGACGGCCGCGCCGGGCGCGTGGCGGCGGGCGTTGGTGAGGGCCTCCTGGACGATCCGGTACACGGTGAGCTCGATCCCCGGGTCGAGGGCCGCGACGCAGCCCCGGACGACCAGGCGCGTCGTCGTGCCGGCCGAGGCACGGGCATCGTCGACCAGCTCGACGAGCTGGTGCAGGCCCGGCTGCGGCTGGCGCCTCGCGGCCACGTTGGCGCCCGTGTCCGTGTCCTCCCGCAGGACGCCGAGGAGGCGGCGCATCTCGGTCAGCGCAGTCCGGGCGGTGTCGCCGATGGCGAGGAGCTGCCGGGCGCCGTCGGGAGGCATGCCCGGCGTGGCGAGCCGGGCGGTCTCGGCCTGCACGGCGATCATCGAGATGTGGTGCGCCACGACGTCGTGGAGCTCGCGGGCGATGCGGGCCCGCTCCCCGCGCGCCTCGTACTCGAGGAACGCCGCGGTCATGGTCTGGGTCGTGGCGTCACGCGCCCGGGCCTGGCCCCGGAGACGCCGAGCCCGCCCGGCACCGGCCGCGCCCAGGGCCAGTAGCGCCAGGGCGACGGCCGGTCCGGCGGGCATGGCCGGATCGGCCACGACCACCACCGCCGCGTAGGCGGCGAGGGCACCGACAATGAGGGCCGCGGCGGGCCACCGGTGTCGCACGCCCAGCAGGTAGAGGCAGACGGCGAGCGCCACGCTCCCGGCCACCGTGGGGCGCCCGTCGGTCAGCAACGCGAGGACGGTGCCGGACACGATGACAACCGTCGCGGACGCGAGGTGGGTCCTGACCGCCCCGACGGGCAGGGTGGCGCCGACGCCCAGAAGGATGGCCGTCGACAGCCCGCTGCCCGAACGGTCGGCGCCGAGATCGGACGCGAAGACGATCTCGATCGTGGCGAGCAGCGCCAGCACGAGCGCGGCCACCAGCAGCCCCTCCCCCGTCGCCAGCCACCCGCCCGTCGGGGCGGCGCGGCGAAGGAGGCCGGTGCGGAGCATGGCGACCTGCACGTGTGCATTCTCGCCCGTGGGTGGCGGGCCCGGGCATCCCTCGCGGGAGGGACCCGCCGCCGGCGGGGTCACCATCGGAGAGGACGGGAACGACTCCCGGGCGTGACGACAGCGCCGGGCCGGGTTCCTATGGTCGCCGGCATGGACGCCACCATCGAGGTGCGAGAGGTGCACAAGCGGTACGGGCCGACCACCGCCGTCGACGACCTCTCCTTCACGGTGCGCCCCGGTCAGGTGACCGGGTTCGTCGGCCCTAACGGGGCGGGAAAGTCGACCACCCTGCGCATCATCCTGGGCCTCGATGCTCCCGACGAGGGAACGGCGCTCGTCGGGGGGCGGCAGTACCGGACCCTCCGGACACCTCTGCGCCACGTAGGCGCGCTGCTGGACGCGACCGCGGTCCACCCGGGCCGGCGGGCCCGTGACCACCTGCTCTGGATGGCCCAGTCCAACGGGATCCCGGGTGGCCGGGTCGACGAGGTGCTCGAGCTCGTGGGGCTGAGGCCGGCGGCGCGACGACGTGCCGGCGGGCTCTCCCTGGGCATGCTGCAGCGCCTGGGCATCGCCGGTGCCATGTTGGGCGATGCCCCGATGCTCCTGTTCGACGAGCCGGTCAACGGGTTGGACCCCGACGGCATCCGCTGGATCCGCGACCTCCTGCGGTCACTGGCTGCCGAGGGCCGCGCCGTGCTCGTCTCCAGCCACCTGATGAGCGAGCTCGAGGACACCGCCGATCACGTGGTCGTCATCGGTCGCGGCCGGCTCATCGCCGACACCAGCGTGCGCGCCCTCGTGGCCGCGGCGTCCAAGGATCAGATCCAGGTGCGGACGCCCGGACGCTCGGAGGCCATGACCCTGCTGGCCAACGCCGGCGCGACCGTCACCGCCGGTGACCGCGAGACGCTGACCGTCTCGGGCATGCCCGCCGAGCGTGTCGTCGCCCTGCTGGGAGAGCGCGGACTGCCGGTCATGGAGGTCACCCAGCACCGGGCCTCGCTGGAGGAGGCGTACATGGAGCTGACCCGCGACGCGCTCGACTACGAGGCCGTCGCCCTGGAGGAGTCATGATGCCCACCACGACGGGTCCTGAGACCGACCGTCGGGCGGAGGCTGGCACGCATGGCCGCTTCGGCCGGCTCGTCCTGGCCGAGTGGACCAAGCTGCGGACCGTTCCACGGTGGATGACGACGTTGGCCGCGGTCGTGGGGCTCATGGCTCTCACCGCGCTGATCGACACCAGCGACCAGGGCGGCAATGTCCCCGAGGGCGAGCCGCTGCAGGAGCCGGGCTTCACGGACAACTTCCACTTCGTGCACCAGCCCCTGACCGGCGACGGGACCATCGTCGCCCGCGTGGTGTCCCAGGAGGACAGCCACGAGTGGGCCAAGGCGGGCGTGATGGTGAAGGATCGCCTCGCGGACGGCGCACCGTACGCCGCCGTCCTGGTCACGCCCGACCATGGCGTGCGGATGCAGTGGGATTTCCGGCACGACACCGCCGGGAGCGAGGACGGTGCCGCGCCGCGGTGGCTGCGGCTGACCCGCTCGGGCGACGTCGTGACCGGCGACGAATCGGCCGACGGAACCGACTGGCAGCGGGTCGGCGAGGTGGACCTCGACGACCTGCCGCCAACGGTCGAGGTCGGGCTCTTCGTCGCCTCGCCACTTGCGGTCGAGATCAGCCGGCAGTACGGCAGCAATTCGGTCAACGAGGTCCCGACACGCGGTGAGGCGGTGTTCGACCACGTCCGCGTCGAGGCCGCCCGCGGCTCGTCCTCGCCGGGGGACGGCGGATGGACCGACTACGACACCTCGGACTACCCGGAAGACCCGAACTACGCGGGCTCCACCGAGGCGGGTGGCGTCTTCACGCTGCGGGGCTCCGGTGACATCGCCAAGCGGGTCCGGCCGTTCGACGACGACCTGGTGCAGCACAGCCTGACCGGGGTCGCGGTCGGCATGCTGGCCGTGGCGGCACTCGGGGCGTTGTTCATGACGGCGGAGTTCAAGCGGGGCATGATCCGGACCACGTTCGCCGCCTGCCCGGGCCGGGCCCGGGTGCTGGCGGCCAAGGCGATCGCGCTCGGCGGGGCCACGTTCTGTTTCGGGCTCGTCGCCAGTGTCGTCTCCTTCCAGGTCGGCATGCGGACCCTCCGCACCGCCAGCCGGACACCCGGCACGCCCGAGCTGTCGCTGACCAACCTGACCGTGCTGCGGGCGGTCGTCGGTACCGCCGTCCTCTTCGCCCTCGTGGCGGTGTTGAGCCTCGCGGTCGCGACCATCGTCCGCCACGCGGCGGTGGCCATCCCCCTGGTGATCCTGCCGCTGCTCGTGCCGTCGATCATCTCGGCCGGGCTGCCGCTGTCCGTTGCCAACTGGCTCACCCGGCTCACGCCGGCCGCGGGGCTCGCCGTCCAGCAGACCATCACGCGCTACGACACCGCCATCGGCCCGCTGGTGGGCCTCAGCGTTCTGGCCGCGTACGCCGCGGTTGCCCTCGGCGTCGCGACGGTGCTGCTGCGGCGGCGGGACGCGTGACGCCGCGGCGAGGGGGGCGCCTCGGTCGAGCCGTCCTGCCCGAATGGACCAAGCTGCGCACAGTCCCGAGCCTGCCGTGGTTGCTGGCGGGCGTGGCCGGCCTGACGATGCTGGGTAGCGTCGGCGCGCTCGCCTCCGTCGACGCGTCGCAGTGCCCGACGCCAACGGAGTGCTTCGAGGACACCACCAAGCTCAGCCTCACCGGCGTCGGGTTGGGACAGGTGGCGGTCGTCGTGCTCGGCGTGCTGGCGATGAGCAGCGAGTACGGCGCCGGGACGATCGGCTCGACCCTGGCTGCGACCCCGTCCCGGCGCCTGGTCCTGGTGGCCAAAGTTGCGGTGGTGAGCACCGTGGTCGCGGCGGCCGGCAGCGTCGGGGTGCTCGGCTCACTGGTCGCCGGACGGTTGATCCTGCCCGGCCACGGCTTCACGAGAGCCAACGGCTACGAGCCGCTGTCTCTGGCCGACGGCCCGACCCTGCGGGCCGCGGTGGGCAGCGTCCTGTACCTCGTCCTCGTGGCGCTGCTGAGTCTCGGCGTCGCCACCGTCGTCCGGGACGCCGCGGGCGCGATCACCGGAATGCTGGCCTTGCTCTACGCCTTCCCGATCATCGTCGCTCTTGTGTCCGACCCGGCCTGGCAGCACCGCCTCCAGCGCTACGGCCCGATGTCGGCCGGCCTTTCCGTCCAGAACACGATCGGGTTGGACGACCTGCCGATCGGCCCGTGGCCGGGCCTCGGTGTGCTCGCCACCTACGCCGCGGTCGCTCTGCTGTCGGGCCTGGTGCTCTTCCAGTTGCGCGACGCGTGATCGGAGGGCAGCGCACTACGTTGTCAGTCCGAGTGGAGGGGACTTGTGGCTGAGATGCAGGATCAACCGAGCGGCGCGCCGGGGAGGCCGATGCCGCCACCACCGCCGCCGATCCAGCCCGTGGCCGGTGTCGACGAGGCCCGCGAGGGCGTGGCGTCGGCGACGGCCGGCCTGGAAGCGACGATGCAGCGGGCCGCGGCGCTCGCGGACGACGACTGCCACCGGCGGGTGAACGACGAGTGGTCGACGGTCGAGTCGTTGCGGCACGTCGTCTTCGTGGTCGACCTCTGGCTGTCGAAGGTGGTCCTGGGTGAGCCGGACCCGTTCGATCCGATGGGGCTGCCCCCGACCTTCATGCCGGCGCGGTTCCCCGACTCGTCCATAGACCCCGAGGCCCGGCCCAGCTTCGACGAGGTGTGCCAGGTGCTGGCAGGGCGGCTCGCCCGGCTGAGCACCTACGTGGACGGGCTGACCGCGGAAGAGCTCGACCGCCCGATCAAGGCGCATGCCGGGACCGTCGCCGGGGCGCTCAGTGTCATCCTCACGGAGCTGAAGGCGCACACGCGGTTCATCAACCGCGATCTCGACCTGATCACGGCGTGACCGGTCGCTGCAGCAGCATCTCCTGGGCCATCGAGGCGACGATCAGGCCGTTCCGGTTGCGGATCACGCCGCGCAGGGTGCCCCGTCCACCCGCGTTGACCAGGCTGTGCACGTCCTGGAGGTGCCACTCGTCGGCGCGGGCCGGGCGGTGGAACCAGGCGGCGTGATCGAGGCTGATCATGCCGGTCGTGTCGCGCTCGAGGTCGAGGGGACGGCCGCCGACGCCGGTCCAGTCGGTGGCGTAGCCGAACAGCGCGCTGTGCAGGTGCGGGTCGTCGCCGAGCGGGCGGGGCACGCGGAACCAGTGGCGGTGGGTCGCCTCCCGGGTGCCGTCGGGCCGCAAGGCGGTGGGGCCGAGCCAGCGCACGTCCCATGGGCCGACGTCGATCTCCGGGTCGGGCTCGGGCAGGTCCTCCGGTGATGCCACGCCGTCGGGGATCCCCGACTGGTCGTACACGTAGCCGAGCGTGTCGTCGCTGTCGGCGGTGAACGAGCAGGTCATCGTGATGACCGGCTTGCCGTGCTGGGAGGCCGTGACCTGGTGCAGGTCGAACGTGCGACCGGCCTTGACCACGGTGCTGTGGAAGACGATCTCCTGCCCGCCCAGCACCGGGCGCAGGAAGTGGCCGTGGAGCGAGTGGAGGCGGCTGCCAGCGGGGGCGTCGCCGCAGGCCGCGCTGACCGTCATGCCGAGGCCGATGCCGCCGAAGACGACCGGCCCGAACCAGTCGGGCGTGCGTCCCACCCAGGCGTCGCCCCGCCGCTCGTGCTGCAGCAGGGCGAGGAAATCGTCGATCGCCGCCTGCTGCAGGGCGAGCCGGTCGGCCGGTTCAGCGGCCACGGAACTCCGGCGCCCGCTTCTCCATGATGGCCCGCACCGCCTCCTGCCCGTCCTCGCTGTCGAGGCCGGCGAGCGCGTTGCGGATCTCCTCCGCCATGCGGGCCTCCACGTCGGTGAGCAAGGGCGTCCGGGCGACCAGGTGCTTCGTGCGGCGGACCCCGAGGGGAGCCTGGGCCGCGATCGCGCCGCAGAAGTCCAGGAGCCGCTCGTCGAGCTGATCGGCGGGGACGACCTCGGAGACCAGCCCCAGGCGGAGCGCCTCGTCCGCCGCCACGAAACGGGATTCGAGCAGGAAGCGCAGCGCCCTCTCGTGCCCGACGAGCGTCGGCAGCGACCAGGTGAGCCCGCCGTCGGGCGACGTGCCGGCCCGCAGGTAGCCCGGGTGCAGGCGGGCGGTGTCGGCCGCGATGCGGATGTCGGCGGCCAGCGCCAGGGACAGGCCGGCGCCCACGGCCACGCCGTTGACCCCGGCGACGACCGGCTTGTCGGTGTCGAAGCGCAGCGCCAGCAGGAACCGGCCGACCCAGCCCTTGTCATCGAGCGCCTGCTCCTGCTCCGACAGGCCCGTGTCCACTGGTGTGTCGTCGAAGCCACCGAGGTCGAGGCCGGAGCAGAACGCGTCGCCGTTGCCGGTCAGGGCCACGACCCGGACGTCGTCGTCGGCGTCGGCGTCCCGCACCGCCCGGACGATGCTCCAGCCCAGGGCGGCGGTGAGCGCGTTCTTGCGCTGCGGGCGGTCGAGCCGCACCACCCGCACATGCCCGACGGTCTCGACGGCCAGTGACATCGGGCCAGGCTGCCACGCCCCGGCGGGCTCAGCCCGCCGATTCCGTTTCCAGCTGCCAGCGACCGTCGTGGCGGGCGACGGTGCCGCCGCCCGGGTCCTCGAACAGCGGCCCGACCAGCAGCAGCCCGTCCCGCTCGCAGCGCTCCAGCAGCGCCCGCCGCGTCGCCCGCAGGGTGGCCGGGTCACGGTCCAGGTCGGCGGCATCGGGGTTGGCGATCTGGGCCGGGTGCAGGAAGAGGTGCCCGGCGATGACGGCCGCCGGCGGGTCGCCCACGTAGACGCCGAAGTGGCCGCGGTTGTGCCCCGGGAGGGCGTCCAGCACGATCCCGGGCGCGGGCTCGACCCGGTCGTCGTAGCGGTCGAGGGCGCCGGCCCGCTCCAGCGCCAGGAGGCCCTCGGCCCCTTGGTGCTGCCCGCCGGCCAGGTCCTCCATCTCCGCCCCGGGCACCAGGTAGCGGGCCTCGGGGAACGCGGCGGCGCCGGTCTCGGGATCGACGTTGGCGCCGACGCCGTCGATGTGGGAGTTGATCACGAGGTCGATCTCGTCCGGGACCCAGCCGGCGGCGGCCAGCGCGTCCAGGCGCGGCCGGAACCGGGAGGGATCGTCGAAGGCCAGCCAGGGATCGACGATCGCCGTGGTCCCACCGTCGGACAGCACGAGCGCGCTCGATCCGACCCGCAGCGCCCACTCGTCGGTCACGAAGCGGGGCCGGAGCCAGCCCGCCCGCTGCAGCGCGGCCCGGGTGGCCTCGTCCTGCGGGAGCACGAGCGAGAAGCCGGGATCGGGTACCCGGGTGATCGACCAGCCACCGGCCTGCCACCGCTGCACGCCCCCACGGTACGAGGACTACGTGGTTCCGACGATGTTCTTTTTCCGGTCGTCGCTCCCCGCACGGTGGGCACCCATCTCACCCACGTGTGCGCCGAGCTCGGCATCTCCACCCGGACCGAGCTGGCGGTCGCCGCGCTACGACGGCACTGAGGCTCAGGTCCGAGCCGGGATGGCGACCGCCGTGTAGGTCACGGTCGGGGTCGGGTCGATGAGGAACCGCGAGTTGGGCAGGTACAGCCGCCCGTCGAAGCGGGCGACGGTCGTGGGCACGTCGAAGCGGGGGTCGGTCAGCCGGGCCACGATGGACCCGTGGCGACCCGTGCGGTTCAGCCGGACGACCGCCACTTCGTTGTCCACGTTCCGCACGACGTAGAGCGTCCGCCCGCTGAGCAGGATGCCGTCGCCGTTGGCGAGCAGCTCGCCGCCCAGGTCCACGGTCGTGGTGACCCCGGTGGCGGGGTCGACCCGGAACAGCAGGCCGGTGTTGGTCTGTACCACCAGCAGGCCGCTGCCGTCGGGTGTACGGCTGATGCCGTTCAGGTTGAACCCCTCGACGAAGGCGACGTCGCCGGTGAGCGGGACCGTCACCACGTCGCCCTCGCCGGGGAGCTGCCCACGGGGGCCCAGAGGGAGCTTGTAGAGCACGGGGTTGAAGGAGTCGGTGAACCAGGCCGCGTCCGGGGTCAGGATCACGTCGTTGACGAAGCTCGGCTGGGCCGTGAACGTGTAGCTCGCCAGGACCTCCCCGGTCGACGCGTCGACGACCCGGCCGTCGCCGGCGGGGCCGCCGGCGACGAACAGGCGGCCGTCCCGGTCGAGCTTGAGCCCGACGGAGGGCGTCCCGGGGGCCTCGCCGATGATCCGGCCCTGTCCGGTGACCAGATCCGCCCGGTAGATCGCCCCGTCGACCGTCGAGCCGAAGTAGGCGACCGGTGCGGCGCCGATGGCGATCCCTTCGGGGCCGAACCCGTCCGGCAGTGGGATGGTGGTCGGCAAGGGCGCCGCGCCGGCCGCCTTCGCGGGAAGAGCCGCCATCGCGGCCAGGAGGACGAGGACACGCAAGACACGAGCACGCTTCACGCGGTCGCACGATGCGGCAGATTCCGCCGGCTCCGCAATCGTTTCGGCGTCGACCGAAACACCCAAACGCGACCAAGTCGACCATCACGTCGACCATCACGTCGACCATCACGTCGACCATCACGTCGACCATCACGTCGACCATCACGTCGACCATCGCCTTGATTATCGAGGTTCGATATATCAGGATCCGATCATGCCCCGGTCGAAGCCGCTGCCCGCGGCGTCGTTGCACGTCGTACTGGCCCTCCTCGACGGCGAGCTCCACGGCTACGCCCTCATGCGCCGGGTCGAGGAGCTCAGCGACGGAGCCGTCCGCATGGGACCGGGCACGCTCTACGGCACGCTCAACCGCCTGGTCGACACGGGGCTGATCGAGGAGACGACCGACCGGCGGCCCCGCACCGACAACGAGCGGCGGCGTTACTACGAGCTCACCAAGACCGGCCGAGCGGTAGCGCTCGACGAGCTCGCCCGGCTCCAGACCCTCGTGCACCGGACCGC
>JBKPRS010000537.1:0-3986 GCA_046734695.1 Actinomycetota bacterium | reverse complement strand
GCCATGCTGGACTGGAGCCGCGCTCTGCTCAGCGGTCCCGACCTGACCCTGCTGCGCCGGGTCTCGGTGTTCCTGTCTCCGTTCACCGTCCCGGCCGCGGCCGAGGTCGCCGGGTTCCCGCCCCTGGAACCGGGCGCGGTCGCCGGCGGGCTGGCTCGGCTCGCGGACCAGAGCCTCCTCGGCGTCGCCGCCTACGCCGGCGGTACCCGGTACCGGGGACTGGAGACCATCCGCCAGTACGGGACCGAGCAGCTCGTCGAGTCGGGTGAGCTCGAGGCCACGAGGGCCCAGCACCTGCGCTGGTGCCTGGCGACCAGCCGCGGGCTGGCCGAGGATGCGTCGCCCACCACCGGCGACTGGCGGGCCAGGTTCGACGCCGCGGCCGACGACGTCCGGGCCGCCCTGAGCTGGGCCGCCGACGAACCTGCCCACCGTGCCGATGCGAGCGACCTGGCCCTTTCCTTGGCGCACCTGGCCTTCACCCGCAACCTGATCGGCGAGTCCCAGCAGCGCTACGAGCAGGCGGCCGGCCTGACCGACGATCCCGCGGGCGGGGCTACCGCCCTGCGCTGGGCGGCGAGCGTGGCGGCGTGCCGGATGCGCGGCGACGACGCCTACCGCCTCTGGCAGTCCGCCGCCGACGTCGACCTACGCGCCGACGACCGAGCGGCGGCCGCCGGGGATCTGGCGACGGCGGCCACCACCTACTTCCGCAAGGCCGGAGCCTTCGCTCAGCGGCCTCCGCGCGAAGAGCCGACCGCGCTGCTCACGCGAGCACGCGAGCTGGCCGGCGACGACCCCGCAGCCCAGGCCGCGGTGGCCCTCGCCGACTGCGCTGCTCTCGGCTACGCGTTCTTCGCCGAACCGGCGGAGCGCGAGACGGCGGCGTCGGACATGACCGCGCTGGCAGAGCGCGCGGTGAGGCTGGCCCGCCGGCTCGACGACCCGCGGGCGGAGGGCGCTGCCCTCTTCGCGTTGACCGCCGCCCAGCGCCGGGAGGGCGACACGTTCGCGGCCGCCGCCACCGCCCGCCGCCGCGTCGATCTGCTCGCCTCCTTGCCCCTCACCCCCGGGGCCGCGGACGAGCTGATCGACGCGCTCCTCATCGCCACCGCCACCAGCATCGGCGTCGGCGATCTGCCGGCCGCACGACGCTGGGGCCGCCAGTTGCGCGACCTGCCACCGCTGGCCGAAGCCGGGGACGTCGCCACGTCCCGGCTCCTCATGGCCGACGCCCTCGCCGGTCATGGCACCGACGTGATCGCGGGCAGCGTCCGGTTCCGCGACGCCTGGGCCCAGGCGGGGCGCCCACGTGCGCCCGGCTTCGGCCCGGTACCCGCGGCGGTGGCGATGATCCACGGCCTGCGGGGTGACCAGGCTGCCCGGGCCGAGTGGCTCGGCGTCCTCGACCAGCTGGGCGTCACCGCCGAGGACCGAGCCGGCTACAGCCCCACCTTCGACGCCATCGTCCTGCTCCACGACGGGCAGGCGGCAGTCGCCCTGGAGCGGCTCGACACCCCCACCGGCGAGCCGAGGCCCTGGTTCACGGGGATACTGCTGCACTGGCACGTCGCCCTGCGGGCCGAAGCCGCCGTGCTGGCCGGCCACCGCGACGCCACCCACCATCTCGCTGAGGCCCGCCCGATCGTCGCGGGGAACCCTGTCGCCACCGCGATCCTCGATCGTGCGGCCGCGCTGCTCGACGACGACCACGAACGCCTGCTGGCCGCCGCCCCCGCATTCGAGGCCGCCGGGTGCCCCTACCAACGAGCTCGAACGCTGATCCTGGCCGGACGCGACAGCGCCGCGACCGGCAATGCCGCTCTCGCCGACCTCGGCCTCATGCCGTAGCTACCCGCGGAACGCCTCGATGACCGGGCCGAACGCGGCTACCGCCTCGGGGGTGGCGGCGGCGGGCAGGTTGACGATGGCCTCCTGGACCCCGGCCTCCGCGTACTGGCGGTAGCGGCCGATGTGGTCGTCGACCGACGGCGCGGTGGCCGTGCTCAGGTTGGTGACCGTGATCTCGGCCGGGTCCCGGCCCTCGGTGGCGCAGTGGGCGTGCAGGACCTCGACCTTGTGGCGGACCGTGTCCGGGTCGCCGAACAGGTTGCAGGCGTCGGCGTGGCGGGCGACGAGCCGCAGTGTGACCTGCTCGCCCGACCCGCCCACCAGGATCGGCACGTGCTCCTGGAGCGGGCGCGGGTAGCAGACCGCCTCGGCCACCTCGATGGTCCGCCCCTTGAACGCGGGCGCGCCCTTGCCCCACATGAGGGGCAGCAGCTCCAGGGCGTCCTCGAGCATGGCGTAGCGCTCGGCCCGGGGTGGGAAGCGCCAGCCGTAGGCCTTGTGCTCCCGCTCGAACCACGCGGCACCGATCCCGGCGATGGCCCGCCCGCCGGACAGCACGTCCAGCGTGGCCACGATCTTGGCCAGGTGGGCGAGGTTGCGGTACGTGACCCCGGTGACCATCGTGCCCAGCCGGATCGATCCGGTGCGGCCGGCAAGGAAGCCCAGCGTGGTGTAGCTGTCCAGCATGTCCTCCCAGTGGCGGCCGACCGGGGGTATCTGCAGGAAGTGGTCCATCACCCACAGGCTCGTGAAGCCGGCCTCCTCGGCGGCGACCGCCACGTCCGCCAGCCGGCCCCGGGTCTCGGCCGGGCCGCCGGGCCAGTCGAAGCGGGGGAGCTGCAGGCCGAACGCGAGGGTCATCGGGCTCTCCTTCTGGCGGGCGGCGGCCGCGGGCGCGGCCACCAGGTCGGGGGCGACGACCTGGACCGGACCAGGCTCGTGGATGGCGTCGAACCCGTCGGCGGCCAGCATGCCCCGGACGCTCGGCCACGAGTCCAGCAGCGAGGACAGGATGTTCGCCGGCACCGGCCGGTCCCGGTTCCGGTTGCGGGCCCGGCAGGTGGCGGCGTCCACGTCGAACACGACCGCCACGCACGGCACGCCGGCCCGCTCCGCCGCCTCCCGCCAGCGCCGGCGCCGCTTGGCGTCGGTGCCCAGCGAGTCGACCACCGTGGTGAGGCCGCGCCGCAGCCGCCGCTCGACCACCAGGTCCAGCACGTCGAACGCGTCCTTGGAGGCCCGCTGGTCGTGCTCGCCGGTGCCGACGATGGCCCGCAGCCGGTCGGACGACACGACCTGGTCGGCGGGGAACTGCTCGGCCGCCCAGGTGGACTTGCCCGACGCGGGTGGGCCCACCAGCACCACGAGCGATCCCTCGGCCAGGCGCACGGGCCGCATCATGGCACGGGGGCGAAGGCCTCCAGCGTGGCGTCCACGTCGCCCAGCGGGTAGAGGATCGGCGCGGTGCAGCCCGCGGCCACGTATTCGGCCACCTTGGCCCGGCACTCGTCCGCCGTCCCGGCCGCGCACAGCATCTGGACGATCTCGTCGGGGACCAGCTTGCTGGCCGCCACCACCTGGTCGTGGGTGGCGGGCCAGGTCAGGACCGCGGCGATCTCGTCCAGCAGAGGCTCGGGCACGCCGGACGCCGCCATGATGTGGGGCTGCTGGCCCAGGTACTGGGTCACGAGCAGGCGGGCCGCGTCCAGCGCCGCGTCCCGGTCGGCGTCGAGCGAGCACACCACCAGCTGGGGCCGGTCGACGTCGTCCAGCGTGCGGCCGGACCGGGCCGCGCCCTCGGCCAGCGCGGTGACCGCCCGCTGGTTGTAGCTGGGCGACACCAGGTAGTTGAGCACCGCGCCGTCGGCGATCTCGCCCGCGAGCGCCATCATCCGCATGCCGGTGGCGCCGATGTACAGCGGCACGTCCTTGGGCCGCCGCTCCTGGTGCACGTAGTCGAGCTCGACCCCGTCGAGGTGCACGTAGTCGCCCGCGTAGCTGACCGGGCCGTCGCAGCGCAGCAGCGCCCGGACGGCCTCGACCACCTCGCGCATCACGTTCAGCGGGGACTCGCGGGCGATGCCGACCTTGGCCGCCAGCGGGTCCCACCACGCTCCCAGGCCGGCGAGGATCCG
>JBKPRS010000536.1:0-4723 GCA_046734695.1 Actinomycetota bacterium | reverse complement strand
CAGCTCGTCCGGCCACGCCTTGCCCCCTCGCAGGTCGAGGTCGGCCGTGGCCAGGAGGTCGATGGCCTCGACCACCCGGTCGTGCCCGAGGCGACGCGCCTGGCTCAGAGCCTTGCGCGCCGGGAACGTCGAGCCCCGGATTCCGAGCATCTGAGCCGCGTCCTTCTCGCCGGTGACCTGCGCCCCGTCGAGGGTCAGCATGCGGGCGTAGTGCCCGTGGAGCGTGGCCATGATCTGGAGGGGGTGGCGGCCGCCTCCGCCGACCATGCGGTGGAGCTTGGCCAGCGAGCCGGAGATGTCGCCCCGGTCGAGGGCGTCGGTCAGCTCCCAGGGCGGGACGCCGCCGGGCTCGCCCAGGAACGGGTCCAGGTCCTCGGTCCCCAGGCGGGCGCCGGGGCCGAAGCTGCCCACGAGGGTGCTCAGCACCCCGACCAGGCGGGACGGGTCGTCGCCCACCCAGGCCACCAGGCGCTCGGACGCGGCCCGGTCGAGGCGGAGCCCCGACGCCGTGACCTGCTCGTCGACCCAGGCGGCGACCTTGCGGCCCGGAGCGGTGTCGTGGACCTGCCCGCCGTTGGCCTTGACCGCGTCGAGGACCGACTTGGGGATGCGCCCGGCGCCCCACACCAACACCAGCGACGTCGTCGGGAGCGGGTCGCCCAGGTAAGCGACCAGCGGGGCGACCTGCTCGGCCCGGGTGAAGGCATCGAGGTCACGGCCGACCACGATGCGGCGGTCGGTCAGGAACGGCGGCGTCTGGGCCGCTTCCACCAGCGGCGCGATCCCAACCTCGGCGCCGGTGGCGGGGCGGAAGCGGTCGGCGCCGACCTCCTCCAGGGCCAGGCCGGCGTCCATGTCGCCCAGGAGGGCATGGACCAGGTCGTGCGCCGCATCCCGCAGGATCACCTCGTCGTCGCCCCGCACCAGGTGCACCAGCGCGTCGATCTTGACGTCGCTCACGAGAGCTCCTCGTTCCGGCGGGCGGCCAGCAGCGCGGTCATGACCTCCGCCACCCGGCGGCTGCGGCGGACGTCGCTGGTGCGGATCACCCGGCATCCGAGGGCCACCGCGGCGGACTCCCGGCCGACGGCGTCCGGGCCCGACCAGCGGGTGACGTCGACCGCCAGGGGCAAACCCCGACTGCAGGCGAGCTCGCCGGCTGCCGCCAGCTCGGACAGCTCGGCGACGACGACGGCGACGGCGACCGAGCCGGCCCCGCCCGCGACGTCCGGTAGGACGTCGGGCGGCACCAGGATCAGCTGCGCCCCCGCCTGGCGCGCCATGCGCACCTCCTCCGGGGAGCGGGCGAGCACTGACACGGGCGTGTCCCCCGAGCGCGCCACGGGACCCGACAGCCGCGGCGGCAGGGACACGTCCACCAGGTCCGCTCCCGCCGCCCGCAGGGTGGCGGCGGTGGCGAGCACCTCGCCCTCCCGGCCGAACCGGGGAGCGGGCACGACGCCCGCCACCAGCACCCGCGCCCGGAGGTCGACCGTCCGCCCGGCGAGCAGCAGCTCCACACCCGGAAGGGGCACAGGGGGCGGGGTAGGCAAGGGCACCGCCGGAGGATAGGCGCCGCCCACCGAGGCGCCGCCTACGGCTTGGAGAAGACCCGGTGGCTGCTCGTCGTGCCGTTGCCGAGGGTGTCGACCGCGGTAGCCCATACGGTCACGCTCACGACCACCGGCGTGCTCCCGGGAAGTTCGCAGATGGCGTCGGACCCGAACCCCCATCCGTTCGCCGCGGTGAACGGGTCGATCTCGCCCGTGCTCTGTTCCCCGCCGAAGCTGTGGCCTTCGTCGATGCACGCCCACTCGAACTGCACCGAGATGTTGACGGTGCTCACCCCGCTGGGATCGGAGGTGGCGGCGCTGGCCACGATGAACTGCCAATCGCCGCTGCTGGGCTCGAGATTGACCGACACCGACGGACCTGTTGTGTCGGGCGGGGGGGGGGGAGGTGGAGGTGGGGGGGGCGGAGGTGGGGGCGGCGGCGGAGGCGGCGGGGGCGGCGGCTGCCCCTCCGTCGTGCTCGACGATGTCGTCGACGACGAGGTGGACGACGACGAGGTCGACGAAGAGGTCGACGAGGAGGTCGTGGAGCTCGACGGTGGAGGGTCGGGGATCGTCTCGCGGGGTAGGGCCGGCCGTGTGTTGTCGAGGGTCGTGGTCGTCGTCCCGGCGGGACCACCGGGCGGCGGCGCTACGGCCGTGTCGCTGGGGGGCGGGGCCGCCGGGTCGTCGGCCGAAGTGGGCGGGGCGGATGGCTGGGTGTCGGGCGGGCCGGCCAGCTCGGTGTCGCCCGGGTGGGGGGCGTTGATCACGTCCTCGGACGGGTCCTGCGGGTTGTACTTGGCGACAGGCGTGACCGTGCCGTCGAGGTGGATCACACCCGCCTTCTCGCTGTCCGGATCGTTGAAGAAGACGATGCCGTCCTCGTCGAACAAGTCGAAGTGGCCCTCGGCGACCGGCTGGGGCGTCTCCACCACGCTGCCGTCCTCCACGTCGACGATCGCCACGGTGCCCGTGCTGAAGTTGGGCACGAACACGCGGCCCTGCGACTCCAGCGGATCGCCCAGCTCGCTGCCCCCGGGGAAGACCGACACCGCGACGTCGTGGCACGCGCCCGAGTCGAGATCGCTCACCCGCAGCACACCCTGGTCACCGGAGATCGAATAGACCCACGGGTGGCCCGGGGACCCACCGAACCGGACCGTCTCATCGCCCGGCGAGAGGTCCAGGCACACCTTGCGGCCCAGGCCACCGCCCCGGCTCAGCGGGCGCACCGTGCGGGTGCGAGGGTCCGCCACCACCGGCGACCCGCCGGCCAGCACGAGGACCGCTTCCTGGGGGTGCTCCACCGCTCGGGCCCGGTTGTGGCGCTCGGACCCATCGAACCAGGACAGGTCGCCACTGGCCGACCCCAGCAGCCACAGGCGGCCGTGGTCGTCGACCACGCTCGACGGCACCGATTCGGCCAGGGACTGGCCGCGGCCGCCAATGCGGGAGCCGTCGTCGGGGTCGGCTATGGCCACCCGGCCCTGCTCGTCGTCGAGCACGTACACAGCCCGGCCGCTGGCGTAAGCCGAGACGTGGCCCGAGGACCGGTCCAGCACCTCCGCGGGAGCGGAGGGCAGGAAGGTCCGGGGATCGACCCGCACGACGGTCCCGGTCTCGCCGTTCACGCTGTAGCCCACGGAGCCGTGCTGGGTGGTCACGAGCGAGGCCGAGGGCGCGCCGACGTCGACCCGCGCCACCACCTCGCCGGAGTCGCCGTCGATGAGCGTCATGAGCCCCACGGATGAGCCGACCCAGGCGCCGCCGGAACGCAGGTCGACGCGGGCCGGGGGTGTCCCCTCGCCGGCGACCGCCACCGACGCCACTCCGACGCACAGCACCAACGCCGTGACTGCCGTCCCCAGACGCTTGCCGGACAATCCGGACAGGCGTCGTCGCCAGGGCGCGCCCATCCGTCAGGCCTCGCCCGGCGCAGCCGGGGGACGACGTAGGGATGCGGGGGCGGGCGGCGGCCCCAGGGCGGGCGCAGCGGGAGCGCGCGCCTCGCACCCCGGGACCGGGGGCGGCTTGGGGTTGGTCGCCGCCGCCGCCCGCCGGCCGCGATCGGGGGACTCGATCGTCATCTCGTGCTCCCGGTAGTGGCAGAGACGCCCGTGGCCCGCGCTTCGTTGCGCGGCGTGGCGAACATCGGGGTCATCGGCGCCGCCACCTCCGCACGAGCGGCCGGGGGTCCATCCGGGACGTCAGCCGGCGGCTGACCCCGCCGGCGGCGTCGAGCTCGGCGCGCGCCTTGCGCTCCAGGGTCCAGGCCTGGCGGGCTGCGTCCTCCGACGGCTCGATGGGTGCGTAGACGGCCACCGCCGCCAGCGTCGCCAGGGGCCCGACCGAAGTGACCGAGCCGTTGAAGCGGGCGGTGGTACGCGCCGCGACCTCAGTGGAGGTGTGCGAGGGGTGCACGTCGACCCCGTGCTCGGTGAGCCGGTCGACGGTCTCCTGCCAGGCGCCGACCACCCGGTCGGACGGACGGCCGCCGGTGCGCCGGCGCCAGCGGCGGTTGGCCTTGACGGTCACCGAGACGATCGGCAGTGCGGCCAGCGCCGCCAACAGCAGCAGACCGCCGACCGCCGCTCCCTCCCGGAGCTTGTCGCCGGCCCCGGTCGAGTTGTTCGCGTCGGGCACGACGACACGCGGCTCGGCCGGCTCGTCGACCAGGTCGCCCTCCGGACCGGGGGTCTCCGCGGGCGCGTCGGACACGTCGTCGGCCGGGTCGTGCACCGCGCCGATCTTCGACAGGTCCGTCGGCTCGACCACCACCCATCCCATCCCGACCAGGTTCACCTCCGGCCAGGCGTGGGCCTGCGCCTCGGTGATGCGATAGCTGCCGTCGGCCTCGGGCGGGGGCAGCAGGTAGCCGACGACGACCCGGGTGGCGAAGCCGCGCTCACGGGCCAGCAGCGCGAAGGCGGACGCGAACTGCTCGGCGTACCCCTCCCGCTCCTGGGGCTCGCCGGTGAGCATGCGCAGCAGCGCGCCGTAGGAGTGGCCGGGCGGCGCGTCGGCCGAGTCGTCGTAGCGCACGTGGAGGAGCTGGTCACGTAGGGCCAGCAGCTCGGCCGGATGGGAGCTGGCCAGGTTGGCCCACAGCAGGGCCAGGTTCTGCAGCTGCGGCGGGACGTCGGGCGGCAGGGTCCGGTAGGGGTCGAGGA
>JBKPRS010000535.1:0-3624 GCA_046734695.1 Actinomycetota bacterium | reverse complement strand
ACCCGCCGGGGGGAGATGCCCTTGGCCTTGGCCATGGTGATGAAGTCCTCCTGCAGCGTGGCGATCATGTCGCTGCGCAGCAGGCGCATGTAGACGGCGATCTGGCCGACGGCCAGGGCGATGGCGGGCATCGCCATGCGCCGGAAGTGTTCGAGCAGGTCCTCGCTGGGCGCTACGTACCCGCTCACGGGTAACCACCCCGCTCTGACCCCGACGTAGTACGCCAGCACCAGGGCGAGGGCGAAGTTGGGTATCGCCAGCATCCCGAACGCGGTGGCATTGGAGGCTCGGTCGAAGCGGGAGCCGGCCCGGTAGGCCGTCGCCACCCCCAACGGGATGGCGACGACCAGCGCCAGGACCTGTGCGTACAGCATGAGCTGCAACGACACCGGCAGTGCATCCTTCACCCGGTCCATGACCGGGCGGGACCCGGTCACGGACCAGTAGTCGCCGAGATCGCCCCGGACGAAGTCCCCCACCCAGCGCACGTACTGCACCGGGATGGGGTCGTCGAGGCCGAGCCTCTCTCGGATCGCCTCCTTCTGGGCGTCGCTGCCGAAGCCGGCGATGGCGTTCACCGGGTCGCCGGGCAGCATGCTGGTCAGCAGCGCCACGAACAACGTGACGCAGAACAGCACGACCAAGAGGTGGACTGCTTGGCGCAGGATGGCGCGCACGGTGCTGGTGCCCTCCCCGTTAGGACTGATCGACCCACATGTAGGCGACCGGGTTGCCTACGGCCAGGCCGGGGAACGGCTCGGGATCGGTCGGCCCCTCACCCAACACACCGTGGACGTTGTCTGCGGTGGCCACGACCCAGGGCGTGTAGTAGTTCCACAGGTTGTAGACCTCCTCGCCGAACCGCTTGTTCAGGTCCTCGTAGATCCCGACCCGGGCCTGGGCGTCGGCCGTGGTCCGGCCCTGCTCCAACAGGCTGTCGATCTCCGGGTCCTTGAACCGGCCGAAGTTCGTCGGGTAGGTCGATTGCCACCAGACGTACTGCTCGTCGGGGTCGCCGCCGGGGTGGTTCCGCCAGCCGATGGCCTCGAAGTCGCCGTTGATGGCCGTGTCGATCTGGGTCGACTGGTCGACCGTGACGATCTCGACGGACATGCCGGCCGCCTCGGCCTGCTGCTTGAGGAACTCGGCGTCGGCCACCGTGGATGCGGCCTGCGTGGTCGTGTAGGTGAACTTGAGCTGCTGGCCCGTCTCCTGCTCGTAGTCCGCGACGGCCGCCTTGGCCTTGTCGAGGTCGTAGGTCGGCAGCCCGGTGTCGTCGAGGTTGCCGACGCTCCCCGGGGCGAACGGGCCGGTGGCCCGGGTCAGGATGCCCTTGCCCCGGATCTGGTTGAAGTCGTCGAAGTTGAAGGCGTAGGCCAGGGCCTTGCGGGCGTTGATGTTGTCGAACGGCGCCGCCGAGCTGTTCAGCATGATGTAGCTGACCTCGCCGAAGTCCGTGGACTCCGTGAGGTTGACGTCACCGGAGTCGGAGAGGTCCCGCAGGTCGGAGATCGTCAGCGGATCGCTGGTGTGCATGGCGTTGATGTCGCCGGACTGCAGCGCGTTGACCCGCTGGGCCACCTCGACGATGGGCTGGAAGTCGATCTCGTCCAGGTACGGGAGCTGGCGACCCTCGGCGTCCTTGGCCCAGTAGTCCGGGTTCTTCACGGCCACGAACTTCTGGTTGGGAGTCCAGCTCTTCTTCATGAACGGGCCGGTGCCGATCATGTTCTCGGCGCAGTTCTGGGTGTCGTCCAGCTGGGCCTGCGCCATCATGCCCAGGCGGCCGCTGCTGTAGAGGAAGGCGTTGAAGGAGACCCACGGCTCCTTCATCGTGACCGACACGGTCAGGGGATCGACCACATCGACCGAGGCGACGTTGCTGAAGACGAAGCTGAACAGCAACGGACTGCGGGCCGGGTACGCGCCGCGGTAGGCGTCGAGGTTGTTCTTCACGACCTCGGCGGTGAGATCGGTGCCGTCGTGGAACTTGACACCCTCGCGGAGCTTGATGGTCCACACCGTGGCGTCGTCGTTGGGCTCGACCGACTCGGCCAGCCAGGGCTCGTACTTGCCCTCGGCGTTGGGCCGGGTCAGCGTGTCGTACACGGTGCGGGCGACCATGATGCCGGAGATGGCGAGCTGGGCTTCGGGGAGGCACCAGCCGTCGGCCGTCTCGGCCTCCAGGCCGTAGACGACCTTCCCGCCCATCTGGGGCTCGCCCTCGTTGCCGCCGGCTGAGCTGCCACCGCCGCCGGAGTCGTCGCCGCCTCCGCCGCAGGCCGTGGCCAATAGGGCCAACGCCGCCACTGCGGATACACGGCGCAACCAGCGCCCACGCTTTGCTGTCGAAGCCACGGAGCTCCCTCCTGGTCAGCGCGCCCGCGCTCACGGACGACGCCGGTGAGTGACGACCGTCACATCTAGCGGGACGCTAAGGGACGGCCTGGACTCTTGTCAATTGCGCTTCATCTGGCGACGCAGGCCGCTCCCGCCCCTTCCTGCCGACCCCCGCCAGCCGCCCTCATCCACCCCCCGGACTGGTGCCGAATGTGCTGCTGGACCTGCCGAGGGAGCAACCGACGATGCACGTTAGAGGGCACAAGGGGCTGAGGGAACGCGCGGCACGATCCCTGGGTTGGCTGCGCCGTCGCTGGCGCCGGGCCATGCTCGTCGTCGCCGTGCTGGCCCTGGTGCCGGTGGGCAGCGACGCCGCCCGCAACGCCATGTCCGGGGCCGGCTGGGACCGCCTGGGCGGGGCGCTCGGCACCAGCGTCTCGGGCGACGTCGACTTCGACGAGCTCGCCATCAGCGAGCCGCTCCCCGACGATGTCGTGGACGCCGGCTTCGCCCCCGACCCCGAGTTCTTCTCCGACGACGAGATCACGGACAACCTGGGCGACAGCGGCATCCCCGAGGTGGCCCTCGACGCCTACCTCGACGGCGCCGACCGGACCAACAGCATCGAGCCCGACTGCGGCCTGCCCTGGTCGGTGCTGGCCGCGATCGGCCGCGTCGAGTCCGACCACGGTCGCTTCGGCGGCGCCCAGCTGCGGGTCGACGGCTACGGCACCAAGCCGATCCGGGGCATCGCCCTCGACGGTCGGCGCGGCATCGCCCTGGTGCGCGACACCGACCGCGGCGCCCTCGACGGCGACGACATCTACGACCGGGCGGTGGGGCCGATGCAGATCATCCCCTCGACCTGGGACGCCATCGGCGTGGACGCCAACGACGACGGCCGGACCGACCCCAACAACATCTTCGACGCGGCGTCGGGCGCGGGCGTCTACCTGTGCAACGGCGGCGTCGACCTGACCGAGCCGGGCCAGCTGGCCCGGGCCGTGCGCCGCTACAACCACACCGACGAGTACGTCCGGGTGGTGCTGGAGCTGGCGTCGGCCTACGACAGCGGCGAGATCGAGCCGTCCCCCGGCGTCGATCCCGCCACCCTGGGCGAGACCCCCATGGACCCGGTCATCTTCGACGACTTCGAGTCGGTCGACCCGGCCCCGGTGCGCTACAGCGCCCCGTACACCCCGCCCGCCCCGGCACCCGCCCCGGCACCCGCCCCCGCTCCGGCACCCGCCCCCGCTCCGGCGCCCAGCCCGCCCACCCCGGCGC
>JBKPRS010000534.1:0-3500 GCA_046734695.1 Actinomycetota bacterium | reverse complement strand
CGCCCACGTCGAGGCCGCCATCGACTGGAAGCGGGCCAACCCGGCCGACGACGTGCTCTCCGCGCTGATCGCGGCGGAGGAGGACGGCGACCGGCTCTCCAGCGAGGAGCTGCTGGACCAGGTGCTGCTGCTCTACCTGGCGGGTCACGAGACCACGGTGAACCTGATCGGCAACGGCACGCTGGCGCTGCTGCGCCATCGCGACCAGTTCGAGCGCCTGGCCGCCGACCCGGCCCTCGACGCCGCCTCGGTGGACGAGCTGCTGCGCTACGACAGCCCGGTCCAGCTCTCGCGGCGCATCGTGATGACCGAGATGGACCTGGCGGGCGAGACGGTCCAGCCGGGCGAGCTGGTCCTCACGCTGCTGGGCTCGGCCAACCGCGACGAGGGCAAGTGGGGCCCGACCGCCGCCGACCTCGACCTGGGGCGCGAGGGCGCCAGCGCCCTGCTGTCGTTCGGCAGCGGCATCCACCACTGCCTGGGGGCGGCCCTGGCCCGCCTGGAGGGCGCGGAGGCCGTGCCCGCTCTGGTCCGGCGCTTCCCGGACCTGGAGCTGGCGGCCGACGAGCCGGCGTGGAACGGCCGCATCATCCTGCGCGGCCTCGACGCCCTGCCCGTCGCCGTATAGGAAGGATCAGACCCGCAGGAAGCGGCTGAGCGCCCAGGCCGAGCCGGCGGCGCCGATGGTGATGCCCAGCATGACCACCACGATGACCGTGAGGCGGACCTCGCCGGACGACGCCACGAAGCCCTCCATGATGGAGCGGTAGTCGCGGTTCTGGGCGGCGTTGTCCATGGCGCGGTCCACCGCCACCAGGGCCCCGACCGCGAACAGCGCGCCGACCAGTCCCTGGACGATGCCCTCCATCATGAACGGCACCCGGATGAACCAGTTGGTGGCGCCCACCAGCTTCATGACCTCGATCTCCCGGCGCCGGGCGAACATGGCCATGCGGATGGCGTTGAGGATCAGCAGCAGCGCCGCCACCAGCAGGCCGATCCCCACGACCAGCATGGCGAGCTGCGCGAAGTGGGACACCGCCGTGATGGTCTTGACGCTCTCGGACTCGTCGGTGACCAGCTCGACGCCCGGCTGCGCCAGCAGCTGGTCGCCGAGGCTGCGCATCAGGTTGATGTCCTTGGACTTGGGCGACAGCCGGTAGGAGTCGGGCACCCGCGAGCCGTTCTCGATCTTCGTGCGCAGCGCCTCGTTGCGCTCGAAGAGGCGCAGGGCCTCCTGGTGGCTCTCCTCCAGGTTGACGTAGCGCCAGTCGCCGACCTCGGGGCTGTCCTTGATGAAGTCCTCGATGGCGCTGCGCTGGTCGTCGGTGACGTCGGCCTTGAGGAACGCGATGACCTCGATGCCGTCGTTCCAGCGCTGGGACACGTTGTCAACGCCCTGGCCGACCAGCAGCGTCGAGCCGAACAGCGCCAGGGACACGCCGACGGTGACGATGGCCGCGATGGAGAGGGTGATGTTGCGGCGGAGGTTGTTGGTGGTTTCCCGGAAGATGTAGTCGAACTTCACTGGTACACCCCCCGAGCCTGGTCCCGGACGATCGTGCCCATCTCGAGCTCGATGACCCGGCGCTGCATGGTGTCGACGATGGAGCGGTCGTGGGTGGCCATGACCACCGTGGTGCCCGTGCGGTTGATGCGGTCGAGCAGGCGCATGATCCCGACCGACGTGGCGGGGTCGAGGTTGCCGGTGGGCTCGTCGGCCAGCAGGATCAGCGGCCGGTTCACGAACGCCCGGGCGATGGACACGCGCTGCTGCTCACCGCCCGAGAGCTCCTCGGGCAGGTTGTTGGTCTTGGTGTCGAGGCCGACCAGCTCGAGGATGGCGGGCACCTGGGCCTTGACCACGTGGCGCGGCCGGCCGATGACCTCGAGGGCGAAGGCCACGTTCTCGTAGACCGTCTTGTTGGTGAGCAGCTTGTAGTCCTGGAAGATGCAGCCGATGTTGCGGCGCAGGTAGGGCACCCGCCACGACGACAGCCGGGCGATGTCCTTGCCGGCCACGAAGATCCGGCCCCGGTCGGCCGTCTCCTCCCGGTTGATCAGGCGCAGCACCGTCGACTTCCCCGAACCGGACGGGCCCACCAGGAAGACGAACTCGCCCTTTTCGATGGTCGCCGTGGCGGCCGAGAGGGCGGTCACAGAGCCCTTGTAGATCTTGCTGACGTTCTCGAAGGTGATCATCGTCCTCGGACGCCTCGATCCGGCGGAATCGGGCGCGGTGGCAGCAGGCGGCTTGGATCCCCAGTCATTGCGATGAGGTTACAAGTACCGCGCGGCGTGGCGGACATCGCGGATCGACCGTAGTCCGCAATGCGTTCTCGTCGTCGGATGCTCACTGGCCGGAGGCTTCGCCCCGTCGCCACTGGAGGTACGCCTCCATGAACGGATCGAGGTCACCGTCCAGCACCGCGGACACGTTGCCGGTCTCGTGCGCGGAGCGGAGGTCCTTGACCATCTGGTACGGCTGCAGCACGTAGCTGCGGATCTGGCTGCCGAAGCCCACCCGCTGCTGGTCGCCCCGGATCTCGTCGAGCTCGGCCTCGCGCCGCTGGCGCTCCAGGTCGGCGAGCTTGGCCCGCAGCATGGCCATGGCCCGGTCCCGGTTCTGGAACTGGCTCCGCTCGACCTGGCAGGACACCACCACCCCGGTGGGGATGTGGGTGAGGCGCACCGCCGATGACGTCTTGTTGACGTGCTGGCCGCCGGCCCCGGACGCCCGGAAGACGTCCATCTTGATGTCCTTGTCGTCGATCTCGACCGCGGCGTCGCCGTCGTCGAGCATGGGCACCACCTGGAGGGCGGCGAACGCGGTCTGGCGCTTGCCCTGGGCGTTGAACGGGCTCATGCGCACCAGCCGGTGCACACCCCGCTCGGCCTGGAGGTAGCCGTACGCGTAGCGGCCCTTGACCACGAACTCGGCCGAGGACAGACCGGCCTCCGAGCCCTCGGTGAACTCGTCCACCTCGACCTCGAAGCCGCGCCGCTCGGCCCAGCGGGTGTACATGCGCAGCAACATCTCGGCCCAGTCCTGGGCGTCGACCCCGCCCTCCCCCGCCTGGATCGACACCAGCGCGTCGCGCTCGTCGTGCTCGCCGGAGAACATCGACCGCAGCTCGACGCGGCGCAGGTCGGCATCCACGGCGGCCAGGGACTGCTCCACCTCGGCCAGCGACGCCTCGTCGCCCTCGTCGCGCGCCAGCTCGTAGAGCGTGTCGGCGTCGTCGAGGCGGCCCAGAAGGCCCTCGTAGTGGTCGAGGTCGTCGATCACCGCCGCCAGCTCGCTGGTGACCCGCTTGGCCCGCTCGGCGTCGTCCCACAGGTCGGGGCGCGACGCCTCCGCCTCCAGCTGGGGGCGCCGGGCGCGCAGCTCGTCGACCCGGAGGTAGCCCTCGGCCTCCTCCAGCCGGGCCCTGAGCGCCTTCAGCTCGTCGGACAGGTCTCGCATCGCTCCGGCCGCCGGGCTAGCGCCCGTGGCACGC
>JBKPRS010000533.1:0-3569 GCA_046734695.1 Actinomycetota bacterium | reverse complement strand
GACGAGCTCCTGGCCGCGTGCGGGCAGCCGTCGTCGCCGGCGCTCGACGCCGTCGCCGCCGGGGGCGAGGAGCTGACCGAGCGGGAGCGCCAGGTGGCGCTGCTCGCCGCCCGGGGCCGGACCAGCCCGGAGATCGCCGAGGAGCTGTACCTGTCGGTGCGGACCGTCGACACGCACCTGAGCCGGGTGTACCGCAAGCTGATGGTCGAGGGCCGCCACCAGCTGGCCGAGGCGATGGGGATCCCGCCGGCCAGGCCGCCCGGTGCCGCGCAAACTACGTAGCGGCTACTGACGCCAGGTACCCCGGCCATCCTTAAGGTCGAGGCCGTGGCCGAGCGCGACGAGTCTCGGCACCTCGCCGTCGGGGCCGGTGCCTCCCCCGCCGACCCCGACGTCACCGGGGCCGGTGCGGACGACGTCGTCCAGGCGGTCGCCGACCTCCTGGACGACCTGGTCGAGGACGCCGATCCACCCCCGAGCCCGACCCCGTCGTAGCCCGCCGCCCGTCGCTCCCGACCCGGTGCCAAGCTGCGGGCACTCTTACGTAGGCAGCTCGCGGTTGGAGAAGTACGGGCTCGTGAACGGGAACTCGGTGACGACCCACCGGGTCAGCGCCTCGTGGAGCTTGGCGTAGTAGCCCTGCTCGTACGCCTCGGCGGTCACCCACCAGCTCACGTCGACGTCGTGGCGCACCAGGTCCTCGCTGAGCGGGTCCCTCCGGCCCATCGGGTAGAGGTAGCAGCAGCCCAGGTAGCGGCCCCCGTCGTCGCGGACCACATAGGAATACGAGTAGCCCTCCCGGAACTCGAGCTCGTGCCACACCAGGTCCATGTAGTTGCCCTCGGCGGTGACAGGCTCGGTCGGCCACCCGCCGCCCCGGGTGCGTGCGATCAGGTCCAGGCTCCCGTTGATGCCTCGCACGTCGTCGTCGAGATCGTCCCGGCTCAGCGCCAGCGCCCGGATGTCCTCATAGGCCAGGCGCCGGGGCGGCTCGAAGCCGGGCGGGAGGTCCAGGCTCTTGACCAGGCCCGTGTAGTCCATCGGCTCAGTCTGCCCGGGCGGGCCCGGTGCTCCGGCGCACGACGAGCTCGGTCGGGATGGTCCGATGCCTCACGGCGGCCTTCGTGCCCGAGCGGCGGTGGTCGATGGCCTTGAGCAGGGCCTCGGCCGCCAGGTGGCCCTTGGCGCCGACGTCCTGGCGGACCGTGGTGAGCGGGGGACGGCTGCGCCGGGCGACCGGGCTGTCGTCGAACCCGACCACCGACAGGTCGTCGGGGACCGCCAGGCCGAGCTCCTCCGCGACCGTGAGGACGCCGAGCCCCAGCACGTCGGAGAAGCACAGCACGGCGGTCGGCCTCGGCTCCGCCACCAGCACCGTGCGGGCCGCGGTGATCGCCTCGTCGTCGCCGTTGGCTGCGGCCTGGACGACCGTGGGCACCATTCCGGCGGCCTCCAGGGCGTCCAGCCAGCCGAGCATGCGCTGCCGTTGGGGATGGCCGACGGCCGCCCCGACCGGGTCGTCGACCCTGCCGGGCCGGTCCCCGACGGCCAGCGTGATGATCGCCACCCGCCGGTGCCCGAGGTCGACCAGGTGCTGAGCCGCCGCTCGGGCCCCGCCCCGGTCGTCGACGTTGATGCTGGTGATGCCGGGCACCGGGTCCTGGTCGACGAAGATCACGGGCAGCCGGCGCCGCAGCAGCCAGTCACGGGCGGACGAGTCCGGACGGCACGAGTACACCAGGGCACCGTCCATGGCCACGTCCCGGGCCGGCACGACATCGTCCCGCTCGTGCGAGGTCAGCAGGGTCAGGGCGAACCCGGTGGGCGCCAGCTCGTCCACGACCGCACGCATGAACGCAGTGGCCACCTCGTCGTCGAAGGAGTACTGCAGCGAGTCGGTGAGCAGCACCCCGACCGCGCCGGTGGTCCCCCGGGCCAGGGCCCGGCCCGCGGGGTCGGGCCCGACGTAGCCCAGCTCCCGGGCGGTGGCGAGCACCCGCTCGCGCAGCTCGGCCGAGAGCTGGTCCGGCCGGGAGAACGCGTTGGAGACCGTCATGCGGCTCACACCGAGCCGGTCGGCGATCGTCTGCAGTGTCACCCTGGCCATCCCCCCACCCTGCTCGCTCCGGGCGAGCCAGGGAAGGATCAGCGGCGGTGCCGCCTCGGCGGGGACCGCCGGACGGGTGCGCCGGGCAGGGCCCTGTGGGCGAAGCGGGGCAGGGAACCCTCGGCGTAGAGATGGGCCAGCAGGAAGGTCGGAGGCATGGGAACTCCTCTCGGGTCGTTCTTCTATACCGATACAGTAACCCTTCTTCTGTATCGGTCAAGAGGATATGCTGTGCCTCTGGTCACCCGCCCTCCCTAGTGGGTTCCAAGACTCCCCCGGGTACTTTGGAAGCGATATGTCGCAGCCACTGCATCGCTCCAGTAGATAAGGCATTCATGCAGGAAGTCTTCGCCGGCCCGAACTGCGGGGCCGGCAGGGCGAGCAGGCGAGGCTGGACCGGCTCCTGGCCGGCATCCACGCGGGCGAGAGCCAGGTGCTGGTCGTGCGAGGCGAGGCCGGCGTGGGCAAGACCGCGCTGCTGGACCACCTGGCCGAGCGCGCGACCGGGTGCCGGATCGCCAGGGCCGCGGGCGTCGAGTCCGAGATGGAGCTGCCCTTCGCCGGCCTCCACCAGCTGTGCGCTCCGATGCTCTCCGGCCTGGGCCATCTGCCGGAGCCCCAGCGTGACGCCCTCGGCACCGCGTTCGGCCTCGCCGCCGGGGAGGCGCCGGACCGGTTCCTCGTCGGCCTCGCCCTGCTGGGCCTGCTGTCGGACGCGTCCGGCCGCCGGCCGCTCGTCTGCGTGATCGACGACGCGCAGTGGCTCGACCGGGCCTCGACCCAGGTGCTGGCCTTCGCCGCCCGCCGTCTCCTGGCCGAGCCGGTGGCGGTGGTGTTCGCCGTGCGCGAGCCCAACGCCGACCGGGAGCTGGCGGGCCTTCCCGAGCTAGCGGTCCGAGGGCTGAGCGACGGCGACGCTCGGGCCCTGCTGGCGTCGGTGACCCCGGCGGGGCTCGACCCGCGGGTGCGCGACAGGATCGTCGCCGAGGCGCGAGGCAACCCGCTGGCGCTGCTGGAGCTCCCCCGGGGCGTGGGCCCCGGGCGCTTGGCCGGGGGTTACATGCACCAGGTCCCGGAGTCGCTCGCCTCCCGGATCGAGGACAGCTTCGTGCAGCGGCTCCGGGCCCTGCCGGGGCCGACGCAACGGCTCCTGCTCACCGCGGCGGCCGAGCCGCTGGGCGACGTCGCGCTGCTGCAGGACGCGGCCGGGCGGCTGGGGATCGGCCTCGCGGCGGCCCGCCCGGCCGAGGCGGCGGGGCTCATCGAGATCGGCGCCCAGGTGCACTTCCACCATCCCCTCGTACGGGCCGCCGCCTACCACGCGGGAACGATCCCCGACCGGCGGGACGTCCACCGGGCGCTGGCGGAGGCGACCGACCCCGACCTCGACCCGGACCGGCGGGCCTGGCACCGCGCCCAGGCGACGACCGGGCCCGACGAGGACGTGGCCGCCGAGCTGGAG
>JBKPRS010000532.1:0-10040 GCA_046734695.1 Actinomycetota bacterium | reverse complement strand
GTCCGACCCGGGCCGCAGCCCGTGGTCGACGTGCACCGCGGTGGCCACGCAGCCGGCCTGCACCGCCAGCGCCAGCAGCGCCAGCGAGTCGGCCCCGCCCGACACCGCGCAGCAGACCTCGGTGCCCGCCGGGGGGAAGTCGCAGCGGGCCGCCAGCTCGGCGAGCAGGCCGGGCGCCTCGGCCAGCGCCGCTACCCCACCAGCTCTTCGGACAACCGCACCCGGTCGAGCCAGTCCTGGGGCGCCCGGATCTCGGCCAGCGTGGGCAGCCACTCCGGCCCGCGCCAGGCCGGGTCCAGGGCATCGGCCCCACCGTGGCGCTCGACGTAGGCGATGAACGCCTCGCCCTGGGCGTACTGCTTCATCTTGGCGTCGATCCCGAGCGCCCGTTGGGCCAGCTTGGCCACGCCGCCGACCTGCTTGCGGCGCTCGCGCAGGGCCCGAGAGAACCGGGGAGCCGACGGCACGTGGCCCTCGCCGGCCCGGTCCATGGTCACGTCGCCGTGCCCCTCCAGCAGGCTCATCATCCCGCCGATGCGACCGAACAGGTCACGCTGGTCGGGGCTGGCCAGCAGCGTGGCGATGCCGCCCTCGTCCAGCGGGTTGTGGCCCGACCGCAGCTCCTCGACCACCCGGGCCAGGGCGTCGAGGAAGCGCCGGGGATCGGGATCGACCGCGTCGAGCGTCTGGTTCACCAGCGACAGGAAGTGGGGTCGCAGCCACGGCACGCCCGTGAACTGGGCCCGGTGGGTGACCTCGTGCAGCGCCAGCCACAGCCGGAACTCGCGGGGCGGGAAGCCGAAGCGCTTCTCGAGCGCCAGCACGTTGGGACCGACGTAGTAGACGAGGTCCTGGTCGTCGGGATCCTCGTCCTCGATGATCAGCAGGTCGTACTGGCCGAGCACCCGGGTGCCCATCCAACCCAGCAGGACGCCGATCTCCAGCGCCGCGGCCCGGCGGGAGAACGCCCCGACCACCGCCTTCGTGCTTCCGCCGCCGTCGTCGAGGCGCTCGGCCATCTTGTCGGTCAGGGGGCGCAGCAGGCGACCGAAGCTGGCCAGGTTGGCCCGCACCCAGTCGGCCCGGTCGACGACCCGGGCGCGCGCCGGACCAGCGGAGGACCGCAGCCCGGTGGCCCGCTCGACGAGCTGCTCGGCCTGGGCCGTGACCTCCTCGAAGTCGAGGGCTAGGCGGTCGTAGTGGTAGGAGGCAGCCAGCGGCTCGTGCCCGGCGACCCGGACCGCCACACGCTCGGCGAGATCCCAGTCGACCGGGCCGGGCATGCGGGGCTACCTGCCCTTCGGGTACCGGGTCGACTCGACCGAGCGCAGGTAACCGACGCCCATCGCTGCGATGGTCAGCACCGCGCCGATCACGAGGGCGGCCCCGATCCAGTAGTGCCAGACCACAGCAAGCATGGGCGCACTCTAGGCAAGGACCGGCGAACAGCGCGAACTGTCGCCGTACTGTCGCCGAGCCGACACGCGGCGTACGCCTTGCGGATGAGCGTTGGTTGTTGACTGACTGCTAGCTTCACGCTGACCAGTTCGGGCTTCCTGGGGGCAGCGACGTTGCGACAGCTGGGAGAACCTGAGGTCGAACGACCCCGCCTGTCCGAAGCAGGCGAGTCCGTCCGACCCGTTCCCGTCGTGCCCGCGCCCGCCGCGAGGTCGCGGGCCAAGCGCGCGCTCGACATCGGGCTGGTCCTGCTGAGCTCGCCCCTGGTGCTGCCGCTCGCCGTGCTCATCGCCCTGCTGGTGGTGGTCTCGTCGCGCGGGTCGATCCTGTTCGGCCAGGAGCGGGTGGGCCTCGGCGGTCGCGGCTTCAAGATGTACAAGTTCCGCACCATGCACCGCGAGGCCGAGCAGCTCCTGGCCCAGGACCCGCAGCTGTGGAACGAGTACGTCACCAACGGGTTCAAGCTCCCGGCCGAGCTCGACCGACGGGTCACCAAGGTGGGCCGGTTCCTGCGCCGCTCCAGCCTCGACGAGCTGCCCCAGGTCCTCAACGTCCTGCTGGGCACGATGAGCCTGGTCGGGCCCCGGCCGGTCGTGCCGGCCGAGATCGACAACTACGGCGAGCGCCGGGGCATCTACCTCTCGGTGCGGCCGGGCGTCACCGGCGCCTGGCAGGTCGGCGGCCGCTCACAGATCGACTACCCGGAGCGGGTCGACATCGACGAGCAGTATGTGCGCGACTGGAGCCTCGGTCTCGACCTGAGGATCCTGGCCCGCACGCCCAGGGCGGTCCTCACCGCCCGCGGCGCCGTCTAGCCACCCGCCGGCGGAGGCCCTAGGCGGTCGGCTGCTGGTCCGGCGGCTTCGACGCCTCGTTGACCAGCGCCGCCTTGACCTTGGCCACGAGCGCCTCAGGCACCTGCTCCTGGCACTTGCGGCGGATGACGCTGCGCAGCTCCGCCTCGAAGTCGTACGGCTCGGCGCACGGCTGGCAGCCGTCGAGGTGCCGCTGGATCTTGTCCCGGCGGTCCTCGGTCAGCTCGCCGTCGAGGTACCGGTAGAGCTCGTGGAGCGAGTCTTGGCAGTCAGACATGGGTGTTGGACATGGTGTCGTCTCGTGGCGCAGCCAGGTTCCGCTGGACTGCGAACTCGTACAACTGCTTCTGGAGCGCCTTTCTTCCCCGATGGAGCCGGGACATCACCGTACCGATCGGGATGTCCAGGATGTCGGCGATCTCCTTGTAGGCAAACCCCTCGACGTCGGCCAGCAGCACGGCCATGCGGAAGTTCTCCGGCAGCGACTCGAGCGCCTGCTTGACCTCGGCGTCGGTGAAGCGGTCGAGCAGCTCGTCCTCGGCGCTGCGCCCGGCCATCGCCGCCTCCAGCCCGCCGATGCGGCGGTAGAGATAGAGGTCCTCGACCTCGTCGAGCTCGGTCTCCTCCGGCCGGCGCTTCTTGGCCCGGTAGCTGTTGATGTAGGTGTTGGTGAGGATGCGGTAGAGCCAGGCCTTGAGGTTCGTGCCCTGCTCGAACCCGGCGAAGCCGCGGTAGGCCCGCAGGTAGGTCTCCTGCACCAGGTCCTCGGCGTCCGCCGTGTTGCGCGTCATGCGCAGGGCTGCGGCGTACAACGACGGCATGAGATCCATCGCCTGGTCCGCAAATGTCGCCTGGTCGGCCATTGCCCGGGACCCTACCCGCACCCCTGGTGCGGACCAACAACGCGATTACCCGGCGGGGTCCACGCCCCCGGCGGAGTAGCGCACGGCCGGGCTCCACAGCAGGAACCGCTCCACGCCCAGGCCGCGCGCGGCCTCGATCTGGGCGCGCACCTCCGCATCGCCATAGTCCACGCCCCCGACCGCGAAGTCCTGCAGCCACGGCACCAGCACCGTCCCGGTCCCCGCCGTCACCTCCTGGTAGTGGGCCAGCACGCCCCGCACGAGGTCGCCCGGCTGGTGGCGGGGGTCGGCCACGCCGAAGCGGGAGGCGCCCCAGTAACCGGGGTAGATCTCGGGGGCGACGTAGTCGGCGTTGCGGGCGATGCGGGGCACGTCCTGGCCGACCAGGTCGCCGCGGTCGGCGGCCTCGCCCTCGACCGTCACGCCCTGGTACGCGCCGCGCTGGCGCAGCTCGCTGTGGGCCTCGGCCAGGAAGCCGGTCACCGCGTCGGACGGCGAGCCGGTCAGGCCGGGGACGACGATGCTGGCCGTGTCGGCGGTGGGCAGGCGGGTGTCGGACCACAGGATGTCGTCGACCCCGCGGCTCACGGCGTCGAGCGCGATGTCCAGGTTGTACTGCCGCACCGCGGCGCTGGCGGGGTTCGTGTACATGCCGCCGCCGGAGTCGAAGGGGGCGCCCTGCGTCGTCTGGATGACCTGGTCGCCGTGGCCCTCGGCCCACGCGGCCTCGGCCAGCTTGGGATCGCGGAACGTGACGATGCGGCCCACGACGCGCACGCCGCGGTTCTCGAGCGTGGTGATGGCAGTGTCGAGGTCGTACTGGCGGACCACCGCGCCGATCTCCGCGGCGCGGGCCACGTTGGTGTCGAAGCCGACGATGCCGCTGTCGTCCTTGAGGTCGAGCTGCACCGTGTCGATGCGGTGCTCGTCGATCATGGCCAGGATGCCGTCGCGCAGTTGCTGGTTGCCCCAGGCCGCGGCGGTCACGTGCACGCCCCGCAGCCCCGGGTAGGTGACCGGCACGACGACCTGGGCGGCGGTGACGTTGCCCGCCTCGTCGGTGGCCTCCAGGTCGATCGGCCCGGCGGGCGGCCGGTCGTAGCGCAGCGTGAAGCTGCCGTCGTCGCCCACCTTCACCGGGTCGTCGTCGGCGGTGAGCTTGGCGCCGGCCTCGACGACGCCGGTGATCTTGGCCTTGTCGTCGATGGCCACCGGGTCGACGGCGCTCGGCACCTCCAGGCTCGGTGCGGTGCCGTCGACGGTGAAGCGCCAGTGGAACTGGGCGTCGTCCAGCAGCGCCCGGGGCACCGCCAGGGACAGCTCGTGGTCGCCCTCTTCGGGCGGCGCGGGCGGCGCCCACACCATCGTGTCGTTGAGGACCGCCGGGGCGTCGACGACCTTGCCGTCGTAGGTGAGCGTGGCCTCGCCCGCCGCTTCGGCATCGGCGAACACCACCGTGACCTGGAGCTGCGCCGCCTCCTGGGTGGTGATGACGTCGCCGTCGGAGAGCCCGGTCTCGTTCAGGTGGACCCGGGTGCCGCGGTAGACGAGGAACCCGACCAGCGCGATGGTCCCCAGCGCCACCAGGGCCGCGAACACCGTGCCCGCCTCGATGTAGCGCTTGCGCTGGCGGTACATGGAGGGGCCCTCGTGGTGGCGGTCCTCCAGGTTGAGCGTCGGCGGATCGAACTCCAGGTGCCCGTTGCGGGGCGCCTTGGTCTCGATGGTCAGCGCGGACCACCCGGCCTGGCGGCGTGCCTCCTTGCGCTCGGACCGGCTCTGCCGCTTCGACCGCCGCCGCAGCCGATGGCGAGGGCCCGAGGCGTCGGGATCGGTCCCCGGGGCGTCGCTGACCGATGTCACTGCGGCAGTTTCCCCGCCCGCCCTGCGCGCTGCAATGACCGTGGGGTTACAAGATCACACGTAGCCGCGCATCCGGGCCGCCTGTGCGACCTTCTTGATCCCGATGGCGAAGGCGGCTTGACGAAGCGTGCAGCCGTACTCCGCCGCGGCCGCGGTGGTGGCGTGATAGGCGGTACGCAGGCGGTCGCGCAGCTCCTCGTTGAAGCGCTCTTCCTTCCAGGTGAACTGCTGGATGTTCTGCGTCCACTCGAAGTACGAGCCGGTGACGCCGCCGGCGTTGGCCAGGATGTCGGGGATGACCTGGATGCCCCGGTCGCCGAGGATCTTGTCCGCCCCCGGGGTCACCGGGTAGTTGGCCGCCTCCACCACCACGTCGGCCTGGATGTCGCGGGCGTTGTCGGTGTCGATGACCTCGCCCAGCGCCGCGGGGACGAGCACGTCGCAGGGCGACTCCAGCAGCTCCTCGTTCGACAGCCGGTCCAGGCCGGGCTGCTCGGTGTCGCGCACGGTCCCGCCACCCCGCACGGCCTCGACGAGCCGGGCCACGTCCAGGCCGGCCTCCCGGCGCACTCCGCCGGACACGTCGGACGCGGCCACCACGGTGGCGCCCTGCGCCGTGGCCTCCTGGGCGACCCAGGAGCCGACGTTGCCGAAGCCCTGGATGGCGATCCGCAGGTCGTGCAGGTCCAGCCCGTGCTCCTGGGCGTACGCCTCCAGGATGTAGACGACGCCCCGGCCGGTGGCCGCCTCCCGGCCCGGGGCCCCGCCCAGGTCGAGCGGCTTGCCGGTCACGATGGCGGGGCTGTAGCCGTGCGTGGCGGAGTAGGCGTCCATCATCCAGGTCATGGTCTGGGCGTTGGTGTTCATGTCGGGTGCCGGGATGTCCCTGTACACGCCGAGCACGTGGCCGATGCCGTTGGCGAAGCGCCGGGTCATGCGCTGCAGCTCGCCGGGGCTCATGTGCGTGGGGTCGACCTCGATCCCGCCCTTGGCCCCGCCGAAGGGCAGGCCCAGGAGCGCGGTCTTCCACGTCATCAGCGAGGCGAGCGCCCGCACCTCCTCCAGGTCGGTGGTCGGGTGGTAGCGGACGCCGCCCTTGTACGGGCCCCGGGCTCCGTTGTGCTGCACCCGGTAACCCCGCACGACGATGAGGTCGCCGTTGTCGAGGCGGACCGGGATCTGCACCGAGATCTCGCGATAGGTGGACGTGAGCACCGACCACATCGCCTCGTCGAGGTCGATGAGCCGCGCCGCCTCCTCGAAGTAACGGTTGACGGCCTGGAACGCGGTCAACCCCTCCTTCGCCATGGCCCTTATTTACCCCGTCAACCCCACCCGCGCCGAGCGGTCCGATCGAGGATCCCGAGCGTGGCCCGCAGTGCGCCCTCGGGGATGATCGGGAAGATGTTCGCCGCCTTCCACGTGGGGTCGATGTCCGACCAGTCGTAGTAAGAGGTGACGAGGGTTCGGCCCTCCTCCTCCGGCTCCAGGCGGTACCCGTAGACGTGGCCGATCTGCGGGCGGATCTGGCCCGTGATGGTCCAGGCGATCTCGCGGTCCTGCTCGAAGGTGACGATCTCGACGGTCACGTCGTAGAGGCCGAGCGGGAAGTCGTTGAGCGCCTCGCGGTCCATGTGCACGACGAACGTGTCGCCCACGGCCTTGACCGGCTCGCCGTCGGCGTCCATCAACATGCCCGCGCTGTCGATGGCGACGTGGCCGTGCGGGTCGCACAGGATCCGGAAGATGGTGGCGGCGTCCACGGGGATGGGCCGCTGGACCTCCATCCGCTCGACCGACTCGGCCGTCGTCTCGGACGGCTCGGAGGCCTCGGTGCTCTCGCCGGTTTCGCTGGTCTCGCTGGTCATGTCGGCATCATGTCAGTTGCCCGGGCCGCGTACCGGACCTGTCCGGCGGCTGGGAGGATTCCGCCATGTCCATGGCACCTCCTCAGCCGGGCATGACCTCGGCGGGCCCTCCTCCTCAGCGGCGGACCACCACCGCCGTGCTCGCCGTCTCCGTGCTGATCCTCCTGGCCGCGGCGGCCGTCGCGTCGCTCCTCATGGTCGACCGCGGCTCGCGCGAGGACGCGGGCTCGCCCGAGGATGTCGTGCGCGACTACTTCGCCGCGGCCGACCGCGACGACTGCGAGGCGATGCTCGACATGGTCTCGCAGGTGCGCCTGCGCTACAGCGGCGTGGGGAGCCGCGGCGCGGCGCTCCGGATGTGCCAGGACGCCGCCGAGTCCTTCACCGACTCCATCGAGGTCGTGTCCACCGACGTGGAGGAAGCCGACGAGGAGGACGACTACGCCCTCATCACCGTGGAGCTGGAGATCGACGGCGAGCGGGACGAGCGCGTGGTGTACGTCGCCCTCGAGCGCGGCGAGTGGAAGCTCTACGACTCCGAGGTGTTCGACGAGGTCTGAGCCGGACGCCACACGCGGCGGGGCCGGCCGGCGCCCCCAGCGCACCGGCCGACCCCGTCGGAACCTCCTGCCGGAACCTCGACGTCAGATGGCGTCGTCGCCCTTCTCGCCCGTGCGGACCCGGGTGACGCTGTCGAGGGGGTAGCTCCAGATCTTGCCGTCGCCGATCTTCCCGGTGCGGGCGGCGATCGTGACGATGTCGACGATCTTCTCGACGTCGACCGACGGCACGATGACCTCGACCCGGACCTTCGGGACGAACTCGACGGTGTACTCGGAGCCCCGGAAGACCTCGCTCTTGCCGCCCTGGCGGCCGTAGCCCTGCAGCTCGCTGACCGACATGCCGAGCACGCCGGCGTTGCGGAGGGCTTCCTTCACCTCCTCGAGCTTGTGGGGTTTGATGACGGCGGTTACGAGATGGGCCATGTCGATCCTTCGTAGGATGCGCGGCCCTGTCCGGCCGCGACTGCGTGGGTGTTCTCGTCCTGGGGAAGCGGCTCCATGAGGAAGCCACGGGCCCGGATGGTCTCGACCGTGAGGCCGAGCGGCTGCAGGCGCCGGCGCAACCGGCGGACCAGGGTGTTGATGGCGTTGGCCTTGACCTTCGTCGTCGGCCAGACGGTCTCGACCAGCTGCTGGCTGCCGACGACATGGCGCCAGCTTCCCAGCAGGGGGCGGAGGACCCGCTCCTCGGTCGAGCTCACGGCCACCCAGTGGCCGCGGTAGCGGAGCAGCCCATACTCGTCGAGCGCGGGCAGCTCGGCGTCGGGCTCGGGCTGCGAGTCGCCCCGGTCCAGAACCGTCGTGGTCATAGTCGCCTCCGTGTGAGTCCTCGGCCGGCGGGGCCGGGCCCGCGGGGGCCCGGCCTCACCTGTGGCCGTCTCAGCCGGGCGTGCCGGCAGGCTCGGACACGTCGTCGGGCTCCTCGGGCCCGGACCGGGCTCCCACCCCGACCAGAGCGCCGTCGCCGCTGAGGCCGCTCGGGGTCGTGTAGGTCATGCCGTGGCCGAACTCCATGTGGTACGCCCGGTTGCCGTGCTCGGCGTAGTCGATGCCCTCGAGCTCGAGCTCCTTCTCCAGGCGCAGGTTCCAGGCGCCTGGGAGGGACCGGATCGCCTTGAAGATGACGAACGAGGCGACCGACACCACCACCACGGCGGACAGGCTGCCGATGGCCTGGACCACCAGCTGCGAGGTCCCGCCGCCGTAGAACAGGCCCTCGACCGGCACCGAGTTGTCGGGGCCCTCGGGGCCCGGCACGCCGAACTGCCCGGTGGCGAACAATCCGACGGCGAGGGTGCCCCAGATGCCGGCGAAGCCGTGCACGGCCACCGCCCCGATGGGGTCGTCGATGCGGATCCGTTCGAGCAGGTCGACGCCGAGGGGCACGATGCAGCCGGCGACGGCGCCGATGATGATGGCGCCTCCCGGTGACACCCAGTAACAGGGCGCCGTGATGGCCACCAGGCCGCCCAGGAAGCCGTTGAGCGACATGCCCAGGTCCCACTTCTTGGACCGGGGATAGACGAAGAGCACCGCAGCCATGCCGCCCGCGGCCGCGGCCAGCGTGGTGTTGGCGGCCACCCGGCCGATCCCCTCGAAGTCCATGGCCGACAGGGTCGAGCCCGGGTTGAAGCCGTACCAGCCGAACCACAGGATGACCGCACCGATCGAGGCCATGACCAGGTCGTGGGGCGGCGTGGGGCCACCGCCGTCGCGGGCGAACTTCCTCCCGATGCGGGGGCCGAGGACGATGGCGCCCCACAGGGCGATGAAGCCACCCACGGTGTGCACCACGGTGGAGCCGGCGAAGTCACGGAACCACAGGCCGTCCTTCGTGATACCGGAGAACCAGCCCATGGTGGTGCCGAGCCAGCCGCCCGGGCCCCAGATCCAGTGGCCGATGATCGGGTAGATCAGGCCCGACACGGCGGCGCTGTAGAGGATGTCGCCCTTGAAGCTGGTGCGGCCGACCATGGCGCCCGACGTGATGGTCGAGGCGGTGTCGGCGAAGGCGAACTGGAACAGGAAGAAGGCGAGGAACGCCACCTTCGTGTCGAACAGGCCGCCGTAGTCGTAGGTCGCCGGGGCGCCGTGCAGGAAGAAGTACTGGTGGCCGATGATGCCGTTGCCCAAACCGAACTGGAAGGCGAACCCGACCGCCCAGTACAGGAGGCCGCAGAGGCAGGTGTCGAACACGCACTCCAGCAGCACGTTGACCGATTCCCGGGAGCGGGCGAAGCCCGCCTCGAGGGCCATGAAGCCGGCCTGCATGAAGAAGACGAGGAACGCCGTGATCAGCACCCAGGCGGTGTTGATCGGACTGATGAACGAGTCCGTCGCCTGGGCCGCCGAGGCCAGCGGTGCCGCGCCGACCGGCGTGTCGAAGAGGTGCACGAAGAGCTTCATGCCCGCGAGCACCCCGGCGACGCCGAGCAGCTTGCCCGTGAGGATCACACCGAACAACCGCCGGGTGTCCCTGTCCTTGAATCGATGGAGTCTGAGCGCCATGGCGCGCAACGTAGGAAGCAAGGGTTACGTAATCATTCAGCCGCTATTTCCTGTTGAGGTCGATTATCTGACACCTATCTGTCGGGCGGGCCGGCCTATGAC
>JBKPRS010000531.1:0-9483 GCA_046734695.1 Actinomycetota bacterium | reverse complement strand
CCGTGCTCGTCCCCCAGATGGGCGCGATGAGCTGCCTGTTCGGCGACCTCTCCGCCGAGGAGCAGGCGCAGTTCTCGGCGGCGCTCGCCACCCTCCAGGACGGCATGAAGCGCCGGGGCGAGGCGGCCAAGGCCGGCTAGCCAGTGTTCCCTACGGTCGGCCGCCGGTCAGGGAGCACTGACCGACGGCGGGCCCGGCGGGTCCGGCGCCCCGGTTCCGACCTGGGGATTGCCACAGGCCATCAGGGCCAGCACGGCGAGGACGCCGAGCAGGATGCGAGCCATGTACCGGTGCATGCACGGACCGTAGGGCCGGTCCGTCAGCCTTGCGTCAGCCGCGCCGCGGCTCGGGGGTGGGTCCGGCGACCACTAGCCTGGACCGCTCGGCGGCGCCGAGAGAGCACTGGAGTCGTGCGTGAGTGACGAGATCGAGGTATGGCCGGGCAAGCCCTACCCACTGGGCGCCACGTACGACGGCACGGGCACGAACTTCTCGCTGTTCTCCGAGGCGGCCGAGGCCGTCGAGCTGTGCCTGTTCGAGCCGGACGGTAGCGAGCGGCGGGTGCCCTTGACCGAGATCGACGCCTTCTGCTGGCACGGCTACCTGCCCCGCATCGGCATCGGCCAGCGCTACGGCTTCCGGGTCCACGGCCCGTGGAACCCTTCGGCCGGCCACCGCTGCAACCCCAACAAGCTCCTGCTCGACCCCTACGCCAAGGCGGTCGACGGCGGGGTCGACTGGGACCAGGCCTGCTTCCCCTACACGTTCGGCGACCCGGACAGCCGCAACGACGACGACAGCGCGCCGCACGTCCCCAAGGCCGTGGTGGTCAGCCCGTTCTTCGACTGGGGGGCCGACCGGCCGCCGGACGTGCCCCTGCACGAGTCGGTCATCTACGAGGTGCACGTCAAGGGGTTCACGGCCACCCATCCGGGCATCCCCGAGCTGCTGCGGGGCACGTACGCGGGCCTGGCCCACCCCGTGGCCATCGACTACCTGCGCTCGCTGAGGGTGACCGCGGTCGAGCTCCAGCCGGTGCACCAGTTCGTGCACGACGCCCACCTGGTGCAGCGGGGCCTGCGCAACTACTGGGGCTACAACTCGATCGGGTTCTTCGCACCCCACAACGAGTACTCCTCCGCCGGGTCGGACGGGTCCCAGGTCGCCGAGTTCAAGAACATGGTGCGCACGCTGCACGAAGCGGGCATCGAGGTGATCCTCGACGTCGTCTACAACCACACGGCCGAGGGCAACCACCTGGGCCCGGTGCTGTCGTTCAAGGGGATCGACAACTCCGCCTACTACCGGCTGGTCCCGGACGACAAGGCCCACTACTACGACACCACCGGCACCGGCAACAGCCTGAACATGGCGCACCCGCACGCGCTGCAGCTGATCATGGACAGCCTGCGCTACTGGGTGATGGAGATGCACGTGGACGGGTTCCGCTTCGACCTGGCCGCCACCCTCGCCCGCCAGTTCCACGAGGTGGACAAGCTGTCGGCCTTCTTCGACCTGGTGCAGCAGGACCCGGTGATCAGCCAGGTCAAGCTCATCGCCGAGCCGTGGGACGTGGGCGAGGGCGGGTACCAGGTCGGCAACTTCCCGCCCCAGTGGTCCGAGTGGAACGGCCGCTACCGCGACACCGTGCGGGACGTGTGGCGCGGCGAGCCCGCCATCGTCGGCGAGCTGGCATCCCGGCTGACGGGCAGCTCCGACCTCTACCAGGACGACTCCCGGCGCCCCGGCGCCAGCGTGAACTTCGTGACCGCGCACGACGGGTTCACGCTCAACGACCTGGTCTCCTACAACGAGAAGCACAACGAGGCCAACGGCGAGGGCAACCAGGACGGCGAGAACCACAACCGCTCGTGGAACTGCGGGGTGGAGGGCCCCACCGACGACCCCGACGTCCTGGCCCTGCGGGCCCGCCAGCGGCGCAACCTGCTGGCCACGCTGCTGCTGTCCCAGGGCGTGCCGATGCTGCTGTCGGGCGACGAGGCGGGGCGTACACAGGGCGGCAACAACAACGCCTACTGCCAGGACAACGAGATCTCCTGGTTCGCATGGGACCGCATCGACGAGGACCTGCTGGCCTACACCACCCGCCTGGTGGCCCTGCGGGGCGACCACCCCGTCTTCCGCCGGCGCCGCTGGTTTCTCGGCCGGCCGCTGCGGGGCACAGCCGACATCCTCTGGCTCAAGCCGGAGGGCACCGAGATGACCGAGGCCGACTGGAACGAGCACCACGAGACCTGCGTGGGCATGTTCCTGAACGGCGAGGCCATCTCGTCCCCCGGGCCGCGGGGCGAGCGGGTGGTGGACGAGTCGTTCCTGGTCCTGTTCAACGCCTCCTCCGAGCCCCGCAAGTGGACCGTCAGCGGCCCCTGGGGCGAAACCTGGGAGCGGGTCCTCGACACCGCCCTCGACGGCCCCGACCCCGACGGCGACGAGCCCGTCCGCGGCGACCTGGTCCTCACCGACCGCTCGGTCATCGTCCTGCGACTCCTGGACAAATCTGTCTAGACTGTCTAGATGTGGCAACGGTGTGGCAGCTGCAGGAAGCCAAGCAGCGGTTCAGTGAGGTGGTCCGGCAGGCCGAGGACGACGGCCCGCAGGTGGTCACTCGCCATGGTCAGGAGGTCGTGGTCGTGATCGCCTTCGACGACTACCAGCGCCTGGTCCCCGGTCGCCCAGGCTTCAAGGAGTTCCTCCGCGCCGAGCCGTTCTTCGACGACCTCGACTTCCAGGTCCACCTGGATGTGGACCGGTCGCGCGAGCCCGCGCCCGAGATCGAGCTCGAGCCCTAGCGGTGCCCGGCTACCTGCTGGACACCAACATCGTCTCCGAGCTGCGCAAGCGGAAGCCTCACATCTATGTGACGGCCTGGTTCGACTCGGTGCGTGACGAGGACATCCACCTGAGCGTGCTGGTCGTGGGGGAGATCCGCCAAGGCATCGACCGGCTGCGCGAGCGGGATCCGGACCAGGCGGACGCCTATGACGAGTGGCTGGATCAGTTGCGGACCGGGTACAGCGACCGGATCGTGCCGATCGACATGGCGGTTGCCGAAGAGTGGGGTCGGCTCAACCGCGGCCGCACGCTGCCGGTCGTGGACGGATTGATGGCGGCCACTGCACGGGTACGGAAGTGGACGATGGTGACCCGCAAGGTGCGTGACGTCCCGCCGGGTGTGGACGTCCTCAACCCCTTCGAGCCGCCTGCGTGACCGACGCGCCGCGGGCCACGTACCGGCTGCAGTTGGGGCCGGGGTTCGGGTTCGACGCGGCGGCCGGGGTGGTCGGGTACCTGGCGGCGCTGGGGGTGTCCCACGTGTACCTGTCGCCCGTGTTGCAGGCGGCGCCGGGGTCGACGCACGGGTACGACGTCGTGGACCACTCGCGGGTGAGCGACGAGCTGGGTGGGGCGGAGGCGCACGGGCGGCTGGTCGCGGCGATCCGTGAGGCGGGGCTGGGGCAGGTCTTGGACATCGTGCCCAACCACATGGCCATCACCGGGCCGGAGAACCGCTGGTGGTGGGATGTGCTGGAGAACGGGCCCTCGTCCCGGTGGGCGGGCCACTTCGACGTGACCTGGGACCCGCCCGAGGAGAAGCTGCGCAACACCGTGGTGCTGCCCATCCTGGGCGACCACTACGGGCGGGTGCTCGACCGGGGCGAGATCGGGCTGGAGCGGGACGGGGCCACGTTCACCCTGCGGTACTTCGAGCACACGCTGCCCGTGGACCCGAGGTCGCTGGCGCCGCTGCTGGACCAGGCCGCCGCGGCCGCCCGGGATGACGACCTCGGCTTCCTGGCGACCGCGCACCGGCGGCTGCCCCGGGCCACCCGGACCGACGCCGCGGCCGTGGCCGAGCGCGTGCGCGATGCCGCGGCCCTGCGGAGGATGCTGGGGGCGCGGCTGGCGGCGGAGGAGGGAACGGCGGCGGCGGTCGACCAGGTCGTGAGGGAGACGAACGCGGATCCCGACCAGCTCGACCGGCTGCTCGACGCCCAGAACTACCGGATGGCGTTCTGGCGGACCGGGCGGCGCGAGCTCGGCTACCGCCGCTTCTTCGACATCGACACGCTCGCCGGCCTGCGCATGGAGGATCCCGAGGTGTTCGCCGACACCCACGAGCTGGTCCTGCGCTGGGTGGACGAAGGAGTCGTGGACGGCTTGCGCATCGACCATCCCGACGGGCTGCGGGACCCCGAGCAGTACCTCAACCGGCTGGCCGGGGCAGCGGGCGGGGTGTGGACCGTGGTCGAGAAGATCCTGGAGCCGGGCGAGGACCTGCCGGACGCGTGGCCGGTCGCCGGGACCACCGGCTACGAGCAGCTGGGGCTCATCGGCGGGCTGTTCGTCGACCCCGCGGGCGAGGCGCCGCTCACCGAGACCTACGGGGAGCTCACCGGGGCGCCCACCACTCTCGCCGAGGTCGTCCACGAGGCCCGGGCCCTGGCGGTGCGCGAGCTGCTGCGCGCCGACCTCGACCGGCTCACCGCGCTGGCGGTCGAGATCTGCGAGGGCCGGCGCCACCAGCGCGACCGCACCCGGGGCGAGCTGCGCGACGCCGTGGCCGAGCTGCTGGCCGCCTTCGCCGTGTACCGGACCTACGTGCGGGCCGAGGCCGGCCAGGTCCGGGCCGAGGACGTCGCCCGCATCGACGCCGCCCGCGACGAGGTGGCCGGGCGCCGGCCCGACATCGATCCCGACCTGCTCGGCTTCCTGGCCGGCCTGCTGGCGCTGCGGGTGAAGGACCGCACGCCGCTGGAGGACGAGTGGGTCATGCGCTTCCAGCAGCTGACCGGTCCGGCCATGGCCAAGGGCGTCGAGGACACCGCGTTCTACCGCTACACCCGGCTGCTGGCGCTGAACGAGGTCGGCGGCGACCTGGGCCGCTTCGGAGTGGGGACGGCCGAGTTCCACGCCGCCAACAGCGCGGCGCACGACCGCTGGCCGGCCGCCATGACCGGGCTGTCCACCCACGACACCAAGCGGTCGGCCGACGTGCGGGCCCGCCTGGCGCTGCTGTCGGAGATCCCGGACCGCTGGGCCGAGGCCTGCGGGCGCTGGCTGGCGGCCACCGCCCACCACTGGCTGGGCGGCGAGCCCGACCGCCACGCCCAGCACCTGCTGTTCCAGACCCTGGTCGGCGCCTGGCCCCTGGAGCCGGACCGGGCGGTCGCCTACCTGGCCAAGGCGACCAAGGAGGCGAAGCAGCGCACGTCGTGGACCCGGCCGGATCCGGACTACGACACGGCCCGCGACGGGTACGTGGCCGCGGTGCTGGCCGACGCCGTGCTCATGGCCGAGATCGGGGCGTTCGTGGCGTCGCTGGTGGCGCCGGGCCGGGTCAACGCCCTGGCTCAGGTGGCGCTGCAGCTGACCGGGCCGGGCGTGCCCGACACCTACCGGGGCGACGAGCTGTGGGACCTGAGCCTGGTCGACCCGGACAACCGGCGCCCCGTCGACTTCGACCGGCGCCGGCGGCTGCTGGCCGAGCTGACGGACGGCGACAGCCTCGGGCCCGGCGACCTGATGGCCCGGGCGGACGAGGGGCTGCCCAAGCTCGCCCTGATCCGGGCGGCGCTGCACCTGCGCCGCCGCCGGCCGGAGGCCTTCGGGACCGGTGAGGCGGGCGCCTACCTGCCCCTGGCCTTCGCCGGATCGGCCGCGACCCACGCCGTGGGCTTCACCCGGGGCGGCGCGGTGGCCGTCGTCGTCCCCCGGCTGGTCCTCGGCCTCGACACCCGGGGCGGCTGGGAGGACACGACGGTCGCGCTGCCTGCCGGCCCCTGGACCGACGTCGTGACGTGGGCGCCGGTGGCGGGTGGGGCGGTCCCGCTGCGGGACCTGCTCGCCGACTTCCCGGTGGCGGTGCTGGAGGTCGCCGCGCGGTGAGGATCGACGTGTGGGCGCCGCGGGCGTCCCGCTCGGTCGAGGTGGTCGTGGGGGATCGGCGCACCGCGCTGGACCCGGGGGAGCGCGGCAGCTGGTCCGCGGCGGTGGACGGGCTCGGGCCGGGCGGCGACTACGGCTTCTCGCTCGACGGTGGGCCGCTGCGGCCCGATCCCCGCTCCCGCCACCAGCCCCACGGGGTGCACGGGCCGTCCCGGGTGGTCGATCCCGGCGCCTTCCCCTGGAGCGACCGGGACTGGCGGGGCTTCGACCTGGCGCGGGCCGTGCTGTACGAGATCCACGTCGGCACGTTCTCACCCGAGGGCACGTTCGACGGCGCCATCGCCTGCCTGGACCACCTGGTGGACCTGGGCGTCGACGCGGTCGAGCTGATGCCGGTGGCCGAGTTCCCCGGCCGGCGGGGCTGGGGCTACGACGGCGTGGCGCTGTGGGCGCCGCACGACGCCTACGGCGGTCCGGACGGCCTGCGCCGCCTGGTCGACGCCTGCCACGCGCGGGGCCTCGGCGTGCTGCTGGACGTCGTCTACAACCATCTCGGCCCGGTGGGGAACTACCTGGGCGAGTTCGGCCCCTACTTCGACAAGCGCCACACCACCCACTGGGGACCGGCGCTCAACCTCGAAGGCCCCGGCAGTGACGGCGTGCGGTCCTTCGTCGTCGACAACGCCCGCATGTGGCTGCGGGACTACCACGTCGACGGGCTGCGGCTCGACGCGGTCCACGCCCTGGTGGACGACTCGGCGGTCCACCTGCTGGAGCAGCTGTCGACCGAGGTGCGGGCGCTGGCCGCCCAGGTGGGCCGGCCGCTGTGGCTGATCGGCGAGTCCGACCTCAACGCCCCCCGCTTCGTGCAGCCGCCCGAGCGCGGCGGCTACGGCCTCGACGCCACCTGGGCCGACGAGTGGCACCACGCCCTCCACGCCGCGCTCACGGGCGAGCGCGACGGCTACTACGCCGACTTCGGCCCGCTGCCGCTGCTGGCCAAGGCGCTGCGCCAGGCCTGGGTCTACGACGGCGTCTGGTCGCCGCACCGGCTGCGGACGTTCGGCCGCCCGCCCACGGGCCTGCACGGCTCGCAGTTCGTCGTGAGCGCCCAGAACCACGACCAGATCGGGAACCGGGCCGGGGGCGAGCGTCTGGGCCACCTGGTGTCGCCCGAGCAGGCCCGCACCGCGGCCGAGCTACTGCTCACCGCGCCGTTCGTGCCTTTGCTGTTCCAGGGAGAGGAGTGGGCGGCGTCGACCCCGTTCCCGTACTTCACCGACCACGAGCCCGAGCTGGGGGCCGCCATCCGGGACGGCCGGGCCCGGGAGTTCGCGGCGTTCGGCTGGCGTCCCGAGGACGTCGCCGATCCCCAGGACCACGCGACCTTCGAGGCGGCGGTGCTGCGCTGGGACGAGCGGGACCGGCCCGGCCACGCCGAGATGCTGGCCTGGTACCGCGAGCTGATCGCCCGCCGGCGCCGGACGCCCGGCCTGGCCACCGGGCCGCTGGACGACGTGGAGGTGGCCGTGGACGAGGCGGACGGCCGCCTGAAGCTGCGCCGCCGGACCGCGGGCCTGGACCTCGAGGTGCGGATCAGCCCAGGTTGAGGACACGGGCGAACGCCGCCTCCTCCCGGGCCCGGGCGGCGGCCACCGCGTCGGCCCGGCCCGCCAGCATGGTGGCCTTGATGGCCCGCAGCGCGGGCAGTGGGGCGGCCGCGATCCGCCCGGCCAGCGCGAGCGCCTCGTCCACCACCCCGTCACCGGGCACGACCCGCAGGGCGATGCCGGCCGCCACCGCCTCCTCGGCCGACAGCCACGGGCTGGTGAACAGCACTTCGGCCGCCCGCTGCCAGCCCATGCGGGCGGGGAACAGGTAGCTGCTGGCGGCTTCGGGGGGCACGCCCATCTCCGCGAACGGGGTGCGGAACCGCGCACCCTCGGCCACCAGCACGAGGTCGCAGTGGGGCAGCAGCGTGAACCCGATGCCCACCGCCACGCCGTTGACCGCGGCCACGAGCGGCTTGTCGAACGCCTGCACCGCCTCCAGCAGGACGGGGAACCCCGACTCGATGGCCTCGCCCGCGGCCAGCCGGGCCATCTCGTGCAGGTCCTGGCCCGCCGAGAACGCCCGTCCCGCGCCGGTCAGCACGACCACCGACACAGCGTCGTCGGCCCGGGCTGCGTCGAGCGCCGCGCCCGTGGCCCGGTAGAGCGGGGAGTCGAAGGCGTTGAGCGCCTCAGGCCGGTCGAGCGTCAGCAGGCGGACGGCACCGTGCTCGTCCACCCGCACGAGGGAGCGATCTGACACTCCGTCAGATTGGCACGTCGCGACGCCGGCGGCGCAGTGCGGCGACGTTGGCCCGGGTGGCGCAGCGGTCCGAGCAGTAGCGCCTCGACCGGTTGCGGGAGGTGTCGAGGAACACCCCGCGGCAGCGCTCGTCGGCGCAGGTGCCGAAGCGCTCGCGCCCGAGATCGAGAAAGGCCATCGTCAGCCCCATCACGGCGCCGGCGGCGTACTCGTCGGCCACCGGGGCCTCCGTCGAGGCCACGTGCAGGTGCCAGTCCGAGTCGTCGTGGCCCGAGATGCTGGCCCGCGGGCCGTGGCGGGCCAGCTGGGCGTTGAGCCGCTCGACGGCCGCCTGCGAGTCGCCCGCGGCGGCCGCGTCGAACACGCCTCGCAACGCGGTGCGCAGCTCGGCCAGCACGGCCAGGTCGGAGGTGCGCACCCGCTCGACCATCCACGGGCGATCCGCCAGGAAGGCGCGCAGGGCCGCCACGTCTGCCAGCGGGTCGTGGGGATCGAGCGCATCGGGCTCCGACGACACCAGGTCGACGCCCAATTGTGCGTAAGACTCAAAATTCACTTGCGATCCTTACAGTGAAGGGGTCAAAATTAGTCTATGACCATTACAGCGATACATGGCGATTGGGCGGAAGGTGATTGGGCGGAAGAGTGGCAGCGGTCGTGGGACCGCCAGCAGGAGGGTTACATGCCGGACCGCGAGGCGCGCCTGACGGCCCTCCTCGACATCGTGGAGGCCGTCGCCGGACCGGCGCCCGTGGTGCTCGACCTGGCGTGCGGGACGGCCTCGATCACGCGCCGGTTGCTGGCCCGCCTGCCCCGCGCCCGGGCGGTGGCGGTCGACGTCGATGCCGCGCTGCTGGCGATCGCGGGGGCCAGCGTCGGGACGGACGAGCGGGTGCAGGTCGTGCGGGCCGACGTGACCGCGCCCGGCTGGGCCGAGGCGCTGCCGGTCCCCGACGGCGGGTTCGACGCGGTGGTCAGCGCCACGGCGCTGCACTGGCTGACCGAGCCCGAGCTGCGCCGGCTTTACGGTGACCTGCGCCTGCTGGTTCGTCCGGGTGGCGTGGTGGCCAACGCCGACGACATGGACCCCTCGGACCTGCCCCGGCTGGGCGCGGCGCTGGAGGGCCTGGCCGAGCACCAGCGCGACGAGGTGCGGACCGACGGCCGTCCCGACTGGGCCGCCTGGTGGGACGAGGTGGCCGCCGACCCCGCCCTGACCGAAGCGGTGGCCGAGCGCCAGCGGTTCTTCGGCGGGGTCGCCCA
>JBKPRS010000530.1:0-5784 GCA_046734695.1 Actinomycetota bacterium | reverse complement strand
TCCCGCGCCAGCGTGCTCGCCAGGGCCGCGGAGCTGACCTCGGATGCGGGCGCCCGGGCCCGGCGCCTGATCGCGGCCGCGGAGGCGGCGCTGGCCGCCGGGGGCGGCGAGCTGGCCAAGGGGCTCGTCGCCGCGGTGGACGAGGCCGACCTCGACCCGGCGTCCCGGGGCCGGCTGATCGCGGTGCGGGCCGGCGCGGCCGTCTTCACCGCCGACACACCGGGGATCCTGCGCGCCAGCGCCGACATGCTGGTGGCGGCCGGCTGCTTCCGCGGCGCCGATCCGATCCTCGAACAGGACGCCCTGGTGAAGGCGTTCGACTACTGCCTGACCTCGGAACGGCGACGGGAGGGCGTCACGCTCGACGAGCTGGGACGGCGCCTGGACGACGGCGCCCGGCGCGGCACCGGACCGGCCGCCACCATCCTGCGGGGCCTGGCTGCCCACCTCCTCCTTCCCTACGCCGAGGCGGTGCCACCCATGGCCGCGGCGGTCGAGACGCTGCTTAGCCTGCCCCCGGCCGACCTCGCCCACTACGGCCCGACGAGCGTGGCCCTGACCACCGCCCTGTGGGACCAGGACGGGCGGCGGGCCTGCCTCACCCGCGCCGCCCGCGCGGCCCGGGACATCGGCTCGCTCCAGGCGCTCGACACCGTGCTGTGGATCATGTCGCTGGTCGAGCTGGGCGGCGGCAGCCCCCTGCGCGCCGCCCAGCACGTCGAGCAGGTGCGGGAGCTGCGCCAGGCCATCGGCCACGACGGCGAGCACGTCGTCAACGTCGCCCAGCTGGCCTGGTCCGGCGCCGACCGATCGCACGTCATGGCGCTCGCGGACGCCGCGCAGGCCATGGGCTTCGACGGCGTCCACGCCTCGGCGGTCGGGGCCCTCGCCGTCCGGGACCTGGCCGACGGCCGCTACGAGGACGCCCGCGTGCGCCTGCAGCCGCTGGTCGACGACCCGTTCCTCCAGGCCACGCCCCACCAGTACCCCGATTACGTCGAGGCGGCCGCCCGCAGCGGCCAGCGTGCCGAGGCGGAGCGTGTGGCCGAGATCCTCGGGTCGATGGCCACCGCCAACGGGTCGGCCTGGGCCCGCGGCGTCGCCGAGCGCTCCCGGGCGCTGGTGGCGAACGACGACGCGGCGCCGGGACACTACGCGGCGGCGGTCGATGCCCTGATGGGCCTGGGCGTCGACGTCGACCTGGCCCGTGCCCACCTGCTCTACGGCGAGTGGCTGCGCCGGGCTCGGCGCCGCGGCGAGGCGCGGGACCACCTCCACGCCGCGCTGGCCTTGTTCGAGGCGACCGGGGCGACGATCTTCACCCCGCGCACCACCGCCGAGCTCGACGCCAGCGGCCGGCGCGGCACACGCCCGGCCCCGACCCGGCCGGCCCGGCCGCCGCTCGCGCTCACACCCCAGGAGGCGACCGTCGCCCGCCTGGCCGCCGGTGGCAGCACCAACGCGGAGATCGGCGCCACCATGTTCATCAGCGTCAACACCGTCGACTACCACCTCCGCAAGGTGTTCCAGAAGCTCGGCATCTCCTCCCGCCGCCAGCTGCGCGCCCGGATCGGCGACGGCGGCTGATCGGCCAGAACCACGCGTCGCGCGTGGTCCGGCGCTGCCCGCCAGCCACAAAGCTCCCTCGCTCCACCCCCTGGAAGCCCCCGCCACCCCGAGGAGCACCCCATGCCCGCTGCGCCGCCCGACACCGTCGTCCTCGTCCACGGTCTGTGGATGACGCCCCGGAGCTGGGAGCACTGGGTCGACTACTACCAGGCCAAGGGCATGGCCGTCCTCACCCCGGGCTATCCCGGCTTCGAGATCGAGGTCGAGGCCCTGCGCGCCGACCCGCAGATCATCTCGGACCTGACCGTGCCCGAGACGGTCGACCACCTGGCGGCGGCCATCGAGCAGGTGGCCACCCCGCCGATCATCATGGGCCACTCCTTCGGCGGCACGCTCACCCAGCTGCTTCTCGCCCGCGGCCTCGGCGCGGCCGGCGTCGTGATCGACTCGGCCCCCACCGAGGGTGTCCGGGTCAACCCGATCTCCCAGGTCCGGTCGCTGTTCCCCGCCCTCAAGAACCCGGCGAACCGCCACAAGCCGGTCGGGTTCACCGAGGAGGAGTTCCACTACGCCTTCACCAACACGCTGTCGGCCGAGGAGTCCAGGGCGGTGTGGGAGCGCTACGCCATCCCCGCCCCCGGCCGCTGGGTGTGGGACTACGGCCTGATCGCCAACTTCAAGCCCGGCCACCAGGACACCTGGGTCGACTACTCCGCCGACCGGGCGCCGCTGCTGTTCATCGCGGGCGAGAAGGACCACATCATGCCGCCGTCGGTCAACAGGTCGAACGCGAAGCACTACCACCGCTCGCCGGCGCTGACCGACTACTACGAGTTCGAGGGCCGCGACCACTGGACCTGCGCCGCGCCCGGCTGGGAGGCCGTTGCCGACTACGCCCTCGACTGGGCCCTCGCCCACGCGGGCACTGCGGCCCCCGTGGACTAGCGGGTCACGACCCGTTCCCGGCCTTGGGATCGACCACCTCGGGACGGACGCGGAGGGGGCAGACCCAGCCTTCCTCCTCCGGGTGCGGCACGCCCGAATAGACCCGCGTCTCGTCCTGTTGGGCCTCGACGTCGTGGGGGACGGACGGGTTGAGGTGGCCGGCGACCTCGACGTAGCGCCGGCGGATCGCCTTCGCGAAGGCCAGGAACCGACCCTCGGCGTGGAGCCGGCCGATCTGGTACTCCGCGTTGAACACCAGCGTGCAGTAGCCGAAGCGGCGGGGCAGCTCGGAGGCGTGGGGGTTGAACCCGACGACGAAGAAGGCTCTGCCCGCGAAGGAGTACGCGAACCGCGGATCGCCGGGTGTGGCGGACCGGTCGGGGTCCCAGACCGGCTCGTCGTGGTCGTGCAGGAGCTGGAGGTGCTGCCAGAGCAGCCGCTCGAACTCCTGCTCCGAGGTCGGGATCGGCTGGCGGAAGATGGCGACGAAGGTGGTGAACTGCCCGAAGGCCTCACCTTCGTGCAGGAACTCGCGCAGGCTGGCGAACTCCATCTGCTCCGCCACGAAGCGGCGGAGATCCCGGCCCATCCCGGCGACGGACGGCAGCGACGCGAGCGTGTCGTACACGCCGAGACGGTAGGTGCCCTCGTGCATCGCGGCGCGGGCGCCGATGCAGGGGAACTGTCCCGAGGCGAGCGTCGTGAACTGATCGTGGAGGAACTTCACCTCCTTGGACGGAGCGGCATCGCCGACGTCGGGCATCAGCTTGCCCTCCGGCACGATGCGGAGCCGGCGCCCGGCGTCGTGGTCGGGATCCAGCACGATGCCCGTGTAACAGCTGTTCGCGCGGGCCAGGTCACCGTCGAAGAGCGATCCGACCTGTACATCGGTCATGTGCGTGGTCCCCCTACTGTGCGAGCTCGCGGACGTAGCGGCCGTCCACCGCGGCCGCGTCGGGCCGGACGTCCGGGTGGGCGAGGGCGAGAACGGAGCTGATGGCGTTGACGCTCTGGACGACCCGGGGCTGGTCGAGCGGGAACACGCGCTCGTTCATGAACACGTCGGCGTCGCGGCTGCCGTACAGCTTGATGCCCTCGATCACGGACCGGGCCGCGGCCGGCTCGAGGCCACCGTCGGCGGCGATGAGCGCTTCCAGGTCTCCCGGCCGGGCGAGATAGGTGTCCATCCTGGCGTAGTACGACCGAACGACGGCCGGGACCGCCCCTGGAGCCCTCGCGATGAGGTCGTTGCCGGCGACGATGACGTCGACGATCGAGTCCGGGGTGTCCACGCTGCTCAGGGCGACCGTGTAGCCCTCGGCACGGGCCGCGCTCGTGTCTGGCTCCCAGACGACCGCCAGCTGTGCCTCGTTGTCCTGCATCATGCGGTACGCAGTCGACGACTGGTCGACGGAAACGAGCTCGAAGTCGCTCAGGCGCAGCTCGTCGGTCGTGTTGGCGAGCTCGTTGAGCAGCATCTCGGACGGCGAGTTGCCGGTGTACGCGAGCACGGGCTTGCGGCCGGTCTGGCCGAAGGCGTCGATCAGCCGGGGCAGGTCGTCGACGCTGGTCAGGTAGGGCACCGCGAGGGTGTTCAGCACGAGCGCGTCGGCGCCCTCGCTCTGGTCGATGACGCCGACGACCGTGCCCTCGGGGTGCTGGAGCACGTACTGGTCGAGCGTGGTGACCACGATCCCGGCGCGCCCGGCAGTGAGATCGGCGGCCCGGGCCTCCTGGCAGAGCTGCTCGACGTAGAGCGCCGTGTAGCCCGAGCCGTCGAGCAGGTGCTCGTCGCGGAAAGCGGCGTAGCCCGACCAGGGATCTCCCTCGATGACGATCGTGTCCGCAGCGTGGTCGGGGATGGCCGACCGCTCGCAGCCGGCGGAGGAGCCGCCCGCGCCGGTGCACCCGGTCAGCGGTGCGATCGCCAGGCACGCCAGCGCCAACGCGGGGGTCCGCGTCACTCCTGGTACTCCCTGATCCGCAGGTAGAGCCCCAGGCTCACGAGCAGCGCCATGGCGACCGCGGCGAGAAGGTTGACGGCATCGAGGTGGCGGGTCCAGCCGACGGCCGAGCCGACGTGCGCATCGAAGGTGGCCTGGTCGGCGGCCTGAGCCGCGTCGATGGCGTCGGTCAGGGTGTGGAACGCCTCGCCGCTCCGGTATGTCGCCTCGGCACCCGCGACATCGCCCGCCGCGACCTGCTGCCGGAGGTGGGCGTCCTCGGCGAGGAAGCCGCCGAAGGCCAGCAGCGCGTCGGTGGCCGCGGTGTCACCCTCGACCGAGACGTGCGTCCTGCCCACGGTGGCTAGGTAGCCGCCCGCGCGCACGGGGATCTCTCCGGCCTGGGCGACAGACGTGACATCGGCGACGTCCTGCACCCGGAACACCCTGTGCGTCCGGGTCGTGAACTTCGCCTGAGCCGACGGGTCGGTCGGGTCGAGCAGCCACAGCCCCTCGGCCTGCCGGGCCGACACGACCGCCGCCCGCGCCCGGGCCAGTTGGTGCACGGGGTCGAAGGCCTGGTCGCGGGCCGCGGCCATGTCCGACGCCGACATGTCGAGCCGGGACAGTGCGGATACGCCGGTCAGGGCACAGATCACCGTCGCCGCCGCCAGGGCGACGTTGAGCACCCGCCGGAACCTCCAGACCAGCAGGCCCTGCACGACCAGCAGCAGCGCGAGCAGGGCGAGCCACGACACGACGATCAGCCGTCCGATGGACGCCGAGTCCGCCTTGTGGCTGTCGTAGGTGCCGTTCAGGACGTAGGTGTTGGCCTTGTCGAAGAAGTCGGCCTGGGGCAGGAGTGTGGCGTCCATGACGTCGTGGGCCTGGGCGTAGAGGGTTGCCGCCAGCACCGAGTCACCGCGGGCGCCGGCCGCGAAGCTCTCCCGCACCAGCGCGTGGAAGTGGCCGAGCGCATAGTCGATGTTGACCAGCGGCTGGTGGAACGCGGAGCCTGGCGGCGCCTCCGAGGCGGCCAGGACCAGGTTCTGGTCGAGCGCGCGGCGCATGGTGTCGTAGTCGTCCGGATAGCCGCTCGCCGCCAGGGTGGCCGGCTCGAGCAGGTCCTGGACGACGATCCCGTCCAGCTCGGCGAGGTTCGACTTGATCTCCTGGGCGACAGTGATGCCCCGGGTCGCGTCGTGCCCGACCGTGTCGACCGTGCTGTGGTCGCGCGCAACGCCCACGTGGACCGCCACGGCGAAGACGACGATCGGCAGGCACACGAGGGCCATGCCGGCCCGCATCACGACCGGCGTCGTCAGCC
>JBKPRS010000529.1:0-7518 GCA_046734695.1 Actinomycetota bacterium | reverse complement strand
GACTACGCCCAGCGCGGCTACGTGGTCGCGTCGATCAACTACCGGCTCCGGCCGTTCGCCTCCCAGTGGCGGGACACCTACCTGGCCAGCCTCGACGCCTACGACGACGCCGTCGCCGCGGTGGCGTGGCTGCGGGAGCACACCGCCGAATACGGGATCGACCCCGACGCGATCGTGGCAGCCGGCTTCTCGGCCGGGGCGGTCACGGCCACCAACCTCGCCGTCCTGCCGGGCGAGCGGGGGCCGGCCACGTCGCCGGTCGCCGCCGCCATCCCCGCAGCCGGGCTGCTGTACACGGCGCCGGAGGCCGGCGACCCGCCGATCCAGGCATTCCACGGCACCGTCGACAGCGTGACCCCGTTCGAGAGCGTGGCGCGGGTCTGCGACCTGGCGGAGGAGGTCGGCGTCGGGTGCGATCTCGTGCCCTACGCGGGCGCCGACCACGGCATGTCCCGGGGCGACGTGATCCAGCGGAGCACGACCTTCATGGTCGACCAGGTCCTGGCGCCCCGGGGCTACCTGGACGTCGCGGCCGACCCGGGCGGCCCGTACGACGTGGCCGAGGGCTCGACCGTCACGCTCGACGGCTCGGCGTCCACCGGTGGGGACCTGACCTTCGCCTGGTCGCCCGCCGGCCGCGTCGACGACCCGGGCGCGGCGCGCCCGCGGCTCACCGGCCTCGACGACGGCGTCGAGGACCTCGACCTGGTGGTGTCCAGCCCCCACGGCATCTCGGGCGGCGCCCGGGCCCGGGTCACGACGACCAACGTCGCCCCCACGGTGGACGCCGCGGCGACGGTGGCCGGCGACGGGACCGTCACCCTGGCCGGCACCGCCACCGACCCCGGCCTGGCCGACACCCACACGGCGACGCTCGACTGGGGTGACGGTGTGACCGAGCCCGCCACCGTCGTCCAGGGCACGGGCAGCGCCACGCTGTCGGGGACCCACCGGTACGCCGAGCCGGGCGAGCACCTGGTGACGCTCACGGTCACCGACGACGACGGCGGGACCGGGACCTGGTCCGGCCCGGCGCCGGCCGGCTGCACCGTCGTCGGCACGGCCGGTGACGACGAGCTGACCGGCACCGACGCCGCCGACGTCCTGTGCGGCCTCGGCGGCGACGACGTCCTGAGCGGGCTGGGCGGCGACGACCGCCTCGTCGGCGGCGACGGCGACGACGTCCTGCGGGGCGGGCCCGGCGCCGACGTCCTGGAGGGCGGCGCGGGCCGGGACCGGGCCGAGGGCGGCAAGGGCCGCGACGTGTGCACCGCCGAGGTGCGCCGGTCCTGCCGGCGCCTGTGAGAGCACGCCCCGTGTGCCATCGTCGTGCCGGTGAGGGTGGAGTGGATCGAGGAGGGAGCCGGAGCGACCTGCGCCGAGCTCCTGGCCACGGTGCCGCACTGGCTCGGCATGGCCGAGGCGAACGAGGAGTACCGGCGCGTGGCCGACCGCTGTCCCACTGCCGTCGTCATGGACGGCGAGCAGGCGGTCGGCTTCCTCACGCTCGTCCGCCACTCACCCCACGCCGCCGAGCTCCATGTCATGGCCGTCCGTCCCGAGCTCCACCGCCACGGGATCGGCCGGCTCCTGGTCAGTGGGGCCGAGGACCGGCTGCGCTCTGACGGCGTGGAATATCTGCAGGTGAAGACCCTCTCGGCCTCGGCCGACGACCGGCCCTACCTGGGAACCCTGGCCTTCTACACAGCGCTCGGGTTCCGTGTCCTCGAAGAGATGCCATCACTCTGGGGCCCGACCAACCCCGCCGTCATGCTGGTCAAGCGCTTGTAGGCGACTCGGAGCACCATAGATATATCAGCATTCTCGATGATATTATCGAGGATGTGAGTCGATCAGCGTCCGCTCTTGCACCGCTGTTCCGCTCGGAACAGCAGATGAGGTTGCTCGCAGTGCTGTTCGCGCAAGCCTGCGACGAACTGACGATAGGCCAGCTCGCGGAACAGGCCGGTGTCGCTCAGGCCACGGCCAGTCGGGAGGTCGCCCGGCTGGCGGCGCATGGGGTTGTCGTGGTGCGCGCCCTGGGCCGGAACACACTCGTGGCGGCGAATTGGGAGCTGCCCTGGGCCAAGGAGCTCCGCGCTCTGCTCACGCAGACGATCGGGGTCCTGGGACGGCTCGCAGAGGCCCTCGCGGATGTGGACGGCATAGAAGAGGCGTTCGTGTACGGATCCTGGGCGGCCCGCTACGCCGGCGAGCCTGGCCCCCCACCGCGCGACATCGATGTGGCCGTCGTCGGCCAGGTGTCCCTGCGGGATGTCCGTCGTGCCTGCGAGACCGTCGAACAGGACCTCCGCGTCGAGGTGAACCCGGTCGTGATCCCCGCCGCCGACTGGCACGCAGCCCGCCCGGACCCGTTCATCGACGAGCTACGCTCCGGCGCTCTGGTGGAGATCCCGATGCGGCAGCCCAGTTGAGTCAGTCCCTGCCGCGGGGTTCAGGGTGGCTGCGCGACGCACTGGCCACCCGCGACCTCGAGCGGCTCAAGCCCAACAAGGGCGCGGCAGGCGAACGGATCAACGACGCCCGGCGAGGACCTCGACGACGCCGAGCGGATCCGACGGGATCGGGCGCTCGCGGAGTACGGAGAGTTCGCGGCGAGGCAGATCTCCACCGACCACGTCCGGCGGGCCGCCGACGTCGCCGAACGCGTCGTCAATGCCGTGGCGTCGGCTCTCGCATCTGCCGCCGGGCCACCCCACGCGCCGACGCGCTGACCTGTCGTTCGCCGCCTGATTCAGCCCGCGCCCAGCTCACGGGCCGCCGGTGCGTGGGAGCGGCGCCACCGGGTGCGTCTGCACGAGATCTCCACACGGCGCGCGACACCGCTCCACGGTCGTTCCCTAGCCTGACCGCCGGTGACGACGGTGCTGGTGGTGGAGGACGAGCCCGCCATCGCGGATGCGGTGGTCCGGCGGCTGCGGAGCGAGGGCTTCGAGGCCCGGTCCGTGGAGGACGGGACCCGGGCCGTCGAGCTGTGCCGCACCACCAAGCCCGACCTCGTCGTCCTCGACCTCATGCTGCCCGGCCTCGACGGGCTGGAGGTATGCCGGCGGATCCAGGCCGAGCGGCGGGTTCCCGTCGTCATGCTGACCGCCCGCGACGACGAGACCGACCTCGTGATCGGGCTGTCCGTCGGGGCCGACGACTACGTGACCAAGCCGTTCAGCCCCCGTGAGCTGGTCGCCCGCATCCGGGCGGTGCTGCGCCGGGTCGACTACGCGGCCGAGGGCGTCGTGCTGCGCCACGAAGGCATCTCGCTCGACCCCGCCACCCGGCTGGTCCGCCTCGACGGCGCCCAGGTCCACCTCACTCCGACCGAGTTCGACCTGCTGGCCCACCTCCTGGCCCGGCCGGGCGTGGTGTTCCGGCGGGAGCAGCTGCTGGCCGAGGTGTGGGGCTACGCCGACGGCGCCGGCCCCCGCACCGTCGACTCGCATGTCCGGGCCCTGCGCCGCAAGCTGGGCGAGGACGTCGTACGCACGGTCCACGGCGTCGGCTACGGCCTGGGCCAGGTGCCGTGAGCCGCCTCATGAGCCTCGTGCGCCGGCCGCTCGACCGGGTGGGCTCGATCAAGCTCAAGCTCGGCATCGCCATCGTCGTCGCCGTGGGCGTCAGCTCCGTCGTGTCGTTCGTCGGGTTCCGCCTCGGGGTGCCGATCTGGGCGCGGCCGCTCATCGCCGCCACCATCGCCCTGGCGCTGGTGCAGGTGCTCGCGGCCGGCATGACGTCGCCCCTGCGGGAGATGGCGGTGGCCGCCCGGCGCATGGCCGACGGCGACTGGAGCCAGCGGGTCAGCGACACGTCGGCCGACGAGGTCGGCGAGCTGGGCCGGGCGTTCAACGCCATGGCCCGGGACCTGGCGTCGGTGGACCGGATGCGCCGTGACCTCGTCGCCAACGTGTCCCACGAGCTGCGCACGCCGATCTCCGCCCTCCAGGCCCGGCTCGAGAACCTGGTCGACGGGGTCGAGGAGCCCGGCCCCGACCTGCTGCGCTCGATGCTGGAGCAGACCGAGCGGCTCGGGCGCCTCGTGGCCCAGCTGCTGGACCTGTCCCGGCTGGAGTCGGGCGCGGTGCCGCTGCGCCGCGAGCGCGTCGACGCCGCCTCGCTGCTCGACGCCGTCGCGGTCGAGGCCCGGCTGCACTCGCCGGGGCGGGAGATCGAGGTCGCGGTGGCGCCGGCCGACCTCACGGTCCTGGCCGACCCCGACCGGATCCACCAGGTGCTGGCCAACCTCACGGCCAACGCGCTGCGGTTCGGGCCGCCGCGGCGACCCGTCCGGCTGACCGCATTCGGGGAGACCGGCGGCGTCGTGCTCGCCGTGAGCGACGAGGGCCCCGGCATCAGCGAGGCCGATGCCGAACGGATCTTCGAGCGCTTCTACCGGGCCGACACCGCCCGCCCGGCGGACGCGGGCGCCGGGCTGGGGCTGTCCATCGCCCGCTGGATCGTCGAGCTCCACGACGGCCGCATCCAGGCCGCACCCAACCAACCGGCCGGCTGCACGATGGTGGTCCGGCTGCCCGCGCAGAACGGGTCCACGCCATGACCGACGTGACGCCGCATCCTCCGCCCCCGCCGTACCCGCCACCTCCCAACGCATCCGGGCCCTCCGCGCACCGGCCTCGGGTGTCGGCGGTGCCGGCGGTGGACGACCCCGCCCCCCGGCGGCTGGTCGTGTTCGCCCTGGGGACCGCGCTCCTGCTGGAGACCGGTCTCCGGGGCGGGGCGGACAACCTCGTCGTCACCGCCGCGGTGGTCCTGGCCGTCGTGGCCCTGCTGGCGGACGGCCGCCTCCAGCGGACCGAGGCCCGGTGGCTGGCGGTCGTGGCGCTGGTCCCCGCCGCCTTCCTGGCCGTGCGGGCCAGCCCATGGCTGATGTGGTCGAACCTCGCGATCGTCGCCGCGTTCCTGAGCGCCGCGGTGCTCTACAGCCGGTCGGGATCCGTGTTCGACGCCTCGCCGGGACAGCTGGCGCAGCGCGTCGAGGCGGCGGCTGGCCGCGCCATCGGCGGCCAGGTGGCGGTGACGGCGCTGGTCCCCCGCCTCTCCCCGGGGGACCAGCGCCGGGCGGTGCGGATCGGCACGGCGCTGGCGGTCAGCGTGCCGGTGCTCGCCGTCCTGGTGGCGCTGCTGGCGTCGGCCGACGCCGTGTTCGCCTCGCTGCTGACCCCGGACGCCGACCTGGGCCCGCTGGGCGGCCACCTCGGCCTCACGCTGCTGCTGGCGCCCCTGATGCTCGGACTGGCCGGCGCGGCGACGGGCGTGCTCGACAACGATCGGCGGTGGGCCGGAGGGTTCGGGGTCGCCGAGGTGGCGACCATGCTCGGGCTGGCGGCGCTGGTCCTCGGGCTGTTCGCGGTGTCCCAGCTCGTGGCGCTGACCGGCGCCGGCGACCGGCTCGTGAGCGAGGCCGGGCTCACCCCGGCGGAGTACGCCCGCGGCGGCTTCTTCCAGCTCTGCTGGGCCACCGGCGTCGTGCTCGGCTTCCTCGGCGTGGTCCGGGCGCTGGCCGCCCCGGACACGCTCGGCCACCGGGCCGTGCGCATCCTGGGCGCGGCCGTGCCGGCCCTCGCCCTCGGCCTGGTCGCGGTGAGCCTGCGGCGGATGGCGCTGTACGACGACGTGTTCGGGCTCACCATGCTGCGGTTGTGGGTCGTCCTGGCCGCCGTCTGGATGGGATGCGTGCTGGTGATGACCGCGGTGCGCAACGCCGGCCGGTCCGGCGGCAGGTGGCTGGTCGCCGGCGCGGGGATCGCCGCGCTCGTGCTCGTCCTCGCGGCCGACGTGGCCAACCCGGAGGCGTTCGTCGTCCGCCACAACGGCGACCGCGCCCGGGATGGCGCCGACCTGGACATCGAGTACGTGGTCGGGCTGTCGGCCGACGCGGTGCCGGCCATCGCCGACGATCCCCTGATGGCCCGGTACCTCTACTGCACGGTCGACCCGCAGGGCGTGACCGCCCTGAACCTGGCCGAGGCCCGGGCGGCGGACCGCCGGAAGGACGCTTGCTTCGCCGGCTGACGGGAAAGGTGAGCGGGTGGACCGCTACGTGCTGGATCTCCGCGAGATCGACCGGACGCAGATCGGGGTCGCGGGCGGCAAGGGCGCCCACCTGGGTGAGCTGACGCGGATCGAAGGCGTGCGGGTGCCACCTGGGTTCTGCGTCGCGACCGACGCCTTCCGGCGGGTCGTGGCGGGTGCGCCGTCGTTCGAGGACCAGCTGGACCGGCTTTCGGGCCTGGACCCCGCGGACCGGGAGGCGATCCGCACACGGAGCGAGGAGATCCGGCAGATCCTCGAAGGGGCGGCCATCCCTGACGAGGTGGCGGCCCCCATCACCCGCGCCCTGGCGCAGCACGGCGAGGGGGTCCCCTACGCCGTCCGATCGAGCGCGACGGCGGAGGACCTGCCGGGAGCCTCGTTCGCGGGCCAGCACGACACCTACCTGAACGTCGTGGGGCCGGCCGCGATCCTCCACCACGTCAGCCTGTGCTGGGCCTCGCTGTTCACCGAGCGGGCCGTGAGCTACCGCCTGCGGAACGGCTTCGACCACCGCAAGGTCCACATGGCGGTCGTCGTGCAGCAGATGGTGTCCCCGCACGCGGCCGGTGTCCTGTTCACGGCCGACCCGGTCACGTCCAACCGGAAGGTGGCGTCCATCGAGGCCACGCTCGGGCTCGGCGAGGCTCTGGTCTCCGGCCGGGTGAACCCGGATGTCTACAAGGTGCGCGACGGCGACATCGTGGCCAGCGAGCCGGCGGAGCAGGACGAGCCGGCGCTGACGGACGCTCAGGTCGTGGAGCTCGCGCAGCTGGGCCGGCGGATCGAAGCCCACTTCGGTTCCCCCCAGGACATCGAATGGTGCCTGGCCGACGACGGCTTCGAGATCGTCCAGAGCCGGTCGATCACGACGCTGTTCCCCATCCCGAAGGTCGACGACGGGCAGAACCACGTCTACCTCTCGGTCGGCCACCAGCAGATGATGACCGACGCCATGAAGCCCCTCGGGCTCTCTGTCTGGCTGCTGACGACCCGCGCCCCGATGGTCGAAGCCGGCGGGCGCCTGTTCGTCGACGCCACCCGACTCCTGGCGTCGCCCGCGAGCCGCGCCGGCCTCCTCGACGGCATGGGCCGGCACGACCCGTTGATCCGGGACGCCCTGCAGACCGTCCTCGCACGCGGCGACTTCGTCCCGTCGCTCCCCGACGACGGTCCCCCCGCGCCGATCCCCGGCGGTGGCTCACCGGCCCCGATCGAGACCGATCCGGCCATCGTCACCGAGCTGATCGCACGCACGCAGGAGTCCATCGCCACCGCGAAGCGCGACATCCGGACGAAGTCCGGGCCGGAGCTGTTCGACTTCATCCTGGCGGACCTCCAAGAGCTGCAGCGGATCCTGTTCGATCCGCAGAGCCATCAGGTGTTCATGACCGCGATGGAAGCGGCGTGGTGGCTCAACGACCACCTGCAGGAGTGGCTGGGCGAGACGAACGC
>JBKPRS010000528.1:0-4819 GCA_046734695.1 Actinomycetota bacterium | reverse complement strand
GCGCCCGGCCCCGGCCGCAGCCTGGTCCGGGGTGAGCGTGGGCCGGTCGTAGGTCAGGCGGTCGGCCAGCAGCGCCATGAGGCTGTCGCCGTCCGGCGGGATGGCGTCGACCCGGTAGCCCGCGTCCCGCAGGGCGTGGAGCAGGTCGACCACCGACGCCGGCGTGTCCAGGCCCACGGCGTTGCCGAGCCGGCTGCGCTTGGTGGGGTAGGCCGACAGGACCACGGCCACCCGCTTGCCCGCGGGCGGCGTGTGGCGCAGGCGGGCGTGGCGGGTGGCGAGGGTCGCGAGCCGGGCGGTGCGGCCGGGATCGGTGCGTGACGCCACCAGCGGGGTGCCCAGGTCGCCGCCGTCGTCCACCTCCTCCTTGAAGGCGAACGCGGGGCCGACGATGCGGCCGTCGAACTCGGGGATGGCCACGCCGCGGGCCACATCCAGGGGGGTGAGCCCGGCGTCGTCGGCGTCCCAGTCCTCCCGGGGCCGGTTGCAGGACGGCGCCTGGATGACCGGCACCCCCAGTGCGGCCAGCTGCGGCACCTCCCAGTCGGCGTCGTCGCCGTCCCCGGCCCGGCCCATGGCCAGCACGGTCGTGACCAGGGCGTCGACCCCGTGCTCCCGGCACAGCTCCAGCGCCTCGACCCGGCCGTCGTCGGGGTCGGGCCGCAGCGAGTAGCAGTACACGGCCAGGGCGTCGGCGCCCGCGGTGTCCAGGGCCCGGCACAGGTCGGCCACGAACTGCGTGTTCCCCGCCACCAGGTGGGCCCGGTAGAACACCACGCCCACCAGCGGCCGGTCCTCCCGGCGCTCGGCGCCCGGGGCGCCGATCCCGGCGCCGTCCCACACCCCGGCCTGGGGGACCGGCGCCGGCGGCTCGAACCCGAACCCGCCCACCAGCACCGTGTCGGCCACGAACCGCACCAGCTGCTCGACGTTGCCGGGCCCGCCCGCCACCAGGTAGCGGTGCGCTTCGGCCACGATGCCCGCCGGCACCGTGGACAGCCGGGTCAGCTCGGCGTCGGGCGCGGCCTCACCGCCCACGGCCACCAGCGGGATCCGCCGCGCCAGGCACGCCTTGCGCATGGCGTCGAACGGCCGCTCCCACCCGCTGCGCCCGCCCAGCAGCCGGACCAACACGGCGGTGACCCCGTCCAGGTCGGGCCCGGCCTCGCCCGGAACGGCACCCCGCACGCCGGGGAACCCCGCCGGCAGCCGGTGCACGATCGACCCGAGCGCCAGCAGCTCGGTGTCGGCGTTGCTAAGAAACAGGATCATCGGGCCTCGTGGGTTGCTCGGTGGCGGCGCGGTGGAGGGAGCAGTCGGAGCAGAGCGCCCCGGCGGATGTGGTCGTCTTCCACCACAGGCAGCACGTCCGCCGGTGGTAGGCCCAGCCGGGCATGGGCTCCCACGCCCCCAGGCCGTCGAGGTCGTGAGGCGCGATGGCCAGGAAGGCGGCGAGACCGTCATGCCAGCCGGGACCGGCCGCCTCCCGGACGGCCCCCGCCCCCGCGGCACAGGCGGCGGCGACGTTGCCCCACACCAGCCCGGACCCCAGCCGCCGCTTCGCCCCCAGCGACTCGGCGACCCGGTCGAGGTGCCCGGCGAAGAGCCAGTCGCTCAGCGTCGCGACGTCGTCGGTCCCCTCGCCCGATGCGTAGGCGACCGACGACGGCCTTCCCCGCGCCACGCCCACCGCCATCCCTTCGGCTCGCACGTCGGGTGCCACGCCTGTGAGCAGCCAGCAGGCCAACGCCGTCCCGCCGACCCGGTAGGCGTAGCCCTGCCACCAGAGCGAGGCCAGCACCACGGGATCGTCGGTCCCCCGCGCGTCCGCGCCGGTCTCCACGGCGTGCGCCAGATCCCGGGGCGAGGCCGCGAGCGTGGCGCAGGCCAGCTCGCCATCGGCCAGGGCGTCGGTCGGCGCCCGGAGCCGCCACCGCATCCAGTCGGCCACATCCGTGAGCTGCCGCAGCGCCTCCGCCACGCCGGTCGCGGCGGTCACGGGGCGCCCTCGGCGATCAGGGTCGCGAGGGCGGCGAGGTCGAGGTGGGCCTCCAGGGCGTCGGCGATGCGGTCGAGCCGCTCCATCCGGGCCGCGGCGAAGTCCACGCCCGTGGGCGACCACTGCTTGCCGGACCGCTCCGCCGCCCAGCCCAGGACCTCGGCCCGGAACCCGTCCCTCTCGAACAGGCCGTGCAGCGTCGTGCCCACCACTCGACCCGCATGCCAACCGAGGGCCTCGCCGTCGTCCGCCACCAACCACCGGGCGAGGTCGCCCTCGGGCCGGACCCGCCCGTGGTGGATGCGGTAGCCGGCCACGTCCCGCCCCTGGCCCGGACCGCCGGTGGCGCGCCCCGCAGGGCGGTCCAGCACCTTGTCGCCGGCGAACGTCGTGGCGACCGGCAGCCAGCCCAACCCCCGCTCGCCGCCCGGCGGGCCCTCGACCCCATCGGGGTCGTCAATCGTCCCGCCCGCCATCTGCAGCCCGGCGCAGATCGCTACCACCGCGGCGTCCGACCGCTCCACCGCGGCCGCCAGCCCGGTGGACCGGAACCAGTCCAGGTCGCCCCGCGTGTTCTTCGACCCCGGCAGCACCACCAGGTCGGGCCGGCCCAGCTCCGGGACCGAGCGCACCCAGCGGACCTGGACGCCCGGCTCCAGCCGCAGCGGGTCCAGGTCGCCCGCGTTGGAGACCCGGGGCCAGCGCAGGGCGACGACGTCCAGCGTGTCTCGGGTGTCGTCGTCCCCACCGGCGGGGATGGGTGGCGGCGGGCGGTCGAGTGCGAGCGAGTCCTCGTTGTCGATGTCCACCACGCCCAGGTGGGGGAGCACGCCCAGCGTCGGGATGCCGCAGCGCCGCTCCAGGTCGGCGCAGGCGTTCCCCAGCAGGGCGGGATCGCCCCGCAGCCGGTTGATCACGAAGCCCCGCACGGTGGCCCGCAGGTCGTCGGGCAGCAGCGCCACGGTCCCGTAGAGCGAGGCGAACACCCCGCCCCGATCGATGTCGCCCACCACCACCGCAGGCAGGCCCGCGGCCCGGGCGAGGGGCAGGTTGACCAGGTCGCCGTCGAGCAGGTTGATCTCCGCCGGGCTGCCTGCGCCCTCGCACAGCACGACGTCGAAGCGGTCCCGCAGCCCCGCCAGCGCGTCGAGCACCACCGGCAGCAGGCCCGGCTTGGCCGTGTGGTACTCGGCCGCGGACAGCATGCCGGTCGGGCGGCCCAAGACCACCACCTGGCTGGACCGGTCGCTGGTCGGCTTGAGCAGGATCGGGTTCATGGCCGCCTCGGGCTCGACCCCCGCGGCCAGGGCCTGGACCCACTGGGCGTGCCCGATCTCGGACCCGTCGGCCGTCACCGCCGCGTTGAGCGCCATGTTCTGAGCCTTGAACGGCGCGACCTTCACGCCCCGGCGGGCCAGCAGCCGGCACAGCCCCGCCACCACGAACGACTTGCCCGCGTCACTCGTGGTGCCGCATACCATCATCCCGCCCCGCAGAGCGGGGGCCAGCCCGCCCCTCACCGCGTACCCTCCGCGTCATGACGCGTGCGCAGTCGATCGTCCTGGTCAACACCGGGGACGGCAAGGGCAAGTCGTCGGCCGCCTTCGGTGTGATGGTCCGGGGCTGGGCCCGGGGCTGGAACGTCGGGGTGATCCAGTTCGTCAAGGGCGGCAAGTGGAAGACCGGCGAGCGCAAGCTGGCCGACCAGCTCGGCATCGAGTGGCACACGCTCGGTGACGGCTTCACCTGGGAGTCCACCGACCTGGAGCGCACGGCCGAGCTCGGCCGCCAGGCCTGGGCCGTCGCCGCCGGGAAGCTGGCGTCGGGCGACTACGACCTGCTCGTGCTGGACGAGGTGACCTACCCGGTCAAGTACGGCTGGATCGAGGCCGCCGAGGTGGCCGGCGCCATCCGGGCCCGGGCGCCGCGCACCAGCGTGGTCGCCACCGGGCGCGCCGCGCCCCCCGAGCTGATCGAGGTGGCCGACACCGTCACCGAGATGCGCAAGGTCAAGCACGCCTACGACGCGGGGATCTCGGCCTTGAAGGGCATCGAGTTCTGATCCGCCGCGGCTCGGGCCCGGGTGGATTCGGTCCACAGCACGCCCAGCCCCAGCGTCAGCAGGGTCCAGACCAACAGGTTGCCCAGGAGCGAGTCGATCCGGAACTGCCAGACGAGGTTGGCGGGGGCCGTGATCTCGTCCGGGTTGGGGGGCAGCACCGCGCCCAGGATGGCGAATCCCAGCAGGGTGCCCAGCACGATGGCGGTGACCCGCCGGCTCTCGGGCCAGGCTGCCCGCCGCAGCCGGGCGGACACGTGGGCGGCCCCGGCCAGCAGCAGCGCCCCCAGGACGATCGCCAGCACGTAGTACCGCTCCCGCTCGACCACCGTGTCGGGATTGCCCACGGCCGGCGGGTTGGGCGGGTACTTGAGCCAGGGCGTGATGGTGATGGCGCCGGCCAGGATCATCCCCGACAGCGCCACCCGGCGGAACGGCCCGCCGGTCGTGGTGCGCAGCGACAGCGTGGTGACGGCCAGGATCAGGCCGAACGCCGCGCCGGCCAGGGCGTAGGCCAGGAAGAGGCCGGGGCCCTTCTGGTCGCCGCGGTCGACGACCGCCATCTGCCCGGACTCGCTGCCGCCGGCCTCGGAGGGGTGCTCCGCGGCGCGTTGGCGCTCGAGGGCGATGGCGTCGTCGACGCGGGGCTCGGTCACGACGGTGGCGAAGATCGCCCCGCACAGGCCGGCCAGCATGCCGATGAGGACGGCCGCGGCCACGATCGTGCGCGGGCGCGTGAAGTCGAGACGGGCGAGCATGTT
>JBKPRS010000527.1:0-1766 GCA_046734695.1 Actinomycetota bacterium | reverse complement strand
CGGCCCGGCGATACTGGCGTTCGTGGCTGGATCCGTCAGGCTGCGACTGGTCTCCGAAGCTGAGCTGGCGCAGCTCGTCCGGCTGTTCTCCGATCCGTCCGTGCCCGGCGAGTACCAGTGGTTCGGCTTCCGCCCCGCGAGGGCGTTGGAGCTGGAGCGACGCTGGCACGACGACCGCCTGATCGGTGAGGAGTCCTCGAACCTGGCGGTCGAGGTCGCTGAGGGCACCTGTGCCGGCTGGGTCGGCTGGCGTCGTGTGCCCCCGTCCGCGCTCGAGATCGGCGTCGCGCTGTTCCCCGAGCACCGGGGCCGTGGCATCGGCACCGAGGCCCAGCGGCAACTGGTGGACTACCTCTTCGCGACCACTCCGGTGCACCGGATCCAGGCCGGGACCGAGGCCGGCAACGTCGCCGAGCGGCGGGCCCTGGAGCGGGTCGGGTTCCGCCGGGAGGGCGTGCAGCGCGGCCTGTACTTCCGCGACGGCGAGTGGCGTGACAGCGTCATGTACGGCCTCCTACGGGACGACGTACGGAGCCCGCCACCCGTCCACTGAAGCGCCCGAGGGGTCCCGGTCATCCGAGCGTGGCGGCGAGTGCCTCGTCGAGCGGCGTGGCGTGGTCGCCGAGGATGCCCGCATAGGGCGCGTGGTCGACGACGAGGTCCTCCTCGAACTCGTAGAGCATCTCGACGACCTCGCCTACGGCCGGCACGAAGCGCCCCAGCACGCTCAGCTGCCAGCGGGGTGTCCCCTGGAGGCGCAGCCTCGTGCCGGCCTGCTCGGCGGCCTGCTCGGCGAAGGCCCGTGTCGTGATCGTCGGTGCGTTCGGCACGTGCCACGCCCGTCCCCAGGTCTCCGGCGTCTCCGACAGGCGCACCATGGCCTCGCCGAAGTCGGGCACATAGGTGTAGGTGTGCAGCCGGTCGGGGTTGCCGGCGACCCGCACGGCCTTGCCTCGGGTGAGCGGCCCGAAGAAGCGCTTGCCGACGGCCGAGTCCTCGACGCCGGGGCCGAAGAAGTCGGACGCCCGGGCGGCGACCACCCGCAGCTGACCGGATCGGTGGGCCGCCTCCAGGTCGCGCCACATCTGGGCCCGCACGGTGCCCTTCCTCGTGGTGGCGGTGAGCGGGAGGTCCTGGCTGAGGGGCCCGTCGACGGGACCGTAGCCGTAGAGGTTCTCGGCGGCGACGAGCACGGCACCAGCCGACGTCGCGGCGGCGACGGCCCGGGCTTGCAGCTCGGGGAACTCCTCGGGCCAGCGGTGGTAGGCGGGCTGGGCGCACTGGAAGACGACCTCGGCGCCGGCGACCGCCTGGGTGGCCTGAGCGGGATCCGCGAGGTCGGCCCGGCGACTGGTCGCTCCCGGCACCGCTGCGCCCGAGCGGGTGACGACCGCGGGATCGATGCCGCGGCTCGTGAGGGCGGCGACGACGGCTCGACCGACGGGCCCAGCGCCGAGGACGACATGGCTTGCGGACATGGCAGCGACCTCCAACCGACGACGTGATCCGAACAGTGTTCGGGTTTCGATGGGAGTCATCCTACCGAACAATGTTCGGATAGCAAGTGGCGTTCGGGTATCATTGGTCACATGACCGGCACCACCCCCGCTCCCCCGGCGACCGAAGGCCGCCGAGCCCGCCAACGGCGCGAGCTGCTGGCCGCGATCGAGGCCGAGGCCCGGCGCCAACTGGAGGACGGCGGCGCCGGCAGCGTCTCGATGCGGGCCATCGCCCGGGCCGTCGGCCTGGGCCCGGCGTCGCTCTAC
>JBKPRS010000526.1:0-7147 GCA_046734695.1 Actinomycetota bacterium | reverse complement strand
CTACCCGGTCGCGTGGATGCTGGAGCTCGGCGGCCACCACCAGTGGCCGAACGACTGGCTGGCCGGGACCGAGGTCGTTCGGGCCTGACCCACGGCCGGGCGCGGGCGGCCTGCGACCAGGGGTGACGGAGGCGGAGATGTCCGACCGCTCGAAGAGCTTCACCACCACGGTGACCAGCGACAGCCAGGGCCGGGTGATGGTGCCGCTGGCCTTCGACCCCGACGAGGCCTGGGGGCCCCGCACCACCCACCGCCTCGGCGGCACCGTGAACGGGCTGGGCGTGCGGGCCATCGTCGAACCGCTCGGCGACGGGCAGGGCTTCGTGCTCGGCCCAGCGTGGCTGCGGGGCTGCGGGATCGCCCCGGGCGACGAGGTCGAGGTCGTGCTCACGCCGGAAGGGCCCCAGCGAGACGACCTGGCACCCGACATCGTGGCGGCCCTGGAGGCGTCGCCCGAGGCCGGGACGTTCTTCGACTCGCTGGCGCAGTTCTACCGGAAGGCGTACCTACGCTGGATCGACGGGACCAAGCGCCGCCCCGACCTCCGGGCGGCCCGCATCGCGGAGATGGTGGACCTGCTGGAGGCGGGCAAGAAGGAACGCCCGAGCGGGTAGCCCAGCGCGCCGATTCCCACGGGGCTGTGCCGGGTACCGTTCTGCGGCTCGCTGGCACCGCGCGGACGGGAGGTGGCTGACCGGTGACCGAGCCGACACGACTGGGCGCACACGAGTACATCGCCGGCCGCGTGGCGTGGGCGGCGCGGGTGATCCACCGCTTCGCCACCCGGGGCGCGATCGCGGGTCTGGTGGCGGGGACCATCGCCCTGCTGGCCCTGTTGCCGCTGCTGCCTCGCATCGGCGACCGCTGGCCGGTCGGGGCGATCGTGCTCGGGCTGGCGCTGGTGGTCGCTCCGCTCCGGGTGATGTGGCACGGGCACCGGATCCGGGCCGCCTACGGGGATCCCAGCCGGCTGCTGGCGGTGATCGACGACATCCCCGGAGCGCTCGATCACTTCCAGCGCGAGCTGGGTCAGGTGAAGCTCCCGCGGGAGGGTCGCCCGGTGCGCCGCGTGCTGGCCGCTTGGCGGTCGATGCTCGCCCTGCGCCGGGCGATGAACGCCCCGATCCTCGACCGGATCGGCGAGCTGACCGAGCCGCTGCGGCCCCAGTCGCTGGCCCTCACCACCGCCGCCCTCTGGGCCACGCTCGCCATCCTGGTGCTGGCCGTGCCCGTCGCGGCGCTGGCCCTACTGGCCGCCGCCCTCACCTGACGCCAGCACCGCCGGGAGGTCGAAGGCGGGGAACAGCGACGGCCCGAACGTCGTGACTTCGGCGGCGAGCCCGTCCACGACGCGGATCACGTCGAGCTTGAACGCCCGGAACTCCGTGTCCTGCCACGTCCGCAGGTAGCTGGCGGCGGCCGGCATGCGGTTGGCGGCAGTGGGGACGAGGCGCCAGTCGCCGACCTCCTCCGCCCCGAACGCGGTCGTGAGCATGCGGCGGATGTTCTCCCGGCCCTCGAACACGAACGGCTGGGGCGGCATGGTGATGCGGGTGTCCTCGCGCATCATGGCTGCACTGGCCTCGGCGTCGTGAGCCTCGTGGGCCTCGATGAAGCGGGCCAGCAGGTCCCGCTCCTCGGGGCTGAGCGACGTCGTGGACCAGTCGAGGCGCCGCTCGGGGAGGTGGTCGCCGAGCGTGGCGCGGGCCCGCTGCAGGGCGCTGTTGGCGGCGGCGACGCTCACTTCCAGCAGCGCCGCGGTCTCGGCCGCCGACCAGCCGAGCACGTCCCGGGCCAGCAGCACCGCCCGCTGGCGGGGCGGCAGGACCTGCAGCGCGGCCACGAACGTCAGCTCGATCGTCTCCCGGGACACGACCACCGCGTCCGGCTCGTCGGCCGCGGGCGCCACCTCGTCGAGCAGCCGGTCGGGATAGGGCTGGAGCCAGGGGAGGTCGGCGAACGAGCCCAGCGACGGCGGCCGCCGGGACCGGTGCCGGTGGGCGTCGATGCAGGCGTTGGTGGCGATCCGGTACAGCCACGGCCGCACCCCCGGCCCCGAGCCCTCCTCGAAGTGGCTCCGGAAGCGCCACGCCCGCAGGAACGTCTCCTGCACGAGGTCCTCGGCCTCGTCGTAGGACCCCAGCATCCTGTAGCAGTGCACGTGCAGCTCGCGCCGATGCCGTTCCACCAGGGCGGCAAACCCCGAGTCGTCGAGTGTCGCGAGATCGTCGATCCCGGCACCCTACCGATCAGGCGAGGACCAACCCGCAGGTCACGTTGACGTTGGTGGCGGTGATGCCCGCGGCCCGGTCGGACGCGAGGAACGCCGCGGTGTCGGCCACCTGGGCGATGACCGGCGCCCGCTTGAGCGTGGTCATCGAGGACAGCATGGCGACCACGTCGGCGGCCTTGGGGGCGCCTTCGCCGGCCACCTTGGCCAGCTTCTCGTCGGTGAGCGTGTCGGCCACGCCCGCGGTCCACAGGTTGACGACCCGCACGCCGCTCGGGCCCACCTCGGCGGCCAGGTAGCGCATCATGTTCTCGATGGCGCCGTCGGCGGGACCGGTGCCGCCCATCATCGGGGCCGTGCCCTGGGACGAGCCGCTGGTCAGGCTGAGGATCACGCCCGATCCCTGCGTGGCCATCTGGCGGGCCGCAGCCCGGGCGGTCACGAAGTTGGCGGTGAGCCCGGTGGTGACCGGGCGCAGCAGGTCGTCGACCGCGATGTCGAGGAACGGGACGCCCTGGACGTCGCCCCGGGTCACGAGGTTGAACGACACGTCCACGCTCCCGGCCTCACCGGCTACGGCCCGGATGTGATCGGTGACGGCGGACTCGTCCGTGGCGTCGAGGACCGCGTGGTCGGCGGTGCCCCCGTCGGCCCGGATGGCGGCCACGGCGGCCTCCAGCGGTGCAGCGGTGCGTCCCACGAGGAACACCCGGGCGCCCTCCCGGGCGAAGGTGCGGGCCACGCCGCTTCCGAGGCTGCCCCCGCCCCCGTAGACGATGGCGTTCTTGTTCTCCAGCAACGGTGTCATGTGACGTTCAACGCCACCGACACCGGGAGGTCATCGCTGCCGGGCGATGAGGCGGTCGAGGAACCGCTGGGCCCGCCGCGCCCGCTCGGTGGTCCAGCGGGGATCGGACCGCAACGACGGGCCCTCGGCGCTGGGCAGGACCGTCACACCGCGCGCCTGGCGGCGCAGCAGGCTGACGCGGGGCGGCGACCCGTGGCTCGACACGACTACCAGCATACGGCGGGACGGGGCGCCGGCGGCGGTGCGAGACTCCCGCGGTGGACGCCGGCGAAGTCACGGTCGATCAGCTACGGGCTGCGCTCGATCGTGGCGACGTACGGACGATCGCTGAGGCGTACGCAGTCGAGCAGCGACGAAGCCTCGACGAGATCGAGGACTGGGAGGGCGCCGGGCGCTCGTACGACCTTCCCAGGAGCGGTCCAGTGCGCGACTGGCTGACGACGATCATGTACGACGGCGAGGATCCTGACACGGGCGAGGCGATCGACGCGACCCTGTGGATGGAGCTCGTCACCGCCGCGGCGGACGCACTCGTCGACGACGAGGCGGTCTGGTGTGTCGGTGACGGGCCCGCTGACCTCCTCGTCGGTGAACACCCCGAGATGGGGGCACGACTGCACGCTGCCCGGGCGTCACACCCCGGGGTCGAGGCGATGTTCCAGGCGATGCTGGCGGAGTACCGGATGATGGGATACCCCGACGCCGGCTGGTGGAGCGATCCTTCGGCCCTGCCCAGCTGACGTCCCAGGGCGGGGCCCGGTGGTCAGTCCTGGGCGGGGAGCAGGGGTGGGCGGTCCGCTGCGGTAGTCGGGCGAACCACGAACGCCACCGTGAACACCGCGGCGATGCCGGTGGCGATGGCGGCGAGGAGGGCCCAGATCGCCTGGCGGGCGTCGCCGGAGGGGCCGACCACCAGGGTGCCCGCGGCCACGAACGGGAGCACGGCGGCGGCCACCGCCAGGCGGCGGGGCCAGGCGAGCAGGCGGCTCACCAGGGGGTGCTCCTCGATGCGGGCCACCAGGCCGGCCAGCGCGCCGACCACGGTGAGGATCACGCCTGCGCCGAGCTGGGTGCGGGTGTCGGGGGCGACCGAGCCGTCGAGCGGGGTGCCGGCGACGAGGGTGTCCAGCCGCCAGGCGCCCACCACCAGCGTGACGGCCGCGGCCACGGTGGCGAACCAGGCGGACCGCAGCCAGCCCCGCCGGGACGGGCGCAGCGACCAGCGCACCTCGGCCACGCCCCGCTCCTGGCCCCGGGAGCGCAGCGCGACGCGCAGGTGGTCGCCGGGGTCGATGTCGATGCAGGCCAGGTCGTCCTCGTCGAGCCCGGCCCACAGCGTGGCCACCGGGACGTCGACGCCATGGGGCAGATCCGCCTCGAAGTGGTAGCTCTCGCCGCTGAACAGGCCCTCCGCCGGCGACGCGGCCCGCCGCGGGATCCAGCACAGCGCCGCCATCGGCCCGCGGGGCCAGGGCTCGGGCGCCAGCTCGGTCAGCTCCTCGTAGGAGAACTTCACGATGCGCTGCGTGCCCGGCGGGTCGCCCACGAAGGTGAGCAGCAGGAACTGCTCGGTCAGCCGGTCGAGCACCAGGGCGAAGATGTCGTCGGCCCGCAGCGCCTCCCGCTGGCCGCCACCGGTGGCGAACGCCGCGCTGGCCTCGTCCCGATCGAGCTGGGGGCCGGTGACGCAGGTCGCGATCTCCTCGGCGACGTCCTCCTCCAGCGGCTCGCCCAGCAGCCCCTCGGCCCAGGCGATCATCCCGGTCACGGTCAGGAGGCCCTGATGGCGGCGGGTGAGGATCGGCAGCGACGCGCCGGACTCGTCCCGGCAGTTGAAGTTGACCAGCGTCTCCTTGTGCAGCGTCGCCAGCGGCACCAACCGGAAGCGCACTTCGTCCACCACGATCTCGGGCGAAGCCGCGGGCAGCGTGAAGTGGACGCTCTGCTGGCGCCGGAACGTCGTCTCGTCGCGGTACTCCAGCGTGTCGACCCGCCGGTGGACCCAGTCGGGCTGGGCGATCAGCATGCGCACGGCCGCCAGCCCGGCCGCGCCCGTGGCCAGCGCGGCGGCCAGCAGGTCGCTCGGCCACATCTCGCCGGGCGCGTCCCCCTCGTCCGCCCCGTTCCCTTCCTCGACCACCTCGGTCACGCCGGCCGAGGCTAGGGGCTGGCGCAGCAATGACGTATCCGGGGCGCGGGCCACGCGCTCTGGTCGCCAAGGAGCGCGCGTGGCGGACGCGCGCCGCGTCCCTCGGAGGACACACATGAACCCGACTCCCTCGCGCACGATGGTCGCGGCCTTGCTGGTCGCGGCCGGTGGCCTGCTGGCCGCCTGCGAAACCGGAGCCAACGGCACCCCACAGGTCGAGACGATCACGGTGGCGGCGCAGGACACGACGCCGCCGGAGTTCGCGGCGATGGTCGAGATCGAGAACGGCATGCAGATCACGCCGCCCACGACGGCGGGGACGGCGACCGGCTTCTCGACGACGCTCGGCCCCGGACCGGGCGGAACGTTCACCGTCTACACGGAGGGTGACAACCTCGGCATCCTCGTGACCGCGCACGACGACGAGAGCGGCATCCAGAAGGTCGAGGTGCTCCCCAACAGCGGCCACCACTCGTGCAGCAGCGGTCCGATCGGCACGAACAGCGGGCCCGGGTTGGCTTCGATGCCGCTCCCCCTGGGCCCCAAGTCCGGCGTCAACCCCGGCGACCAGGTCGCCCGCTGGGGCTTCGGCAACGCGACGGTCGCCGTGGTCCCGGGCGACATCGTCGAGGTCGCCGTGCGCGTGACCGACAACTTCGGCAACGAGAGCACCGGCTCGTTCGAGGTCGACCTGGCCTGCACGCCCTCCGCGTGACGCGCGGGCGATCTACGGCTGGGGTGGCCGGTGCATCCGGACCACCCCGTCGTGGATCGCCGCCCGGGCCACGCCCTCGGCGACCCGCGGGGCGACCCGGGTGTCGAACACCGACGGGACCACGTGGTCGGGCGCCAGCTCGTCCTCGGACACGCAGGCGGCGATGGCCTGGGCCGCCGCCAGCTTCATGCCCTCGGTGATCTGGGTCGCCGCCACGTCCAGCGCGCCCCGGAAGATGCCGGGGAAGGCGAGCACGTTGTTGATCTGGTTCGGGTAGTCGCTGCGGCCCGTGGCGATGACCCGGGCGAGGCCGTCGGCGTCCTCGGGGGTGATCTCGGGATCGGGGTTGGCCAGCGCGAACACGATGGGATCGGACGCCATGGTCCGCAGGTCGGCCGCGGTGACCAGGCCGGGTCCCGACACGCCGATGAACACGTCGGCGCCCGGCAGCATCTGGGCCAGCGTCCCCTCCCGCCGCTCGGGGTTCGTGTTCTCGGCGAACCAGAGCTTGGCCACGTTGAGGTCGTCACGGCCGGCCCAGATGGAGCCCTTGCGGTCGACGCCGATGATGTCCTCCACCCCGGCCTGCAGGAGGATCTTGCTGATGGCCACGCCCGCGGCGCCCACGCCCGCGATGACCACCCTGAGGTCGGCCATCTTCTTGTCGACGATGCGCAGCGCGTTCTCCAGGGCGGCCAGCGTCACGACGGCGGTGCCGTGCTGGTCGTCGTGGAACACGGGGATGTCGAGCAGCTCCTTGAGCCGCTCCTCGACCTCGAAGCACTCCGGGGCGGCGATGTCCTCGAGGTTGATGCCGCCGAAGGTGGGGGCGATGCGGCAGACGGTCTCGACGATCTCGTCGGCCGAGGACACGTCGATGCACACCGGGAAGCCGTCGACCCCGGCGAAGTGCTTGAACAGCAGCGCCTTGCCCTCCATGACGGGCAGGGCGGCCTCGGGCCCGATGTCGCCCAGGCCCAGCACCGCGGTGCCGTCGCTGACGATGGCGACCGTGTTCTTCTTGATGGTGAGGTCGTGCACCCGGTTCGGCTCGGCGGCGATGGCGTTGCACACTCGGGCCACGCCCGGCGTGTAGGCCATGGACAGGTCGTCGCGGTCGGCCACCGGCATGCGGGCCAGCACCTCGATCTTGCCGCCGTCGTGCATGAGGAACGTCCGGTCGAGGCACTCGAGCACCTCGCACCCCTCCAGCCCGTCGGCCGCGGCCCGCACCTGCTCGATGTG
>JBKPRS010000525.1:0-4677 GCA_046734695.1 Actinomycetota bacterium | reverse complement strand
TGGTGTCCGGCGAGCTGTGAAGCTGGAGCGGGAGCTGGTCCCGGGCCGCCCCGACCTCCCCCCGCTGGTCTTCCTGCACGAGGGCCTCGGCTCTCTCGCGCTGTGGCGCGACTTCCCCCGCCGGGTTTCTGCGCTGTGCGGGGACCCGACGACCGTCGTCTACTCCCGCGCCGGCTACGGCCACTCACCGCCGGCGCGGCTGCCCCGACCCGTCACCTATATGCACGACGAGGCGCTGGTCGCCCTGCCCCGGGTGCTGGCGGACGCGAGCTTGGAGCGGCCGGTCCTGGTCGGGCACAGCGACGGCGCCTCCATCGCCCTGCTCCACGCCTCGGGTGGGAACCCGCTGACCGCTCTGGTCCTCCTCGCCCCCCACGTCTTCGTGGAGGACCGCACGATCGCGGGCATCGAAGCCGCCACCCGCGCCTACGATGAGGGCCCGCTCCGCACCCGCCTGGCCCGCCACCACGCTGACGTCGACGCCACCTTCCGAGGCTGGAGCGACATCTGGCTGAGCCCCGAGTTCCGCACCTGGAACATCACATCCGCGCTCCCGGCGATCACGTCCCCGATCCTCCTGATCCAGGAGTCGGACGACCCCTACGGGACCCTGGCCCAGCTCGACGCGATCGAGTCCGGCGTCCCCGCCTCCACCCCCGTCACCCGCCTGGTCCTCCCCGGCACCGGCCACAGCCCCCACGAGTCAGCCCCCGGCAAGGTCGCGACCGCCATCGCCACGTTCCTTCAGCCCCGCTCCCTGTGACGGCCTAGGGCATCCCGCCGTCGACGCTGAGGGTGGCCCCGGTGGTGAAGCTGGAGGCGTCGCTGGCCAGGTAGAGGGCCGCGCCGACGATCTCGTGGGGCAGGCCGATGCGCCGCAGCGCGAAGCCCGAGTTGGCGAGCGAGGTCTGCTCGTCGTCCCAGGCCTCGGTCACGTCGGTGAGGAACGGGCCGGGCATGAGGGTGTTGACCCGGACCTCGGGGCCGAGGGCATGGGCGAAGCCGACGGTGAGGGCGTTCAGGCCGGCCTTGGCCGCGGCGTAGGGCAGGAACGACGGCGCGGGACGGCGGGATCCGGCGGTGCTCACGTTGATGATCGAGCCGCGCCCGGCGGCCTTCATGCGGGCCCCGGCCAGGGCGGCCAGGCGGAACGGGCCCTTGAGGTTGACGTCCTGGACCTTGTCCCACAGCGCCTCGCTCACGTCGGTCAGCTCGCCGTAGAGCGGGGACATCCCGGCGTTGTTCACGAACACGTCGATGCGGCCCCACTCGGCGTAGACCGTCTCGACCAGCCGGTCGCAGTCGTCCCAGTGGCCGACGTGGCAGGCCACGGCCAGGGCCCGGCGCTTCGTCGTCTCCTCGATCTCGTGCGCCAGCAGCGTGCAGTTGTCCAGCTTGCGGCTGGCGATGACCACGTCGGCGCCAGCGGCGGCGAAGGCCCGGACCATCTCACGCCCGAGCCCGCGGGATCCCCCGGTCACCACGGCGACCCGGTCGGAGAGATCGAACTGTTCGGCGGCGGAGGAGGACATCATCGGGTCAGCCTGGCATCCGCGCCCGGCCCGGTTCACACCGACTCGATGTCGGGCGGCAGCTCCGGCCGGGGCCAGGCGGGGTCCGGGCGCCAGACGCCGAGGTCGCCGGCGAACGGTCCGGCGCGCCGTTCCACCAGGTCGATCACCTCGTCCCGGGCGGCCAGGACCGCCACCCGCTCGGCCTCGGTGATGACGCCGGCCCGGCAGGCGTGTGCGAACTCGTCCTCGTCCTCGAGCTGATACGCACCGTCGGGCCGGACGACCAGGTCGAGCAGCAGGTCGAAGGAGTCGACCCCGTGCCCCGTGATCCACCGGATCCACGGCACCGGCGCCACGCCCTCGACGCCGGGCCAGCAGGCGAACGTCAGCTCGGCGCCGTCGTCCGCGACAACGCGGGCCGGGCACGCGGTCCAGACCTGCCCGGCGAACACGTCGCGCCGCACGATCGACGATCCGGGGGCGAAGGCCGTCACGACTACCGCCGGGGATCGACCGGGATGCGGGCCAGGTCGCGGGCGACCACCGTGGGGCCGTCGTAGCCGCCGCGGCGGACTGCGGCGAGGTACGACTGCTCGTGGTCCGGCGTGACGGGGGCGGGCAGCAGGTGGGTGAGGACGAGCGTGGCGGGCGAGGTGGCCGCGGCCAGGGCTCCGACGGCGTCGGCGCCGGCGTTCCAGGTCAGGAGGTCGTCCGGGACGAGGGCGGGGTGCAGGGTCTCGTGGACCAGCACGTCCACGTCCCGGGCCAGGGCCCGCATCCCGTCGCCCACCGCCGTGTCGCCGCTGACCGCCACCCGGGCACCGTCGGCCTCCACCAGGTAGCCCACCGCCGGGGCGACCGGGTGGTGGTCGACCAGCACGGCCGACAGGCGCCAGCCGCCCGTCTCGCGGACCGGCGTGACCGCGGCGGTCGGCTCGAACGCGTGGACCGCGAGGCGGGGCCGCGGCCCGGCGGCCCCGGTCGACTGGCCGTAGAAGCACTGGTCCTCGTAGGCGTCGAGGCAATGGGAGGCGAAGCGGGCCGTGGGGCCGGCCGGGGCGACGACGGCCAGCGGCGTGGTGGCGTCCGCGCACCAGCGGGCGGTGGCCAGGGTGGCCAGGTCGCTCACGTGGTCCGAGTGGTGGTGGGTGAGGGCCACCGCCGCCAGGGCGGTCAGGTCCAGGCCGGCGTCGATGGCCCGCTGCGTCGCCGCCCGCCCGCAGTCGACCAGCAGCCAGTCCGGGCCGGAGACGACCGCCAGGGCCGAGCCGGCGCGGCCCGGATCGGCGCGCGGCGTCCCGCTCCCGAGGACGACGACCTCGACCATCGGCCCGGGGCCGGTCAGAAGCCGGGGTAGGCCCGCCGCAGCTCGGCGAGCAGGTCGGGGTCGCCCTCGAACTTCGGGGTGTGGTCGGGGTCGAGGCGGCCGTAGACCAGGCGCGCGAACGCCTCGGCCGGCAGCGTCAGGTCGGGCGTCCGGCCCCCGTCACCGGGGGAGTACCTGACCGTGTCGGGCGTGAACGTGATGGTGAAGTCACGCTCCGGGGCGGTCGTGTGCACCGTGACCGTCCGGTCGCTGCCGGTGGGCCGGGCGCTGAAGGTCGCGGCCAGGTCGAGGTTGTCCACCACCAGGTCGGTGGCGCCGGGATCGAGTGTGGCCGACGGGTCCAGCGTGACCGCGATGTCCCAGGAGTGGAACGTGTGCTCGTTGAGCCGCAGCCCGACCATCCCGAACCCGTCGAACTCGCGGGGCCCGAGGGTGAAGCGGAACCCGGCCAGCTCGTCGTCGCTCAGGCCCTCGAGCCGCTCGACCACGGCGGCGTCGGCGATCAGTGCGTCGTCGCACATGGCCCGGGCCGATTTGGCGTTCCACTCGGCCCACACGCTGGGCGCGAAGTCGTCGGGGGACGGCCGCCCCGCGAGCCCGTCGTCCAGCCGGCCGAGCATGATCACGGCCCCCGAGCCGATGTGGGACAGGACCTGGGCGATCGACCACTCGGTCGGATACGCCTGCGCCTCCAGAACGGCGTCATCGAGCGGTGCGACCAGGTCGCGCAAGCGGTCGGACGAGTAGCGCAGCTGCTGCAGTCGGGCGTCCATGCGCCCACCGTAGAGGTCTCCGCCGCCGGTCGGCGCGGCCGGCCGGCTCAGGGGATCTCCACAACTACATCACGCCGTCTCCAAGGTCGCTGCGCCCCGTCCCGTCACAGTCGTCCTCGTAGCCGCACCGCACACCGAGGAGACGACGATGGCTGCCCCCCGCCCCCAGGAACACGAGATCGCAGTGGTCGGATCCCGCGCCGCCGGCGCCGCCACGGCGCTGCTGGCCGCCCGGAACGGGCACGACGTGGTCGTGGTCGACCGGGCGCTGCTCCCCAGCGACACCCTGTCGACCCACGCGATCGCCCGCAGCGGCGTGGTCCAGCTCCACCGCTGGGGCCTGCTCGACGAGGTCGTGGCCAGCGGCGCTCCCCCCATCCACCAGGTCACCTTCACCACCCCCGAGGGCACCTTGTCCCGGACCGTGAAGGACTCGGCCGGGGTCGACTTCCTGGTCGCGCCCCGCCGCTACGTACTCGACACGATCGTGGCCGAGGCGGCCGCCGAGGCCGGCGCCACGCTGCACCTGGGCGTCACCGTCACCGACCTGCGCCGCGACCTGAGTGGCCGGGTCACCGGACTGTCCGGGCGCAGCCAGGACGGCGAGCCGGTGGAGATCGAGGCGTCCGTGGTGGTCGGGGCCGACGGCCTGGGCTCCCGCGTGGCCCGCAGCGCCGGCGCCCCGGTGGTCGAGAACCGAGGCGCCAACGGTGCCGCCTGGTACGCCTACCACCGGGGCCCGGCCTGGTCCGGCATCGAGTTCTTCGTGACCGAGGGCGCGCTGGCCGGCGTGTTCCCCACCCATGGCGACGAGGCCTGCATCTGGATCTGCATCCCGGCCACCTCGGCCCGGGCCGCGTCCCGGAGTGCCGGCACCCTCGCCGGGGGCTTCGACCGGCTGCTGGCCCGCCACGCCCCTGCGCTGGCGGAACGGCTGGCCGGGAGCGAGCGCACCTCGCCGGTCCGGGGCATGGTCGGCCTGCCCAACCAGGTCCGCCAGGCCTGGGGGCCGGGCTGGGCGCTGGTCGGCGACGCCCTCTACCACCGGGACGCGATCACCGGC
>JBKPRS010000524.1:0-9143 GCA_046734695.1 Actinomycetota bacterium | reverse complement strand
CGTCGCGGCCAGCCGGGCGGCGCCGCGCGTGCGCGAGCCGGTGCCCACGGCGAGCCGCGGGATGGTCCCCGACCAGGCCCGGCCGCCGGCGGACGCGCCGCTGACTCGCCGGGTGGCGGGGGCCCAGATGCCGGACATGGGCGTGGTGCCCCTGCACACCGACGGGGCCGGAGATGCCTCGCCGGAGGCCCGCCTGGCCGCCACGGACGTCCACAGCATGCTCACGAGCTTCAGCGCGGGAGTGCAGCGCGGCCTGGCCGAGGCCCGCCGCGGATCGGGGTAGCCGCTAGCTCAGCACCACCAGGCGGGGCTCGGTCATCTCCCGCACCGTGTAGTGCGGGCCCTCACGGGTGTTGCCGCTGTCGCGCACGCCGCCGTAGGGCTGCTGGTCGGCGCGCCAGGTGGGCACCTCGTTGACCAGGACGCCGCCGTAGTCGAGGCGCCGTGCCGCAGCGAGGGCCACGTCCAGACGGGACGTGAACACCGCGGCCTGCAGGCCGTAGCGGGTGTCGTTGGCCAGGGCGATGGCCTCGTCGAGCTCGTCGTAGGCGGCCACCGCGACGACCGGGCCGAAGACCTCGTCGTGGCACACCTTCATCTCCGGGGTGGCCCCGGTGAGCACGGTCGGGCGCAGCACCCCGTCCTCGCCGACCTCGCCGCCGATCGCCACCTTGGCGCCGGCGTCGAGCGCCTCGTCGATCCACTGCTTGACCCGCTCGGTGTCGCCGGCCGAGATGAGCGCGGACACGTCGGTGTCCTCCTCCAGCGGCGGGCCGACCACCAGGGTGGCCACCGCGTCGACGAGGGCGGCCACGAAGTCGTCGTGGATCGAGCGGTGGACGTAGATCCGCTGGGACGAGATGCACGACTGGCCGGCGTGCGAGAAGCCCGCGACCTTGAGCTTGGCCGCCGCCGTGCGCCAGTCGCCGTCGGGCTCCACGATGATCGGGCTGTTGTTGCCCAGCTCCAGGCTCACCTTCTTGCGGGGCGCCTTGGCCCGGATCGACCAGCCCACAGGCGGGCTGCCGGTGAAGGTGATCATGGCCACGTCGTCGTGCAGCACCAGCGGATCGCCGACCTGGCTCCCGGAGCCGGTGACGACGTTCAGCCACCCCGGCGGCAGCCCGCAGTCGTCCATGAGCAGCGCGGCCAGGGCCAGGGCGGACAGCGGCGTCTGGCTGGCGGGCTTGAGCACGACCGGGCAGCCCGCGGCGACGGCTGGCGCCACCTTGTGGGCCACCAGGTTGAGCGGGAAGTTGAACGGGCTGATGGCCCCCACCACTCCGATGGGCAGCCGCAGGGTGAAGCCGAGCTTGCCCTCGCCGGGGGCGGACGCCTCCAGCGGCACCATCTCGCCCGCCAGCGTGCGGGCCTCGACCGCGCTGAAGCGGAACGTGTCGGCGGCGCGGGCCGCCTCCACCCGGGCGGTCTTGATCGGCTTGGCCGCCTCGGCCGCGATCGTGCGGGCGAACTCCTCCTGGCGCTCGGCCAGCAGGGCCGCGGCCCGATCGAGGATCGCCGCCCGGGCGTGCGCGGGCAGAGGGTCGGCCAGGGCCGCCTGGGCCGCGGCCACCGCCCGGTCGACATGGCCCGCATCGCAGGCGGGGACGCGACCGACCTCGCTGCCGTCGAACGGCGACACCACGACGATCTCGTCGTCGGTGGTGACCATGTCGGCTCCGATGGGGACAGCGGTGACGGCGGGCATGCTGCACTCCTCGCTGAGGGGCTACACGTTGGTTCTACCCCACGGCGGCTACCGTCCCGCACCGACATGGCAACAACGTTTCCCTTCCTCGACTGGCCCGGTCCCCTGGCGTTCGCCCACCAGGGCGCGCACACCGACGGCGGTCCGGGCGAGAACACCATGGCCGCGTTCGAGGCGGCCGTGGGCCTGGGCTACCGCTACCTGGAGACCGACGCCCACGTCACGTCCGACGGGGTGCTCGTCGCGTTCCACGACGACCACCTCGACCGGCTCACGGACCGCCGCGGGGCCATCGCCGACCTGGACTGGGCCGAGGTGAGCGAAGCGCGGGTGCGCGACGGTGACGGGGTCCCGCTGCTGGAGGACGTCCTCACCACCTGGCCCGACGTGCGGGTCAACATCGACCCCAAGCACGACGCCGCGGTCGACCCGCTCGTCGCCCTGGTCCGCCGGCTCGGCGTGCTCGACCGGGTGTGCTTCGGGGCCTTCTCCGACCGCCGCCTGTCCCGGCTGCGCGAGGCGCTCGGCCCGGGTGCGTGCACGTCGATGGGCCCCCGCCAGGTCGGGCGGCTGGTGGCCGCGTCCCGGCGCCTGCCGGGCGGCACGTTCACGGCCGCCTGCGTGCAGGTCCCGGTGCGCCAGAACCGGATCCCGCTGGTGACCGAGCGGTTCCTGGAGGCGGCCCACGCCCGCGACCTGCCGGTCCACGTGTGGACCATCAACGAGGCCGGGGAGATGGGCCGGCTGCTCGACATGGGGGTGGACGGGATCATGACCGACCGGCCCGACGTGCTGAAGGCCGTCCTCACCGAGCGCGGGAGCTGGGTCTCCTGAGCGAGATCGCCGAGCTCCCCGCGGTCCCCGACGGCGACCTGGAGGGCCTGTACCGGGCCCTGCTGCTCCCCCGCGCCATCGAGGACAAGATGCTGACGCTGCTGCGACGCGGCCAGCTCTCGAAGTGGTTCTCGGGGATCGGCCAGGAGGCCATCTCCGTCGGGTTGGTGGCGGCCCTGCGGCCCGACGACTGGATCCTGCCGGTGCACCGCAACCTCGCCGTGTTCACCGGCCGCGGCCTCGACCTCGGGGTGCTGTTCCGCCAGCTGCTGGGCCGGGAGGGTGGCTACACCGGCGGGCGCGACCGCACGTTCCACTTCGGCTCGCTGGACCACCACGTCGTCGGCATGATCAGCCACCTCGGGGCGATGGCCCCGGTGGCCGACGGGCTGGCGCTGGCGGCCCGGCTGCGGGGCGAGGACCGGGTGGCGGCCGTGCTGGTGGGCGACGGGGCGACCAGCGAGGGCGACGTGCACGAGGCCATGAACCTGGCCTCGGTGTGGAAGCTGGGCGTGCTGTTCGTGATCGAGAACAACCACTGGGGCCTGTCCACGCCCGTGTCCGAGCAGTACGCGTGCGCCCACCTGGTCGACCGGGCCGCGGGCTACGGCATGCCGGGCGAGATCGTCGACGGCAACGACGTCGTGGGCGTGCGCGACGCGGTGGCCCGGGCCGCGGCGCGGGCGCGTTCCGGGGGTGGCCCGACGCTGCTGGAGTGCAAGACGTTCCGCATGCGGGGCCACGAGGAGGCGTCTGGCACCGACTACGTCCCGGTGGAGCAGCTGGCGGCGTGGGTGGCCCGCGACCCGATCGCCCGGGTCGAGACCAGGCTCGACGCGTCGGGCCTCCTGCCTCACGACGAGCGCAAGGCGCTGGCCGAGGAGGTGCGGGCCGAGGTCGACGCCCGCGTGACCGAGGCCCTGGCCGCACCCGAGCCGGCGACCGACGCCGCGACCGAGGAGGCGCGAGCCTACGCCCCGGCCGCCCCGCTGCGGCGGGCCGCGGTGAGCCCGGCATCCCCGCCCGGCCACGCCCCGGAGGCCCGCTACGTCGACGCGGTCAACGACGCCCTGCGCACCGCGCTGGCGGCCGACGACCGGGTGGTGCTGCTGGGCCAGGACATCGCCGGCTACGGCGGGGTGTTCAAGGCCACCGAGGGCCTGGCCGACGAGTTCGGGACCGACCGGGTGCGCAACACCCCGATCGTGGAGTCCGGGGCCATCGGCGCCGCCCTGGGCCTGGCGCTGGACGGCTTCCGCCCCGTGGTCGAGATGCAGTTCGGCGACTTCGTCTCGTGCGGCTTCAACCAGCTGGTCAACAACGTGGCCACGACCCGCTACCGCTGGGACGCCCCGGTCCCCCTGGTGGTGCGCCTCCCGGTGGGCGGCGGCCTGGGCGCGGGCCCGTTCCACTCCCAGAACGTCGAGGCGTGGTTCTGCCACGTCGCCGGCCTCAAGGTCGTGGCCGCCGCCACCCCCGCCGACGCCAAGGGCCTGCTGCTGGCCGCCCTCGACGACGGCAACCCGGTCCTCGTGCTGGAGCACAAGAAGCTGTACCGCAGCGCCAAGGGCCCGGTGCCCGCCGGGCACCACGTCGAGCCGCTGGGCCACGCCCGCATCGCCCGCCCCGGCACGGACGCCACGCTCGTCACCTACGGCGCCGGCGTCGCGTGGGCCCTGGCCGCGGCCGACACGGTGGCCGCCGAGGACGGCCACGAGGTCGAGGTCATCGACCTGCGCTCCCTGCGCCCCTGGGACCGCCCCATGGTCCTCGACTCGGTCCGCCGCACCTCCCGCGCCCTGGTGGCCCACGAAGCCCCCCTCACCGGAGGCTTCGGCGCCGAGATCGCCGCGGTCATCGGCCAGGAAGCCTTCGCCTGGCTCGACGCCCCGGTCAGCCGCGTGGGCGGCACGGACTCCCCCATCCCCTTCGCCCCCACCCTCGAGCGCACCTGGTCCGCCGAGGACCGCGTCCTCCCCGCCCTGCGCACCCTGCTCGCTTTCTGAGCCGCTAGCTGGCCAGGACGGCCTCGCAGAGGACGGCGAGGCCGTGGTCGAACTCGTCGGCGGTGATGGTGAGCGCGGGCACGAGGCGGAGGACGTTCTCGTCGGGGCCGCAGGCGAGGACGATGACGCCGGCGTCGAGGCAGGCGGCGCAGATCGTGTCGGTCACCGTCTTGTCGGCCAGCTCAACGCCGACCATGAGGCCGATGCCGCGGATGTCGCGGACCTGGGGGTGGCTGCCGAGCTCGCGCCGGAGGTGGGCGACGGCCCGGTCGCCGAGGGTGGCGGCGTGGGCGTAGAGGTCGTCCGCCGCGAGCACGTCGAGGGTGGCGAGGGCGGCGGCGCACGCGACCGGGTTGCCGCCGAAGGTCGAGCCGTGGGTGCCGGTGGGCCAGCGGTCCATGAGGGCGCGGGGGGCGACGATGCCGCCGAGCGGCAGGCCCGAGGCGATGCCCTTGGCGAACAGGAGGACGTCCGGGGTGACGCCGTAGGCCTCGGCCGCGAAGGGACGGCCGGTGCGGCCGATGCCGCACTGCACCTCGTCGAAGACGAGGAGGATGCCGTGAGCGTCGCAGCGGGCGCGCAGGCCGGCGAGCCAGGCCCGGGGCGGGGGGACGTAGCCGCCCTCGCCCAGCACCGGCTCCACCACCATGGCGCCGACGTTGCCGGGCGGGGCCTGCAGCGCCAGGAGGCGGTCCAGCTCGGTCAGGGCCGACTCGACCGCGGCGTCGGGGGTCGCGTGCTCGTGGGGCACGCAGTAGGGGGCGTGATAGACGCTGGGCAGCAGCGGCTCGTAGCCCTCGCGGTAGCGGCCCTTGGCCGTCGTCAGCGACGTGGCCGCCAGGGTGCGGCCGTGGAAGGCGCGGCGGAAGGCGATGATGCCGGGGCGGCCCGTGACTTTGCGGGCCAGCTTGAGGGAGCCGTCCACCGCCTCGGCGCCCGAGTTGCAGAAGAAGACCTGGGGGGCGTCGAAGAACGGGCACAGGGCGCCGATCCGCTCGGCCAGCTCGATGTTGCGCTCGTTGTGGACCACCACGGACGTGTGGATGAGCGTGGCCGCTTGCGTGGCTATGGCCTCCACCACCCGGGGGTGGGCGTGGCCGGTGGTGTTCACCGCGATGCCGGCGCCCAGGTCGAGGTAGCGGCGGCCCTCGACGTCGATCAGGTACGAGCCCTCGCCCCGGGCCGCCACCACGTCGTAGTAGCGGGGCAGCACCCCGGCCAGGGCCTCGTGGTCCCGGGCCAGCCAGCCCGCCGTCGTCTCGCCCGCGGTCACCGTGGTCACGAGTCCTCCAGGGGGTGGGTGTCGATCTGGGCCTTCTGCAGCCGGCCCGAGTAGTCGACGTAGACCGTCTTGAGCTGGCTGAACTGCTCGATGCCGCGGGTGCCGGCCTCCCGGAAGCCGTTGCCGGTGTGCTTCGTGCCGCCGAAGGGCAGCGGGATCTCGGCGCCGATCGTGGGGGCGTTGACATAGACGATGCCCGTGTCGATGCCGTCCACTGCCTGCAGGGCGGCGTTGATGTCCCGGGTGTAGACCGCGGCGGACAAGCCGTACTCGACGCCGTTCACGACCTCCAGCGCGCTGTCGAGGTCCGCCGCCTCGATCACGGCCAGGACGGGGCCGAACGCCTCCTCGCGGGCGATGCGGTGATGGGCCTCGACGCCCGTGAGCACTGTGGGGGCGAAGAAGGCGCCCCCACAGCCCTCGACCGTGACCGCCTGGCCGCCGGTGGCCACCGCCGCCCCCTCGTCGACGGCGGTGGCCACCATCTGGGCGATCCGCTCGGCCGAGCCGGCCGTGATGACCGGGCCCACGTCGGTGGCCGGGTCCTGGGGGTCTCCCAGGCGGAGCTCGCCCGCCCGCTTGACCACCCGGTCCACCAGCTCGCCGGCCACGTCCGGATGGGCGATCAGCCGGGAGGTCGAAGTGCAGCGCTGGCCCGACGTGCCGAACGCGCCGAACACCGCCCCGTCGACCGCCAGGTCGAGGTCGGCATCGGGCAGCACCACCATGGCGTTCTTGCCGCCGAGCTCCAGCGAGACCAGCCGCGGGCCGCTCTCCATGGCCGCGGCGGCCACCTTGCGCCCGGTGGGGACCGAGCCGGTGAAGCTCAGCGCCCCGACCCCGGGGTGCACGGCCAGCGCGGCCCCGGGCTCGACGTGGCCGTGGACCACCTGGACCAGCCCGGCGGGCACCCCGGCCTCCACGCAGGCGGCCACGAAGGCGTCGCAGCAGGCGGGAGCGTGCTCGCTCGGCTTGATGACCACGCCGTTGCCGGCCAGCAGGGCCGGGAAGATCTTCCACGAGGGGATGGCCACCGGGAAGTTCCAGGGGGTGATCATCCCCACCACGCCGACCGGCTGGCGGGTCGTCCAGCACAGCTTGGACCCCAGCTCGGACGGCACCGTGTCGCCCCAGGCGGCCCGGCCCTGGCCGGCCACGAACGTGGCCATGTCCACGGCCTCCTGCACGTCCCCCCCGGCCTCGACCAGGACCTTGCCGGCCTCGCGGGACACCAGCGTGGTCAGCGCCTGCTTGTCCCGCAGGATCACCTCGCCGGCCGCGGCGATGACCTCGGCCCGGGCGGGCGCCGGCCGGCGGGCCCAGTCGCGTTGGGCCTCGGCCGCCCGGGACACGGCCGCGTCGACGTCGGCGGCCCCGTGCTCCGGGAACTCGCCGACCACGTCGTCGGGGCGGGCGGGGTTGACGGATCGGAACGTCGTCACGGGCGCTCCTCGGGGAGAGGTGAAACGTCTGTTTCAGTCGGTCTACTGACCGTATCATCTCATCCATGTCGCTGTCCGAGGTGGCCGAGCGCATCGAGGCCCGCCGCGACGCGCTGTCCCCGACCGAGCGCCAGGTGGCGGAGGTGGTGCTGCGCGACCCCGAGTCGGTCGCGTTCGGCACCGTGGCCCGGGTGGCCGACGCCGCGTCCACTTCGGGCGCATCGGTAGTGCGGCTCGCGACCCGGCTGGGCTATCCCGGGTTCAGCGGCCTGCAGGCGGCGGTGCAGTCGGCCATCGGCCAGCAGCTGCGGCCCGCGGTGGAGCGCATCCGGGGCGAGACAGGGTCCGATGTCGTGGACCGCACGCTGCGGGCCGAGGTCGACAACGTGCACCGCACGCTGGCCGCGGTCGCCCCCGAGGACTTCGGCCGCGCCGTCGACCTGCTGGCGGACCGGCACCGCACGGTCGTGGTCGTGGCGGGCGACGCCGAGACCGGCGTGGGCGCCATGTTCGCCACCGCGCTGGCTCTCGTGCGCGAGGGCGTGGCCCAGGTGAGCGGGTCGGACGTGGCCGTGGCCCGCCAGCTCGCGGGTTGCGGGCCGGACACGGTCGTCGTGGCGCTCGACCTGCGCCGCTACGAGCGCTGGGTGGTGGACGCAGTGGGCCGGGCCGTCGACGTGGGCGCCACCGCGGTGGCGGTCACGGACAGCCCGCTGTCGCCGCTGGCGGCCCGGGCGGCCGTGAGCTTCGTGGTGAGCGCCGAGGGCGCGGGAGTGTTCGACAGCCATGTCGGGATGCTGGCGCTGACCAACGCCCTCGTCACCGGCACCGCGGCCCGCCTGCGCCGCAGCGCCGCCCGCCGACTCGACGCCGTGGAGTCCGCCTGGCGCGCGGCGGAGGCCCTGGTGGATCGATAGATTCCGCCCGATGGCGGGAAACCTAGGAGCGACGACGGTCCACGCCCCCACGGGCATGGTGGCGACGGCCGACCACCTGGCCTCCTCGGCCGGGGTGGCCGCGCTGCGGGCCGGCGGCAACGCGGCCGACGCCGCGGTGGCGGCGGGCGCGGTGCTGGCCGTCACCAACCAGCACCAGTGCGGCATGGGCGGCGACCTCTTCGCCCTCGTGCACGAGCCCGACCAGCCGGTCGCCGCGCTGTGCGCCGCGGGCCGCGCCGGCTCGGGGTCCGACGCCCTGCAGGCCCGGGCCGAGGGCCTGGACCGCCTGCCGTTCCAGGGCGACGTGCGGGCCGTGACCGTGCCCGGCTGTGTGGACGGCTGGCTGGCGCTGCACCGCCGCTACGGCCGGCTGCCCCTGGCCCAGGTGCTGGAGGCGGCGATCACCTATGCCGCCACGGGTTTCCCGGTGTCCCGGCTGCTGGCCGCCACCGCCCCGGCCATCCTGGAGCTGGACGGCGCCGAGGACTACCTGCACCCGGCCATGGCCGCCGGCGGGCGCCTGCCTGCGGGCACGCTGATCCGCCGGCCGGGCGTGGCCACCGCGCTGGAGACCGTCGTGGCCGAGGGCCGCGCCGGCTTCTACCGCGGGCCGTTCGGCGACGGCCTGCTGCACCTCGGCGGCGGCCTGTTCACCCCCGAGGACCTCGACCGTGACCAGGCCGAGTGGGTCGAGCCGCTGAGGGTCACGGTGTGGGGCCACGACGTGCTCACGCCTCCGCCGCCGTCGCAGGGCTACCTGACCCTGGCGGCCGCGGCGGTGGCCGAGTGCCTGGACCTGCCGGACGGCCCCGCCGACGCCGCCTGGCCCCACCTGCTGGCCGAGGCGGCGCGGGCGGTGGGCCGGGACCGGGACGCGGTGCTGGCCGACGGCGCCGACGGGGCCGCGCTGCTGGCCGCCGAGCGGCTGGAGGC
>JBKPRS010000523.1:0-6973 GCA_046734695.1 Actinomycetota bacterium | reverse complement strand
GCGCATGGCGATGCCCGCCATCGCCCTGGCCGTCGGCCAGATCGCCGTCTACATGCGCCTGCTGCGCAGCGACATGATCGCCACGCTGCAGGAGGACTTCATCACCATGGCCAAGGCCAAGGGCATCTCCCCCCGGCGGGTGCTGTGGCGCCACGCGCTGCGGCCCTCCAGCCTCACGCTGCTCACCGTGGCCGGGCTGAACGTGGGGACGCTCATCGGCAGCACCGTCGTGGTCGAGGTCATCTTCTCGTTGCCCGGTCTCGGCAGCCTTCTCTTCGAGGCCATCACAGCCCGCCAGTACATCGCCTTCCAGAGCCTGGTGGCGATCATCGCCATCGGCTATGTGCTGTTGAACTTCCTGGTGGACGTGCTCTACGCCGTGCTCGACCCAAGGATCCGCCATGCCCGAGCCTAAGGTGGACGTGACCGCCGACGTCGGCGGCGCGCCCGAGCTGCCGTCGCTCACGCCGATCACCACCGTCCAGCCAGTCGACCTGGTCCGAGCCGACGGCGGCGTCCCCCTCACCGGCCGGGCCGCCCGCCGGGGCCGGCTCGGCGTCGGGGGGATCCTGGCGCTCTCCTGGCTCTTCCTGATCACCGCCCTGGCGATCCTGGCGCCGATCCTGCCGCTGGACGACCCCAACCAGTCCATAGCGGCCATCGCCCGCCAGCCACCCGGCACCGACGGCCACATCCTGGGCGGCGACGGCCTCGGCCGTGACCTGCTCAGCCGCATCATCTGGGGCGGGCGCGCCTCGCTGTTGATCGGCACGATGTCGGTGCTGCTGGGCCTGATCCTCGGCGGCCTGCTGGGCCTGATCGCCGGCTACTTCCGGGGACGCTGGGACAACGTGCTGACCGGCGGCTTCGACGTCCTGCTGTCGTTCCCCCAGCTCATCCTGGCCCTGACGCTGGTCACCGTGTTCGCCTCCGGGGCGGGCACCAGCTACGGCCAGCGCATGTCGGTGCTGATCCTGGCGCTGGGCGTCGTGTCCATCCCCGTGCTCGGACGCATCACCCGGGCCAACACGCTGTCCTGGTGCCAGCGCGAGTTCGTGATGGCCTCGCGCGCCCTCGGGGCCAAGCAGCGGGAGATCATGTTCCGCGAGGTGTTGCCCAACGTGCTGCCCGCGATGTTCTCCATCGCGCTGCTGGGCGTGGCGGTGGTCATCGTGGCCGAGGGCGGTCTCAGCCTGCTGGGCGTGGGGACGCCGCTGCCGACGCCGTCGTGGGGCAACATCATCGCCGAGGGCCGCAGCGACCTGCGGACGTCCCCCTGGGTCGTGATCGCACCCACGGTCGTCATCTTCTTCACCGTGTTCGCCCTGAACTACCTGGGCGACGTGGTCCGGGCTCGGTTCGACGTGCGGGAGAGTGCCCTGTGATCCTCAGCCGCCGCCGGGTGGCGCCCGTCGCCTCCGACTACCACCAGGCGGGCAGCCGCCTGCTCGACGTCAACGACCTCAGGACCCACTTCCGCACGCCGAGGGGCATGGTGCGGGCGGTCGACGGGGTGTCCTTCTCGCTCGACCGGGGCCGCACGCTCGGCCTGGTGGGCGAGTCCGGGTGCGGCAAGTCGGTGCTGTCCCGCTCGATCATGGGCCTGCTGCCCAGCACGGCCGAGCGCACCGGCGAGATCATCTTCGGCAGCGAGCGCATCGACACGCTCGGGCCCGAGGCGCTGCGGGACTACTGGGGCACGCAGATGGCCATGGTGTTCCAGGACCCGATGACCTCGCTCAACCCGGTGATGCGCATCGGCAACCAGATCACCGAGTCGCTCCTGGTCCACACCGACATGGACAAGAACCAGGCCAAGGAGACGGCCCTGGCGCTGCTCAAGTCGGTGCACATCCCCGAGGCCGAGCGGCGCCTGAAGCAGTACCCGCACGAGCTGTCGGGCGGCATGCGCCAGCGCGTGGTCATCGCGGTGGCGCTGGCCTGCGGCCCGCAGCTGCTCTTCGCGGACGAGCCCACGACCGCGCTCGACGTGACCGTGCAGGCCCAGATCCTGGACCTGCTCTCGGAGCAGCAGCGCGAGCGGCACATGGCCGTCGTCCTCGTCAGCCACGACCTCGGCGTCGTGGCCGGTCGCACCCACGACATCGCCGTCATGTACGCGGGCCAGATCGTCGAGCAGGCCCCCACCTCGGTCCTGTTCTCCGAGGTGCGGATGCCCTACACCGAGGCCCTGCTGCGCTCCGTGCCCCGGCTGGAGAACACGAGCCACACCCGGCTGGCGGTGATCGGCGGGCGCCCGCCCGACCTGATCGACCCGCCGACCGGCTGCCGGTTCGCAGCCCGCTGCCCCTACGTGCAGCCCCGGTGCCTGGAGGAGCAGCCGCCGCTGCAGGAGGCGGACACCCCGGGCCACGTGTTCCGCTGCTGGTACCCGGTGGGCACCGAGGCGGGCAAGGAGGCGCTGGAGCGCAACCTGGCCGCGCAGTTGCCCCAGGCCGAGGCGGCCGTGTCGGGCGATCTGGCCGTGGAGGCGTCCTGATGGCCGGCATCGGCACCGCCCACCTGCGGCCCACCGACGACGTCCTGCTGCGCGTCGAGCACCTGGTCGTGAACTTCGCAGGCGGCCGCGGTCGCACCGTCTCGGCGGTGGCCGACGTCAGCTTCGACGTGGCCGAACGCGAGACGCTCGGCCTCGTGGGCGAGTCGGGCTGCGGCAAGTCGACCGCCGCCCGGGCCGTCATGCAGCTGCCCGCGCCCACCTCCGGCAGCGTGCTGTTCAACGGCAAGGACCTGACCAAGTACCACGGCGAGAAGCTGCGGACCCAGCGGCCGCAGATCCAGATCGTGTTCCAGGACCCGATCTCGTCGCTCAACCCGCGGCGCACGGTCGGCGACATCGTCGGCGCCCCGCTGCGCATCTGGAAGCGGGGCACGCCGGAAGAGCGGCGGGCCAAGGTCGACGAGGCGCTCGACGCCGTCGGCCTCGATCCCGCGATCACCCGGGACAAGCGGCCGCACGAGTTCTCCGGCGGCCAGTGCCAGCGCATCTGCATCGCCCGGGCCCTGGTGCTCGAGCCCCAGCTCATCATCTGCGACGAGCCGGTCTCGGCCCTCGACGTGTCGGTCCAGGCCCAGATCCTCAACCTGCTGGAGGACCTGAAGGAGCGCTACGGCCTCACGCTCGTGTTCATCACCCACGACCTGGCCGTGGTCAAGAACGTGAGCGACCGCGTGGCGGTCATGTACCTGGGCAAGATCTGCGAGCTGGCCGCTCCGGACCGGCTCTACGCCTCGCCCGCCCATCCCTACACGGCGGCGCTGCTGTCGTCGATCCCGGTCCCGGACCCGAGGGTGACCACGCTGTCGAGTGGTCTCGTGCCCGGCGACCTGCCGTCACCGCTCGATCCGCCCAGCGGATGTCGGTTCCGGACCCGCTGCCCGCGGGCCCAGGAGCGCTGCGCGGTCGAGCAACCGCAGATCCGCGAGGTGGCCGACGGCCAGTTCGTGGCCTGTCATTTCCCGCTCGTGGGCGACGTGGCACCCACGGCGGAGGTCCAGCCGGCGGTCCAGCCGGTGAGCTCGGGGGGCAACGGGGCCGGTACGGAGGCCTCGGGCGGCGACGACAGCACGCCCGAGGCCCCGTCCGGCCCGTCGGATGCGGCGCCGCCTGACGCCCCCTCCGACACGCCGGCAGGAGCGCCCACTGACGCCTCCTCCGGCGACGGCGCTCGCGCCGGCTGACCGTATGGACAGCGTCCGCGACGGACCCACCGACCTGCGGCGCCGCCTGGAGCCCGCCGAACGGCGAGCACAGATAGTGGTCGCAGCCGCCGAGGTGTTCCGCGGCCGCGACCCGGCCACAGTGCGGTTCGAGGAAGTGGCGCAGGCGGCCGGGGTGTCCCGATCGCTGGTCTACGCCTACTTCGGCGACCGGGGCGAGCTCATCGCCGCGGTCTACCTCCACAGCCTGGCGGGCGTCGACGCCGACCTGTCCGCCCTGCTCAGGGGCGGTCCGGTGGACGAGGCCGACCTGGCCGTGGTGGTGCGCTCGTACCTGAAGCTGGCGGCCGAGAATGCCGACTCGTGGAGCTTGTTCGCGGCCGCGGGCGCCATCGCGCATCCCGCGGTGCAGGAGGCCCGCAAGGCCCGCTGCCAGCGCATCGCCGACACGTGGGGTGGTGGCCCGGCCGAACGGCTGCTGGCCCGTGGCCTGGTCGGGATGCTGGAAGCGGCGGCCAGCGAGTGGCTCGAGCACAAGGCCTGCAGCCTCGACGAGGCCGTGTCGCTGCTGACCGCCGCGGTGTGGAACGGCGTGGGCACGCTTCCCCGTCGGGGATGAGGGAGCAATGACCGTTCTGTTCAACTGACCCACCGGCAGGGAATACTGATTTCATGCCTCGGGCCATGTGGAGCGGCGCCATCAGCTTCGGGTTGGTGAACATCCCGATCAGATTGTTCAACGCTGTGTCGCGCAAGAACGTCAGTTTCAACCAGATCGACACCCGCAGCGGGTCCCGCATCAACTACCGCAAGGTGTCGGCGGCCGACGGCTCGGAGGTCCCCAACGAGGCCATCGCCAAGGGCTACCAGCTCTCCTCGGGCGAGTACGTGCTGGTGGGCGACGACGAGCTGGCGGCGCTCGACCCGGTGGCGAGCCGCTCGATCGACATCGAGCAGTTCGTGGACCTCGACGAGATCGACCCCATCTTCTACGACGCCGCCTACTACGTGGCGCCCGACAAGGCGGCCCGCAAGCCCTACGCCCTGCTGGTCCGGGCCATGGAGGAGCAGGGCAAGGTGGCGATCGCCCGGCTGGTCATGCGGTCCAAGCAGTACCTGGCGGCCCTGCGGCCGGTGGACGGCGTCCTGGTCATGTCGACCATGGTCTACGCCGACGAGGTCAACGACCCGGCTGAGATCTTCGACGGCGACGACGTGCGTGACGTCGACGTCAGCGACCGCGAGCTGACCATGGCCTCCCAGCTGGTCGAGTCGCTGACCGAGCCGTTCGAGCCCCAGCGCTACGAGGACACCTACCGCAACCAGGTGCTCGACCTGATCGACCGCAAGGCCTCCGGCGAGGAGCTCGTGTCCGCCCCGGCCCCGGCCGCGGAGGACAAGGTGGTCGACCTCATGGCCGCGCTGGAGGCCAGCGTGCGCGACGCCAAGGCGGCCCGCACCCGGCATCCGACGGCCAAGGCCGCCTCGGCCAACGGCGACGAGGAGGACGACGAGGAGTCCGGCCCGGCGCGCTCGTCCAAGGCGACGAAGGCGGCCAAGGCCACGAAGGCATCCAAGGCGACGAAGGCCACCAAGTCCACCAGGACGCGGAAGTCCGCGTAGCGCGCCGTGGCGGGCCGCGCAGGGGGACCGTCCTCGACGGTCGAGGTCGAGGGCCACCGGCTCACGCTGTCCAACCTGACCAAGGTGCTCTACCCGGCCACGGGGACGACCAAGGCCGAGGTCATCGACTACTACGCCCGGGTGGCGCCGGTCATGGTCCCGCACCTCGAGGATCGGGGCGTGACCCTGCGGCGCTTCCCCGACGGCGTCGAGGGCGGCTCGTTCTTCGAGAAGCGCTGCCCGGGCCACCGGCCCCGCTGGATGCGCACCATCGCCGGCCCGGGGGACCGGACCGGGCCGATCGGGTACTGCTGCCTGGACTCCGCGGCCGCGCTCGTGTGGGCCGCCAACATGGCGGCGCTGGAGATCCACGCCCCCATGGCCCGCTCCGACATCGAGACCCCGACGATGGTCGTGTTCGACCTGGACCCGGGCGAGCCGGCCGACATCGTGAGCTGCGCGGACGTGGCCCTCGACATCCGCCACGTGCTCGACGGCCTCGGGCTCCTGGGCCTGCCCAAGACGTCGGGCTCCAAGGGCATGCAGGTCTACGTGCCGCTCAACACCCCGGGCGTCACCCACGAGGCCGCCAGTGGCTTCGCCCAGGCCATCGCCCAGCTGCTGGAGCGGGCCCGGCCCGGCGACGTGGTGTCCAACATGAACAAGGCGCTGCGCCGCAACAAGGTGTTCGTCGACTGGAGCCAGAACAGCCGCCACAAGACGACCATCGCCCCCTACTCCCTGCGGGCCCGGCCCCACCCGACCGCCTCGACCCCGCTGACCTGGGACGAGGTCGAGGCCTGCGCCGGCGGCACCCGGATCGCGTTCGAGGCCGAGGACGTGCTGGACCGCCTGGAGGACCACGGCGACCTGTTCGCGGAGACGCTGACCCTCCGCCAGCGCCTACCGGAACCGCAGAGCTGACCAGGGAGCCGCCGTGGAGTCGATCGAGCTGACCATCCGCACCGGGGACGAGCCGGCCGTGGCCGACCTCACGGGCGAGGTGGCGGTGTTCTGCCGGGACAAGGGCGACGGCCTGGTCTCGGTGTTCGTCCCCCACGCCACGGCGGGCGTGGCCCTGATCGAGACCGGCGCCGGCAGCGACGACGACCTGCTCACGGCGCTGGCCACGCTGCTGCCCAAGGACGGCCGCTGGTACCACCGCCACGGCGCCCCCGGCCACGGCGCCGACCATGTCCTGCCCGCCCTGGTCAGCCCCAGCCTCACGATCCCGGTCCTGCGCGGCCGCCCGACCCTCGGCACCTGGCAGTCGATCGTCCTGGTCGACACCAACGTCGACAACTCCACCCGCACGGTCCGCCTCAGCTTCCTGGCCGGATAGGGCCGCGGTCAGTCCGTGCGGCGGGGCATCTGCCGGGTCGGGTCGGGGGCGGTCTCGGGGATCGTGGTGGTGGCGTCGGGATCCTCCCCGGCCGGGGGGATGCCGACGGCCTGGGTCGCGTCGGGATCGGACGGGTGGGGGTCGCCCGACGCGGTGGTCAGCTCGCGGGTGGCATTGGGGTCCGGGGCCGGGTGGGGGGCGGGCGCGGGGACAGGGAGGGGCTCGCCGGGCTCGGCGCCGGCCACCACCGGGGGCATGCCGCCCGGCGGGAACACCGTCGGTCCGGGCCGGACCCCCTCGCCGGGCGTGGCCGTCGGGGCCCACCAC
>JBKPRS010000522.1:0-2448 GCA_046734695.1 Actinomycetota bacterium | reverse complement strand
CGCGCCCATCGACGTCGACGTGCTGCTGGTCGGCCCCACCGGCCAGAACGTCGTGCTCATGTCGGACGTGGGCGGCACCACCCCGGCGACGGGCGTGAACCTCACCTTCAGCGACGCCGCCGCGACCACGATCCCCGCGGGCGGACCGTTGACCACCGGGACCTTCCTGGCCAGCGACGACGACACCAGCGGGGCCGACTCGTTCGCCGCCCCGGCCCCGACTCCGTCCACGGCCACCGACCTCAGTGGCTTCGAGGGGACCAACCCCAACGGCACCTGGAGCCTCTTCGTCGTCGACGACGCCTCGGGCGACATCGGGTCGATCGCCGGCGGGTGGTCACTGAACTTCCTGCCGGTGCCGCCGGCCAACCCCGGCGCCATCCGGTTCAAGGCCGACAACTTCCACGCCAAGGAGGGCCACGACGCCCGCCTGATGATCCGCCGGGCCGGCGGGTCGGAGGGCACGGTCTCGGTGCGGGTCACCACGACGACGCCCGCCACCGCCACCCCGGGCACTGACTTCACCCCGCTCGACCAGGTCGTCACCTTCCCGGCCGGCGTCACCGAGGCGACGGTCCTGCTCCCGCTGCTCGCCGACAGCGAGGCCGAGGGCGACGAGACCGTAACGGTCATGCTGTCCGACCCCACGGGCGGCGCCACGCTCGGCACCCCGGCCACGGCCGTCGTCACCATCAAGAACAAGCGCTAGCCCGCCGAGCTCAGCCCGGAGCGGGTCAACTACGGTCAGGGCTTGCGGCCGACGGCGGCGAAGAGCGGGATGAGCTGGCCCGCGGGGAGGAACGGCGGGTCGCCGTCGCTGCGCCACTGCTCGATCGGGACCAGGCCGGGCTCGAGCAGGTCGAAGCCGCGGAGGTGGTGGGCGATCTCCGACTTGCTGCGGGCGATGTAGGGCTCTTCGAGCACCGAGTTGAGCATCTCGACGACCTCGGCCGCGCCCTCGGCGTAGATGTCGAGGCTGGTCTGGGCCATCACGAGGTAGCTCCCGGGCGCGAGCGCCTCCCGCAGGGCGTCCATCAGGCCCTGGGCGACCTCGTTGGTGACCACGTTGAGGGTCGTGGGCAGCAGGGCGGCGATCGGCTTGGACAGGTCGAGCGTGTCGGCGGTTCCCCTGAGGATCCGCTGCGGGTCATCGAACTGGCTGTGGACGTGGGCCACGGCGCCCTCGGGTGCGCCCCGCCACAGGTCGTGGACATGGGCCAGGGTGGTGGTGTCGTAGCTGGCGTACACGATGCGGGCGTCGGGGACGAGGGGCAGCACGTGCTCGTGCACCATCTCCGACGACGACGTGGCCGTGCCGACGTGCAGGAACTGGCGGACGTCGGACTCCTCGGCAACCGTGCGCACCGCCCGGGTCTTGAAGCGTTGCAGCGCCTCGATCACGCCCTGGAGCCCTTCCAGGCCGGACGGCGCGGCATCGGACAGCGACTTCACCACCTCGCGGTCGACGGTGAAGTTGGCGTCTCCACCGCTGATCGCGTTGCGGATGCGGGCCAGGCGCGGGACGTCGAGCTCGATGGGGAACGGGCCGTCCTCGCTGTGGTCCCCTGCTTCGTCCGTCACGCTGCCGTCCCCCCTTCCCCGATCCCCCTGTTTAGTGACATTTCAGCACGTCGAAGCAAATCCAGCCGGGTCAGCCTCGTGCGGGCGCCAAGGCGACTGTCTCCAGCGTGTCGAGCTGCGAGCGCAGCAGGTCGACGGTGAAGGCCAGGCACACGACCACGAGCCGGTCCACACCGAGCTCGGCGTACCGGCGCACTGACTCGGGCGTCACCGGGTGCAGGTAAGGCGACACGGTGAGCGTTATGTCGTCCCGGGTGCGGCCCTCGGCGGCCAGGGCGGCGTCGAGGCGCTCCAGTGCGGGCGGCAGGTCCTCGGGCAGGCGCCCGAAGCTGAACCAGCCCTGGCCGAGCCGGGCCACCCGGCGCAACGCCGCGTCGCTCTCCCCGCCGACGTGGATGGGGGGATGCGGTTGCTGCACCGGCTTGGGGTACATGCGGCACGGCCGCAGGTCGTACAGCTCGCCGTGGTACTCGGACACCTCGTCACACCACAAGCTGCGCATCGCCGCCAGGTACTCGTCGGTGCGCCGGCCCCGCCGCTCGAACGGCACGCCCAGGGCGTCGAACTCCTCGCGCAGCCAGCCCACCCCCACGCCGAACTCGACCCGGCCGCCCGACAGCGAGTCGACGTCGGTCACGGCCTTGGCCGTGTACACCGGGTTGCGCTGGGGCACCAGGCAGATCCCGGTCCCCAGGCGGATCCGCTCGGTCACGGCCGCCAGGTAGGTCAGCGCCGTGAACGGCTCCAGCAGGCCCGAGTCGCCGGCGCCGGGGAACCGGCCGCTCGTGTCGTACGGGTACGCCGAGTCGTACTCGTCGAACAGCACGACGTGCTCGGCCACCCAGAGCGACTCGAAGCCACGCTCCT
>JBKPRS010000521.1:0-2487 GCA_046734695.1 Actinomycetota bacterium | reverse complement strand
CAGCTCGCCCATCTCGTCGGCCAGGGTGGGCTGGTAGCCCACGGCCGAGGGCATGCGGCCGAGCAGCGTCGACACCTCGGAGCCCGCCTGCACGAAGCGGAAGATGTTGTCGACGAACAGCAGCACGTCCTGGCCCTTGGCATCCCGGAAGTACTCGGCCACGGTCAGGGCGGACAGCGCGACCCGCAGGCGCACGCCCGGCGGCTCGTCCATCTGGCCGAACACCAGGGCGGCCTTTTCCAGCACGCCCGACTCCTGCATCTCCAGGAACAGGTCGGTGCCCTCCCGGGTGCGCTCGCCCACGCCGGCGAACACCGACACGCCACCGAACTGCTCCGCCACGCGGCGGATCATCTCCTGGATGAGCACGGTCTTGCCCACGCCGGCCCCGCCGAACAGCCCGATCTTGCCGCCCCGCAGGTACGGGGTGAGGAGGTCGATGACCTTGATGCCGGTCTCGAACACCTCCTTCTTGGGCTCGAGGACGTCGAAGGTCGGGGCCTCGCGGTGGATGTCCCAGTGGGCGTCGATCTTGTCGGCGTCGAGCTCGGGGACGTCGAGGGGCTCGCCGATCACGTTGGTGACGTGGCCGAGCACGCCGTCGCCCACCGGCATGGTGAGGCCGGTGCCGAGGTTGCGCACCTCGGTGCCCCGGGTGAGGCCGTCGGTCGGCTTGAGGCAGATGGCCCGGACCCGGCTGTCGCCGATCTGCTGGGCCACCTCGGCCCGCACGGCCACGACGTCGCCGTCGACCGTGATGGTCATCTCCAGGGCCATGTTGATGGCGGGCACGGCGTCGGGCGGGAACTCGACGTCGACCACCGGGCCGGCGATGGCGACCACGCGCCCCGGCTTGAGGGCGTCGGCGCCGGTATCGGTGCTGGTGTCGGTGACGGTCATTTCGGGCTCCTGTGCTACGAGCGCGTGCGTTCGACAGACTTGCTGAGCGAGTCGACGAGGACGTCGGCGGACATGAGGACGTGGTCGACCAGGAGGTCGTCGCGGCCGGCCTGGGCGGCCCGCATGGCCTCGGCGCCGCCGACGATCTCCATGATCTCGGTGGTGATGGCGTCCTGGCGGGCCCGGTTCATGGCCCGGCTGTACTTGACGATCAGGTCCTCGGCGTTGTCGGTGGCGGACTTCATGGCCCGCTGCTGGGCGGCGAAGAACGAGGCCGCGCCCTCCAGCAGCGCGGCGTAGAGCCGGGCCTCGGCGTAGCGGGGCAGCAGCCGGTCGAGGATCTCCTGCGCTCCGGGCTCGAACTCGTAGTCCGCGGTCAACCCCTCGCTCTGGACCTCCAGCATGGCAGGGTCGAGCGGCACGAAGCGGCGGATCGACACGCGCTGGGAGGCGGCCGAGAGGAACCGGGTGTAGGCCAGCTCGACCAGGTCGTACTCGCCGGCCTCGAAGCGGGGGACGACGAACTCGGCGATGGCGCGGGCGTCGTCGTAGCCGGGGCTGTCCAGGAACCCCGAGAAGCTCTGGTCGATGGTCCAGCCCCGGAACCGGAAGTAGCTCTCGGCCTTGCGGCCCACGGTGATGAGCCGGGTCTCGCGCCCGTCGGCCCGCTGGCGCTGCATGGAGCGCTCGGCGGCCCGGATCACGGAGCTGTTGTAGGCGCCCGAGAGACCCCGGTCGCCGGCGATGACCACGTAGGCGACGGTGCGGATCTCGTCCCGCTCCTCGAGCAGGGGCGAGCCGCGGCCCGCACCGCCCGCGGCCAGGTTGCGGATCACCTCGGTGATCCGCTCGCTGTAGGGCCGCGCCGCCGCGACCCGCTGCTGGGCCTTGAGGATGCGGCTGGCGGCGATGAGCTCCATCGCCTTGGTGATCTTCTTGGTCGACTGCACCGAGCGGATGCGCCGGCGCAGCGCCCGTTCCTTGCCGCCGGGCATCTACGCGCTCGCTTCTGCGGCATCGGAGGGCTGCCCGGCCTCGTCCGCCACCTGCTCCCAGCCGAACTGCTCGGCGAAGCTGGCGATCGCCTTGTCGAAGGTCTCCTCGTCGGGGATGGCCCCGTTGCTGCGGATCGCGTCGAGGATGTCGCCGTGCCGGGCCTGGAACCACTCCAGCAGCTCCAGCTCGAACCGCTTGACCTCGGTCACCGGCACCGGGTCGAGGTAGCCGTGGGTGGCCGCGTACAGCGACACGACCTGCTCCTCCACCGGCATGGGGCTGTTGAGCGGCTGCTTGAGCAGCTCGACGAGGCGGTAGCCCCGGTCCAGCTGGGCCTGGGACACCTTGTCCAGCTCGGACCCGAAGGCCGCGAACGACTCCAGCTCCCGGAACTGGGAGAGGTCGCCCTTGAGCGTGCCCACCGCCGCCTTCATGGCCTTGATCTGGGCGGCGCCGCCCACCCGGGACACCGACTGGCCGGTGTCGAAGGCAGGCCGGATGCCCGACTTGAACAGGTCGTCCTGCAGGTAGATCTGGCCGTCGGTGATGGAGATGACGTTGGTGGGGATGTAGGCCGAGATGTCGCCGGCC
>JBKPRS010000520.1:0-19223 GCA_046734695.1 Actinomycetota bacterium | reverse complement strand
CAGGGCGGCGTCCGCTACCGCTGGGACGGCGAGGAGACCTACGGCATGATCGAGCGCTCCTACCCCCTGGACAAGATCACCCGATCTGCTTGACCCGACCGGGCCTCAGGGACATTGTTACCCGGGGGTACGCGGGGAGGTGGGGGCATGACGCAGCGTGCTGGTGCGGACGCACGTCCGGGCGTCCGGAGGACGATCGTGGCGGTGGTGGTCCTGGCGGCAGGGATCTACGCGGCCCCGCCGACTGTGGCCGCGCCCGCGGACACGCCCGTCGGGCTGGGCGTGCGCGCCACGATCGGCGGCGGCGAGGCGCACACGTGCGCCCTGACGTCGGCGGGCGGGGCGAAGTGCTGGGGGTCGAACGATCACGTCCAGTTGGGCAACAACATGGCGGGCGGCGGCTCGTCGCTCGCCACCTTCGACGTGCTGGGGCTCCCACCCGACGTCAAGAGCATCGACGCGGGATCCGCGCACAACTGCGTCGTGACCGCGGCCGGTGCCGCGCTGTGTTGGGGCGACGGCAGCCGCGGCCAGATCGGCGACGGCACCGTCGGCGCCCAGCCGGTGCCGTCCGTCGTGGTCGGGCTGGGCACCGGTTTGAGAGCCGTCAGCGCCGGCGACCTGCACAGCTGCGCCCTGCTGGTGGGCGGGGCGGTGAAGTGCTGGGGCGCCAACGACCGCGGCCAGCTCGGCGACGGCACCACCACCGACAGCCGCACGCCGGTCGACGTGGCCGGGCTGAGCTCGGGCGTCCGGGCCATCAGCGCCGGCAATGGCTACACGTGCGCGATCACCGCCGCCCGCGGCGTCGTGTGCTGGGGCGCGAACCGGGTGGGCCAGCTCGGCGACGGGACGGCGGTCGATCGGTTGACGCCCACGCCCGTGTCCGGCCTGACCGACGCCTCCATGATCGACACCGGGATCGGCAGCCGCTCCTTCGCCGGTGACACCGCGCCCCACACGTGTGCGGTGTCCCTGGCGGGGACCGTCACCTGCTGGGGCAACAACGCCACGGGCCAGCTGGGCGACGGAACCGCGGTCAGCCGGCCGGTCCCGACCGCGGTGGTCGGGCTGCCGCCGGGCGTGCTGACGGTGGCCACGGGCACGCAGCACACCTGCGCCCTCACCTCGCCCGGCGAGGTGTGGTGCTGGGGCAACGGCCTCCTGGCCCAGCTGGGTGACGGGACCCAGACGTCCCATTTCCGCCCGGCCCCGGTGCCCGGGCTCGACCCGCAGGCCGAGCTGACTGTGGGCGCCTTCCACACCTGCGTCCTGGACCGGCGCGGCGGGCTGACGTGCTGGGGCACCAACGTGGTCGGCCAGGTGGGCGACGGCCTCACCGAGCCGTTCCGTACCACGCCGATCGCGGTGTCCGGCTCGTTCCACCGGCCCGAGTGCCCCGCGCTGATCCCGGCCGAGCACACGCTGTTCACGCTCACCAACGGCTACGCCATCGGCTCCCGGGCCACCTTCGCCGCCACCAGCGGCTCCGCGCTCACCGGCCCGGCCGACCTGCGCTGCCAGTCGAACAGCACCTGGAACGGCACCCCGCCGGGCGCGGCCGGCACCGGCATGGTGAGCGCCACCCCGAACACCGGGCTGGTCGACGGCCAGCAGGTCACGGTGACGCTGACGGGATGGCCGGCGCTCGGGACCGTGCCGTGGTGCCAGGGCATCCAGCACACTCCGGCCGGCATCGGGGACTGCGGCAACTCCCGGCTCGACTTCGCCCGCCCCGACGAGAACGGCAGCGTGGTCACGGGCTTGTTCGTCTCGCGCGCGATGTTCGTGCCCACCCTGGGCCGGACGGTGGATTGCGCGGTGGAGCCGATCTGTGTGATCGCCGCCACCGACATCCAGGACATCCCCGGCAGCGTCCGCTACGCCCCGATCTCCTTCGCCCCGCCCTGATCCTGAGGGCGTCAGCGGCCCTGGTAGTCGGGGGCGCGCTTCTCCATGAAGGCGTTGACGGCCTCGGCGAAGTCCTTGGTGCGGAACAGGCCCGTGAGCTCGGCCATGACGTGGTGGGCGTTGGCGTCGAAGGTCGTGTCGAGGCCGAGGCGCATCGTGCGCTTGGCGGCCTTGATGGCGAGCGGGGCCTGCGAGGCCAGCTCCTGGGCCCAGTCGGCCACCGTCTGGTCCAGGTCGGCGTGGGGCACGACCAGGTTGATCAGGCCGAGCCGCTGCATGTCGTCGGCGCCAAGCTTGCGGCCGAGGAACGTGATCTCGCACGCCTTCTGCCAGCCGACCAGGCGCGGCAGCAGCCAGGTGCCGCCACTCTCGGGGATCACCCCGCGCCGGGTGGGCGGGACGAAGCTGGCAGCGTCGGAGGCGACGATCAGGTCGCACCCGAGGGCCAGGTCCATGCCGTAGCCCGCGGCCGGCCCGTTCAGCGCGCACAGGACCGGCGTGTCCAGCCGCCGCAGGACGAACGGCGGCGTGTCGTCGATCCGGAAGCCGCCCGCACCGCCGTCACCGCCGCCCTCGCCGCCACCGGAGCCGATGCCCTGCCCGGACGCGACGTCCTGCAGGTCGAGGCCGGAGCAGAACCCCCGCCCGGCGCCGGTGAGCACCACGACCCGCACGTCGCGGTCGGCGTCGCACTCGACCAGCATGCGGGCCAGCCCGACCAGCATGGGCCCGCTGATGGCGTTGAGCCTGTCGGGCCGGTTGAGCGTGATGGTGGCGACGTGGCCGTCGCGGGACAGCAGGACCTCGGACATCACGGGGATCCTCTCGTGATGGGCGGTGCGCCCCCACGCTACGCGTCTCCGGCCGTCAGGCGAGCGGGCGGCCCGTCACGCGGGACACGACCAGCTCGGGCACCACCGGGTCCGCCACGCCGGCCGACCGGGCAGGGAAGTCGAACACGCCCAGCATGAGCTGCATCGGATAGTCGGGCGCCTGGTCGAGCCGGCGCACGACCTCGCCGTCGATGGAGAACGCCAGCGCGCCCGGCCGCCACTCCACGCCGTAGGTGTGGTCCTCCGCGACGTCGATGGCGAGCCGTGGCGCGGCGAACTCTTCGACGAGCGAGGGGTCCCGGAACCGGTGCACGCCCATGCCGACCGCGGCGGTGCCATCGCGGACCGAGTCGCCGAACACCTCGGCCACGCACACCTCGCCGGAGCGCTCGGCGTGGTCCTCGATCCCGGCCAGCCAGAACGCCACCATGGAGCGGTCGGACACGACGCCCCGCATCCGCACCTCGATCGTGCCGTGGTGAGGCGTGTAGCCCCAGAGCGTCGGCTGCTCCTCCCGGACCACCAGGCCGTCCCGGAACGGCTGCTGGCCGACCGGGCTGCCGAGCGCCCCCGCGAAGCTGCCGGTCTGGACGCACGACACCCGCAGGGGCTCGTCATGTGAGTCCGGGCACCACAGCCCCTGCCCGTGCGGGATGGACAACCGCAGCTCACCCCCGCCGACCGTGTGCGTCGCCGCCGATCCCGCCCGTGAGCTCCAGTGAGGCAGGTAGTACGGGAACCACACGTCCGGGTCGAGCACTGGCCCGGCGAACCGCTCGTCGAGCGCGGTGCGCACACCGTCCATGACCGACCGTACCGCCGGCCCGTGACCCCTTCGGCCCGATCCGGCGTACCGTCGGCGCGGTGGTGTACCGGTTCCTCGCCGACGCGACCGTGGTCGTGCACTTCGCGTTCGTCGTGTTCATCGCGGTCGGCGGGCTGCTGGCCTGGCGCTGGCCCCGGGTGCTGTGGCTGCACGTCCCCGCCGTCGTCTGGGGCCTGGGCATCGTCGTGATCGGCTACGACTGCCCGCTCACCGGGCTGGAGCGCTACTTCCGCCGCCTCGGCGGCGAGCAGGTCCCCCGGGCCGGCTTCATCGACCGCTACGTCCAGGGCGTGATCTACCCCGAGCGCTACACGTCCCTCCTGCGAGCCCTCGTGGCCGTGCTGGTCGTCGTCGGCTGGACCGGCGCGCTGATCCGCCTCCGCCACCCGCGCCGGACGGCGTCACTCCGACCAGGTCAGTAGCTCGCCCTCGCCGCCCAGCATCATCGTGCCGGGCATGACCCGCAGCCGCCAGGGCGTGACCTTGAGCCCCGCGAACGCGGGCGTCAGCGGGCCGTCGGCCCAGACGGGGACGATCGCGGGGTCGTAGCCCACCGGCGGGGGCGCGTTGAGCAGGCGGTTCCACACGGCGGTGCGGCCCTCGTCGTCGAGGACCCACTCGGCGTGGCACTCGGCGACGCAGGTGTCCTGGGCGGGCGACCAGTAGTTGAACGAGATGTACGGCGAGTGGGACAGGTGGGCCCGCTTGAGCGGCGTGGGGCCGGTGCCGAGCCAGCCGACGAGCGCTTCGCCGTTCCACTCCCAGAACGGGTGCAGGATGCGGCTGCGGGGCCGGCCCTGGCCGTCGACGGTGGCGGCGGACGCCCACACGATGCTGTGGGCCATGGTCACGAAGGCAGGGGCGACGGTGGCGAGATCGCTCATGCCGCCATCATCACAGACCGTCTCCCACCGGCTGGTCCCACCGGTCGAGCGCTACGACGTCGGACACAGGGCGGCGCCGGACGGGTCCGTGCCGGCCGCGGGGCCAGCCCACGACGACGTGGCCGGCCAGCATCCAGTCGTCGGGGACGCCCACGGCTTCGCGCAGCAGCGGCTCGCCCCCGTACGAGGCCCAACTGGTCAGGCACGCCCCCAGCCCCTGGGCCCGGGCCGCCAGCAGGAAGTTCTGCATGGCCGGGAAGATCGAGCCGCCGAGCAGCAGCTCCGACGCGGTCGGGAACCGCTTCTGCGCGAACAGCACGGAGGTGAGCTCTCCGGCCCGGTCGTGCAGCTCGTAGGTGGCCCGGTCGGTGCGGGCCCGCCGGCTGTGGTCGTCGTCCGGGCAGCGCATGCCGTTCGCCACCATCGTGAAGCGGGACCTACGCCGCGCACGGCTTCGTCAGCGAGTTCAACCCCGAGACGACTGCGGGTGAGGTGCGCGAGCTGGTCGTCGCCGCGCACGCTCGGGAACGCTGACGCCAACGTTAGATATGCGCTAGAAAAGGGCTTCCACCGGGGCGGAAGGGGGCCTGATGACCGACCTGAGCCTGATGAGCGGCGAGCCGGATCCCGAGCTGACGGCGCATCCCCAGCCGTCGTTCAAGCTGCTCAGAGACGCGGGGCCCGCCGTGGACTTGGGCGAGGGCAGCATGGTGATCGTGGGCGGAGACGCCGAGGTCCGCCACGTCCTGACCCATCCCGAGATCTTCTCCTCCGGCATCGACGCCGTGGCCATCGGCCAGATCCGCCCGCTCATCCCCCTCCAGATCGACCCGCCGCAGCACCGCAACTACCGCAAGCTGCTGGACCCGATCTTCGCTCCCCGCCAGGTCGCCCTGCTGGAGGACCGGACCCGGGCCCTCGTGCAGGACCTGGTGGGGGCGGTCAAGGACGCCGGCACGTGCAACTTCCACCACGCCATCGCCGAGCCGCTGCCCACGACCGTGTTCCTCCAGCTCCTCGGGCTGCCGGTCGAGCGGGCGCGCGAGTTCATCGACCTCAAGGACGGGATCATCCGGCCGCCGGTGAAGACGAACGAGGAGCGGGTCGAGTACACGGCGCAGGTGGGCCAGCGGATCTACGCCGTCCTCCAGGAGGCGATCGACCAGCGCCTGGAGCAGCGCGCCGACGACTTCCTGTCGATGTTCCTCGACGCCGAGGTCGACGGCCACCGCCTCACCGTCGAGGACGTGCAGGACATCGGCTACCTCTTCTTCCTGGCCGGCCTGGACACCGTGACCGCCTCGCTCGACTGCATGTTGAGCTACCTGGCCCAGCACCCCGACCAGCGCCGGCGGCTGGTGGAGGACCCCTCGCTGATCCCCCGCGCCGTCGAGGAGATGCTGCGCTGGGAGACCCCGGTGCAGGGCGTCGTTCGCATCACCACCGAGGACACCGAGATCGGCGGCTGCCCGGTGGGCGCGGGCCGGGTGGTCAGCGTGGTGCTGGGGTCGGCCAACACCGACGAGCGGGCCTGGCCCGAGGCCGACAGCATCGACTTCGACCGGGAGGGCAACCGCCACATAGCTTTCGGCGGCGGCGCGCACCGCTGCCTGGGGTCGCACCTCGCCCGCATGGAGCTGCGGGTCGCGCTGGAGGAGTGGCACGCCGCCGTCCCCGACTACCGCGTGGCGGACGGGATCGCGCTGCGCTATTCGCAAGGCCTGCGGGCCATCGAGAACCTGGAGCTGGTCTGGTGAGCGAGCTTGTCGAGCGAACGAAAAACACAGTGCATTACTCGGCCCTTGGGGCCGAGTGCTCACTGGGTGCATCCCGCAGGGTGCACCAGTGAGCAATCCCCCTGGTGAGCGACGCCTCCTGATCGACGGGAAGCTGGTGGAGGCGAGTGGCGGCGCCACCTTCGACAACGTGAACCCGGCCACCGAGGAGGTGCTGGGCCCGGTGGCGGACGGCACCGCCGCCGACATGCAGGCCGCGGTCGACGCCGCCCGCCGCGCCTTCGACACCACCGACTGGGGCCGCGACCACGCGTTCCGCCGGCACTGCCTGCACCAGCTCCAGGCCGCCCTCGAGGGCGAGCAGGAGGCCCTGCGGTCCGAGCTCGTCGCCGAGGTGGGCTGCCCGGTCCTCGTGACCTACGGACCGCAGCTCGACGCCCCCCTGCGCGAGGCGCTGACCTGGCCGGCGGACATGATCGACGAGTTCGCCTGGCGGCGCGACCTCGGCCTCAAGGACGCCTTCGGCATGGGCGACGCCCGGCGCGAGGTGTGGAAGGAGCCCATCGGGGTCGTCGGCGTGATCGTGCCCTGGAACTATCCGGTCGAGATCACGCTCAACAAGCTCGGCCCGGTCCTGGCCATGGGCAACACCTGCGTGCTCAAGCCGGCCCCCGACACGCCCTGGAACGCCACGAGGATCGGCCGGCTGGTGGCCGAGCAGACCGACATCCCGCCCGGCGTGGTCAACGTGGTCGCTTCCAGCGACCACCTGGTGGGCGAGGTGCTCAGCACGTCGCCGGCTGTCGACATGGTGGCGTTCACCGGTTCGACCGCCACCGGCCGGCGGATCATGGAGGCGGCTTCGGCCAGCCTCAAGCCCGTGTTCCTGGAGCTCGGCGGCAAGTCGGTCCACCTGGTGCTGGACGACGTCGACCTGGAGTCGACGATCCCCGGCTCGGCCGCGTCCATCGCCTTCCACGCCGGCCAGGGCTGCGCCATGAGCACCCGGCTCCTCGTGCCGAGGTCCCGCTACGACGAGGCGGTGGACCTGGCGGTGGCCGGCATCGCGGGCGTGACCTACGGCGACCCGGCCGATCCCGGCAACCTCATGGGCCCGGTCATCTCGGCCCGCCAGCGCGAGCGGGTGCTGGGCTACATCGAGAAGGGCAAGGCCGAGGGTGCCCGGCTGGTGGCCGGCGGCGGCCGGCCCGCGCACCTCGACCGGGGCTGGTTCGTGGAGCCGACCTTGTTCGTCGACGTCGACAACGCGATGACCATCGCCCAGGAGGAGATCTTCGGGCCGGTGCTGGTCATGATCCCCTATGAGGACGACGACGACGCCGTGCGCATCGCCAACGACAGCACCTACGGCCTGTCCGGGCAGATCACCTCCGGCGACCTGGAGCGGGCGAAGGCCCTGGCCGCCCGCATCCGCACCGGCACGCTCGCGCTCAACGGCGGCGTCTGGTACGGCCCCGACGCACCGTTCGGCGGCTACAAGCAGTCGGGCATCGGCCGCCAGTGCGGCCTCGAGGGTCTGGAGATCTTCACCGAGACCAAGACGGTCGGCTTCCCGGCCTGAGGAAGGAGCAGCACGTGGCGGGACCGCTGGACGGCATCCGCGTCATCGAGGTCGCGAGCTGGATGTTCGTCCCCTCCGGGGGATCGGTGCTGGTGGACTGGGGGGCCGACGTCATCAAGGTCGAGCACCCGCTCACCGGCGACCCCCAGCGCGGCCTGATCACCTCCGGCCTCGTGCCCTTCGGCGCGGGCGGGGTGAACTTCATGATCGAGCAGCCCAACCGGGGCAAGCGCTCGGTGACGCTCGACCTGTCCCATCCCGACGGCCGGGAGGCGCTGCTGCGCCTGGTGGAGACGGCCGACGTGTTCCTCACCAACTTCATGCCGCCGGTGCGCCGCAAGCTGCGGATCGACACCGAGGACCTGCGGGCCCGCAACCCGAAGATCATCGTGGCCCGCGGCTCGGGGGCCGGGCCCAAGGGCCCCGAAGCCGAGAAGGGCGGCTACGACGGCGCCTCGTTCTGGGCCCGGGGCGGCCTCGGAGCGGTAATGCCCGAGCGGGAGGGCGGCTGGCCCGCCAGCCAGCCCTCCCCCGCGTTCGGCGACGTGATGGGCGGGCTGGCCACGGCCGGGGCCATCGCCGCCGCACTGGTCCAGCGGGAGCGGACCGGCGAGCCGAGCGTGGTCGACGTGTCGCTGCTGGCCACCGCCATGTGGCAGATCTCGCCGCTGGTCGTCGCGGCCAAGCTGTTCGGCTTCGGCAAGCTTCCCGGGGGTGGCGGCAGGCCCATGTCCGGCAACCCTGGCGTCGGGACCTACCGCACGGCCGACGACCGCTTCATCAGCCTGATCCTGCTGCAGAGCGACAAGCACTGGGTCGACTTCGTGGAGCGCCTGGGCGTGCCGGACATGGCCACCGACCCCCGCTTCGTCGACTCCGCCGCCCGCGCCGAGAACGCGGCGGAGTGCGTCGCCCGGCTGGACGCGGCCTTCGGGGCCCAGCCGCTGGACCACTGGCGCGAGGTGCTCGACACCTTCGAGGGAGTGTGGAGCCCGTTCCAGACGCTGGACGAGCTGTACGACGACGTGCAGGTCCAGGCCAACGGCTACCTGCCCACCATGACGGCGGGCAACGGGGACGAGGTGGCGCTGGTGGCCAGCCCCGCCCAGTTCGACGAGGAGCCGGTCGTCGTGAGCCGGGCGCCGGAGCACGGCGAGCACACCGAGCTGGTCCTGCTGGAGGCCGGCTACGACTGGGACGAGCTGTCGGCCCTCAAGGAGAAGGGCGCGATCGGCTAGCGCGCCGCACCTCGCCATAGGGCACGTCGCGGTCCGCGGCGGGCTCCCGCGGCATGCCCAGCAGCCGCTCGCTGATGATGTTGCGCTGCATCTCGTTGCTGCCGCCGCCCAGCGACAGGCTCTGGCGCCACAGCGACACCTCCGCCAAGCGGCGCCCGGGTGTGTCGCCGCCCTCGGGCCAGGTGGCGGCGGCGCGGCCGGCCAGCTCCAGGCCGATCTCGCAGCGCCGCATGACCGCGGTGGCGCTGTACAGCTTGAGCAGCGCGCCGGCCGGCGGCGGCAGCGCGCCGGAGGCCATGCCCTGGCCGACCCGGCTGACCAGCTGGGCCCCCACGAGCTGGCGGATACGGGCCTCGGCCAGCAGCTGGCGGGCGTGGGGATCGCCGGCCAGGCCCGCCTCGCTGACCATCGCCAGCAGGTCGGCGTCGGCCCGCGTCTCGTCCCGGCCCGGGTTGCGGCCGCTCGTGTAGGGCGAGGCGCCGCCGACCGAGTTGCGCTCGTGGAACAGGAGGCGCGACGCCACGGTCCAGCCGTCGTCCACCTCGCCCACGACCGCCGAGGCGGGGACGGCTACATCGTCGAAGAACTCCTGGCAGAAGTCCATCGAACCGTCGAGCTGGCGGATCTGGGTGACCGTCACGCCTGGCTGGTGGATCTTGACGATGAACATGGTCAGGCCCCGGTGCTTGGGCACGTCCCAGTTGGTGCGGGCCAGGCAGAGGGCGTAGTCGCTGATGTGGGCCGACGAGCTCCAGATCTTGGAGCCGTTGAGGACGAAGACGTCGCCGTCGCGATCGGCGCGGGTGAGACAGCCCGCCAGGTCGGACCCGCCGCTCGGCTCGGACAGGAACTGCACCCACAGCTCCTCGCCCCGCAGGATCGCGGGCAGGTGGCGCAGCTTCTGCTCATGGCTGGCGAAGTCGACCAGCGTCGGCGCGAGGATGCCCAGCGTCGGGATGTTGAGGCTGAACGGCATGTCGTAGGGCCGGGACTCCTCGGTGAAGGCGCTCTGGTGCTCCACGGTCAGCCCCAGCCCGCCGTACTCGGCGGGGAAGCAGATGCCGGCGAAGCCGCCGTCCCACAGCCGGCGCTGGAGCCTGCGCTCGTGGTCGCGCCGGGTGTCTTCGATCCGGTCCTGCACCTCGCCGGGGAAGGGCGGCATGTTGTCCGCCAGCCACGCCCGGGCCCGGGACCGGAAGTGCTCGACCGGCTCGACGTCGGTCATCCGGCCGCCTCCCCCAGGGCGAGGGCGGCGATGCGCTCGGCGTGCTCCTCGGGCGTGCCGTAGGTGAGCCGGTTGACCGTGGCGCGCCGCAGGTAAAGGTGCAGATCGTGGTCCCAGGTGACGCCGATGCCGCCGTGGAGCTGGATGCAGTCCTGGACCAGGTCGGTGGCGTGCCGGCCGATCCACGCCTTGGCCGCGCTCACCAGCTCGGGCGCGTCGTCCGCCCCGGTGGCGACGGCCTGGGCCGCGGCCGTCGCGGCGGCGTGGCTGGCCTCCAACCACAGCTTGTCGTCGGCCACCCGGTGCTTGAGCGCCTGGTACGACGCCAGCGGGCGCCCGAACGACCAGCGGTCGGCCAGCCAGTCGAGGGTCATCTCGAACACCCGGTCCATGACGCCGACCGTCTCGGCGCACTGCACCACGCAGGCCAGCCGGGCCAGGGCGTCGGGATCGCCCGCGACCAAGGCGGTGGCGGGCACCGGCACGCCGTCGAAGTGCACCTCGGCGAAGCGCCGGACCAGGTCGAGCCCGCCCAGCGGGCTCACGGTCACGCCCGGGTCGCGCGGGCTCACCAGCGCCAGGACGGGACCGTCCGGGCCCCGGGCGCTGACCAGCAGGCGGCACGCCTGGGCCCCGGCCTCGACCGGCGACGCGACTCCCGACAGGCGGAAGCCGTCACCTTCCGGTTCAGCCTCGATCAGGTCCGGCCCGGTCCAGGCCCCGATCTCGGTGCCGTCCAGCAGGCCGGGCAGCATGTCCTCCTTCTGGGCCGCGGTGCCGCCGGCGGCGATGGCCGCGGCCACCACGTTGACCGGCACCAGCGGACCGGGCGACACGCAGCGGCCCATCTCCTCGGCCACCAGGACCAGGTCCGTCAGCCCGTGGTCGCCGACCGAGCCGCCGCCGTCGGCCTCGGGGACCAGCAGCGAGGTCCAGCCGAGCGCCGCGCCACGGCACCACCACTCGCGCGGGAAGCCGGCGGGGTCGTCCTCCAGCGTGCGGACCCACGAGACCGGGGACTCCGCCGCCAGGAACTTGCGCGTGGTGACCAGGAAGACGCGCTGGTCCTCGCTCAGCTCCAGATCCACCTGTGTATGGTATCTAACGTTGATGTCACTTCTGAGCAGTTGTCACTTCTAGGCAGAGGTGTGCGATGCCGTCTCGCGAGCTCGACTTTCCGGTCTTCGACGCGGACAACCACATGTACGAGACCCCGGACGCCCTCACGAAGTTCCTCCCTGACGCCTACGCGGACGTCGTGCAGTACGTCGAGGTGCGGGGGCGCACCAAGATCGCGGTGAAGGGCCGGATCAGCGACTACATCCCCAACCCCACCTTCGAGCGGGTGGCCGCCCCCGGGGCCCAGGAGGCCTACTTCAAGGAAGGCAATCCCGAGGGCAAGTCGCGCCGCGAGATCATGGGCCGGGCCATCGAGGCCCTCCCCGCCTTCCGGGAGCCGGGCCCCCGCCTCGAGCTGATGGACGAGCTCGGCCTGGACCGGGCGCTCATGTGGCCCACCCTGGCCAGCCTGGTCGAGGAGCGCCTGCGGGACGATCCCGAGGCCACCCACGTCGTGATCCACGCGCTGAACGAGTGGATGCACGAGCACTGGACGTTCGGGTACGAGAACCGCATCTTCCCCACCCCGGTGATCACGCTGCCCATCGTGGAGCGTGCCATCGAGGAGCTGGACTGGGTCACCGAGCGGGGCGCCCGCATCGTGCTGATCCGCCCGGCGCCGGTGCCCGGCTACCGGGGCCCCCGCAGCTTCGCCCTGCCCGAGTTCGATCCGTTTTGGGAGCTCGTGCAGGAGCGGGACATCGTCGTCGGCATGCACGCCTCGGACAGCGGCTACCAGCGCTACCTCAACGAGTGGGAGGGCGTGCCGGGCGACGAGTTCCTGCCGTTCAAGAGCGGCGGCGCCTTCGCCGCCATCAGCCACGCCAGCTCCCGCGCCATCACCGACACGGTGGCCTCGGCCATCGGCCACGGGCTGTGCACCCGGTTCCCCCGGCTCAAGATCGTCCCGGTGGAGAACGGGTCGAGCTGGGTGCGCCCGCTGATCCACGACCTGGAGTCGACCTACGCCTTCAACCCCCACCTGTTCGAGGAGGACCCGGTGGCGGTGTTCAAGCGGAACATCTTCGTGCACCCGTTCCACGAGGACGACCCGGTCGGGCTGTGCGAGACCATCGGCGCCGACAACGTGGTGTTCGGCTCCGACTACCCGCACCCGGAGGGCATGTCCGACCCACTGGCCTTCGTGGACGACCTCACCGGGCTCTCGCCCGAAGACACGGCCAAGGTCATGGGGGGCAACTTGTCCCGCCTGATGAACGTTCCTGAGAGCGCGCGCGGATAGTCATGTCGGCTCGTGTTGCGGTGCTGTGTTGCCTGGAGTCCTCGCTGCCAAGCTGCGGCCCGGCCGCCAAATCGCGGACTCTTGGGCTGTGCCTAACGCCCGATCCGCTCGGCCTCTGACCCGCGATGGCCAGCGAGCCCAGCTTCCCGCCGTACACCCCCACGAGCGGTGAGCTGATCCGCCACGCGGCCGGGGCCTTCGGCGCCAAGACGCTGGCGGTGCTGGGCGACACGCGGCTCTCGTACGCCGAGGCCGACGCTCGCTCGGCGGCGCTGGCCCGCGGCCTGCTCGCCACCGGGGCGGGCAAGGGCTCTCGCATCGGCCTGCTGGCGGGCAATGGCCCGGACTGGATCGTGGGCTGGCTCGGCATCACCCGCATGGGCGGCGTCGCGGTCCTGCTCAACACCTACAGCAAGGCGGCGGAGCTGGGCTGGCTGCTGCGCCACGGCGACGTCCAGACGCTGCTCACCGTGGACGCGCTCCTGGGCCACGACTACCTCGACCGCCTGGAGCAGGCGGTCCCCGGGCTGGCCGAGGCCGAGCCGGGGCAGATCTTCCGGCCGTCGCATCCGTACCTGCGGACGGTGTGGACCTGGGGCTCGGGCCGGCCGCCGTGGGCCACGCCGGTGGCGAGCCTGATGGCGCGAGGCGAGGGCCTTGACCCGGACCTGCTGGCCGCGTGCGAGGCGGAGGTCACGCCGGCCGATCCCATGGCGGTGGTGTACTCGTCCGGCTCGACCGCCGCGCCCAAGGGCGCGGTCCACAGCCACGGGGCGGTCGTCCGCCACGCCCACAACCTGTGGCCCATGCGGGACCTCCGCAGCGACGATGTGCTCTACACGCCGATGCCGCTGTTCTGGGTGGGCGGGCTCAGCTTCACGCTGGTGGCCGCCCTGCACGCGGGGACGACGCTCGTGTTCGAAGACCAGTTCGAGCCGGGCGCCACGCTGGCGCTGATCGAGCGGGAGCGGGTCACCCAGGTGCTGGGATGGCCGCACATGGGCAAGGCGCTGCTGGACCACCCGAGCTACCCCGAACGGGACCTGTCCTCCATCCGGGGCGGCACGCTCGCCGCCCTGCCGATGGACGCCGCGGCGGGCAGTGCGCCGCCCAAGGCCACATCGCTGGGCATGACCGAGACCCTCGGCCCGCACACCTTCGACTCGTACGACCATGCGCTGCCGCCGGAGAAGGAGGGCTCGTTCGGCCTGTCCGTCCCCGGAGTGGAGCACAAGCTGGTCGACCCGGTGTCCGGCGAGGACGTGCCGCTCGGGGCGACCGGCGAGCTGTGGGTGCGCGGCTACTCGCTCATGCTCGGGCTCCACAAGCGGGAGCGGTCGGACACCTTCACGCCGGACGGCTGGTACCGCACGGGCGACGGCGGCCACTTCGACGAGGACGGGCACTTCTACTTCACCGGCCGGCTGGGCGAGGGCATCAAGTCCTCGGGGATGAACGTCACGCCCCGGGACGTCGAGATCGCGCTGGAGGCGCTGCCCGAGGTGGCGCTGGCCTTCGTCACCGGCATCGCCCATCCCCACCGGGGCCAGGACGTGGTGGCGGCCGTGGCGCTGCGGCCGGGCGACACGCTGGACGAGGACGAGGCCCGCAAGCGGGTCAAGGAGGCCATCGCCTCCTACCAGGTGCCGCGCCACATCGCCGTGTTCGCCGACCAGACCGAGCTGCCCTGGCTCGACTCGGGCAAGCTCGACCGGCGCCGCCTCGCGACCGTTCTCGACGAGCGCTACCGGGAAGACTGAACAGGTGGAGTTCGACCCGTACAGCGAGACGTTCTTCGAGGACCCCTGGGACACCTACCGCTGGCTGCGGGACGAGCACCCGATCTACCACCACGAGCGCCTCGGCTTCTACGCGGTGTCGCGCTACGACGACTGCATGGAGGTCCACAAGGACGCGGCGAGCTTCAGCTCCACCCGGGGGGTCACCCTGGACCAGCTCCGCAGCGCTGCTTTCGGGGAGGTGGTCGAGGCCGTCGGGTCGCTGATCATGATGGACCCGCCCCAGCACGAGCGGAACCGCAAGCTCGTGAGCCGCGCCTTCACCCCCCGGCGCATCGCGGCGTGGGAGCCGGTGGTGGCACGGGTCGTCGGCGACTTCCTGGACCGGCTCGCCGGGGCGTCCGCGTTCGACGTGGTGGAGGACTTCTCCGGACCGTTCCCCATCGAGGTCATCAGCGAGATCGTCGGCATCCCGCCGGCCGACCGCCAGCAGCTGCGGCTGTGGACCGACGCCGTGCTGGAGCGGGAGGTCGGCAACCCCTTCCCCACCACCGCGGGCATCGAGGCCGCCATCGCCCAGAACCAGTACCTGCGGGCGCTGGTGGCCGACAGGCGCGACCACCCGGGCGACGACATGCTCGGGCACCTGCTGACCGCCGAGGTCGAGGGGGACGACGGCCGCGTCGAACGCCTCGACGACCACGCCGTGACCCAGTTCGTCTCCTTGCTGACGGCGGCGGGCGCAGAGACGGTCACCAAGCTGGTGGGCAACGGCGTCATGACCTTCGCCGAGCATCCGTCCGAGCTCGCCCGGCTGAAGGCCGACCCCGGGCTCGTGGCCTCGGCCGTGGAGGAGATCCTCCGCTTCCGGGCCCCCGCCCAGTACGCGGGACGCTTCTGCGTGGCCGACTGGCCGCGCCACGGCACGACGATCCCCGCGGGCAGCCCGGTACTGGTCCTCACGGGCGCCGCCGGCCGCGACCCCCGCGCCTACGACGACCCCGACACCTTCGACATCGGCCGGGTCGGGCCGCCGGGCGTCACGTTCGGCTACGGCATCCACTTCTGCATCGGCGCCCACCTCGCCCGCCTGGAGGGCCGCACCGCGTTCCGCGAGCTCTACCGCCGCTGGCCCGACCTACAGGTCGACCTGGACGGCATCCGCTACGTCCACATGACCAACGTCGCCGGCCCCGCCTCGGTCCCGGTCAGAGCCGGCTGAGCAGCAGGGCGCCCGCCACGGGGCCGCCGCCGTTGGCCACCGCCGCGACCTCGGGGCCTGAGGCGACCTGGCGGTCGCCGGCCTCGCCGCGGAGTTGCAGCACGGCCTCGTGAATGAAGCCGAAGCCGTGGAGCCGGCCGGCCGAGAGCTGGCCGCCGTGGGTGTTGAGCGGGAGCTCGCCGTCGAGGGCGATGCGGTGGCCGCCCTCGATGAACGGGCCGGACTCCCCCACCCCGCAGAAGCCCAGCGCCTCCAGCCAGCACATCGACAAGAAGCTGAACCCGTCGTACAGCTCGACGACGTCCACGTCGGCGGGCTTGAGGTCGGTGCGGGTCCACAGCGCGGCGGCCGCGTCGCGGGCGCCCATCGTGGTCATGTCGTCGAACTGGTCCCACGAGGGCCGGCCCCGCAGCGCGGTGCCCACCGCCTCGACCCGGGCCACGGGGTGGTCCACCGCCGGCGCGTGCTCGGCGGCCGACACGATCACCGCGGTCGAGCCGTCCACCGGGGCGTCGCAGTCGAACAGCCGGAACGGCGTGGTCACGATGCGGGAGGCGAAGTAGTCCTCCAGCGTCATCGGATCCCGGTAGATGGCCTCGGGGTTGAGCGCGGCGTTGCGGCGGGCGTTGATGGCGATCATGGCCAGCTGCTCGGGCGTGGTGCCGAACTCGTGGAAGTGGCGCTGGGCGTTCATGGCCAGCCAGTTGGCGGCCGAGTAGGCCCGGAACGGGATCGTCCACTGCATCGACCCGCCCATGCGGGGCACGCCGCCGCCTCCGCCCCCGAGGCCGATGCCCTGGCGGCCGCCGCTGCCCTGCTCGGTCGCCTCGGTCACCGTGCGGTAGACGAGCACGTGGCGGGCCAGTCCCGCCCCCACGGCCAGGACCGCATTGACGACCGCCTGCAGCTGCGCGGGTCCCTCCAGGCCACCTGAGTGCCAGTTGAGCCGCAGGCGCAGGGCGTCCTGGACGTCGGGGCCGCCCGGCCCGCTGAACCCGGCCCCGGCGCCGGCGCCCGCGCCCGGGTAGGTGGCGAGGCCGTCGATGTCGGCCACCGTGAGCCCGGCGTCGGCGATGGCGGCCAGGGCGGCGTCGATGGTCAGGTCCAGGCCGGAGCGGCCCAGCCGCCGCCCGATGGCGGACTGGCCCACGCCCGAGATGATCGACCGCTGCTCGAACGAGGTCATGCGGGCTCGAACACCGGGAACCAGACCTGGTCGTGCTGCTCGAACGTGACCTGCACCGGCATGCCGATGCGGGCCTCGTCGGGCTCACAGCCCACCAGGTTGCTCGTCAGGCGCAGGCCCTCCTGCTCAGGGAAGGCGACCAGCACTATGGCGTAGGGCACCTCGCCCCCGTCCCAGTTCTGGTGGTTGACCGTGTAGGACCAGACCTCGCCCCGGCCGCTCACCGCCTCGGGCGCGACGTCCCGGCTGCCGCAGGTCGGGCAGCGGGGCACGGGCGGGTGCAGCCAGTAGCCGCAGTCCTGGCAGCGCAGGAAGCGCAGGTGGCCGTCCTCGCCCGAGGTCCAGAAGAAGCGGTTGCTGTCGTCGAGCGCCGGCTGCACCCGGAAGGAAACCGTGCTCACTGGCGCCCGTGGGCTTTGGCGATGCGCTCGGACAGCGTGATGGCCGTGACGATCCCCTCGTCCTGGAACTTGCCGGTCCCGTGACTGACCGGCGTGGTGTCCACGTCGGTGGCCTGGGCCCGCAGCGCGCCCACGGTGGCCTGCTCGGGCGGGATGTGGGCGAAGGGGTCGTAGCTGAAGTTGGCGATGGCGTTGCGGTGGGTGATGCGGGCGATGTCCTCCTCGGGCAGCCCGTCCAGGTACTTCATCGCCAGCTCCGGCGCCTGGGGCCACGTCGAGTCCGAGTGGGGGTAGTCGCACTCCCAGTGGATGTGGTCGAGGTTGAGGTGGTGGCGCACCTCCATGCCCGCGGCGTCGTCGATGAAGCACGTGAGCACGTGCTCGTTGAACACCTGGCTCGGCAGCTTGTCGCCGAAGTCCTGGTTCGTCCACGCCTTGTGGTGCTGGTACACGTAGTCGATGCGCTCGAGGAAGTAGGGCACCCAGCCGATCCCGCCCTCGCTCAGCGCCACCCGGATGTCGGGGAACTTGCGGAACACCGGGGACCAGACCAGATCGGCCGCGCACTGCACGATGTTCATGGGCTGGAGCGTGATCATCGTGTCGATCGGCGCGTCCATGGCGGTGATGACCACCTGCGACGACGAGCCGATGTGCAGGCAGATGACCGTGCCCGTCTCCTGGCAGGCGTCGAGGAACGGGTCCCAGTGGTCGCTGTGCCAGCTGGGCCAGCCCAGCTTCTCGGGGTTCTCCGAGAAGGTCACCGCCAGGCAGCCCTTGCCGGCCATGCGCCGGATCTCGTCCGCCATGAGCTGGGGATCCCAGATCGGCGGCACCGACAGCGGGATCATGCGGCCCGGGTAGGCGCCGCACCAGTCCTCCACGTGCCAGTCGTTGTAGGCCTGCAGCAGCTCCAGGCCGATGTCGCGCTCGGGGCACGTCGAGAACAGCTGCCCGGCGAACCCGGCGAGGCTGGGGAAGTTGAGCGAGCCGAGCACGCCGTTGACGTTCATGTCCCGGATGCGCTCGTGGATGTCGTAGCAGCCGGGCCGCATCTGGGAAAACGCCAGCGGGTCGAGGCCGTACTCCTCCGGCACCCGGCCGGCCACGGCGTTGAGGCCGACGTTCGGCAGGGCCGCGCCCTCGAACATCCACACCTCCCGGCCGCTCTCCAGCTTCTCGATCCTCGGCGCCCGCTCGGCGGCCCGGGCGGACAGCCGCCCCTCGAACAGGTCCGGCGGCTCGACGACGTGGTCGTCGACGCTGACCAGGATGAGATCCTCGACCCGCATGCTCCGGCCCCCGCTTCAGTAGTGGCGTCCGCTTGGGAAACTGACGTTGCTGTTAGATTACCGCCCCATGGAAGCGAGCGTCGTACGGCGGCCGCCGTTCGGCAGCAACCCGCTCGTCGGTGAGAGGGGCACCGACACCCAGCGTCGCATCCTGAGCGCCGCCCTGGAGATCTTCGCCGAATTCGGCTTCGCCGAGTCCCGGGTCGAGCTCGTCACCGCCCGTGCCGGCTGCTCGCGCCCCGCCTTCTACCAGTACTTCTCGTCCAAGGACGACGTGTTCTGGACGCTCGCCGCCCGGCTGGGCGAGGAGATGGTGGCGCTGGCCGAGGGCCTCGGCCCGGTCACGCCCGACAGGGACGGCCTCGCCCAGCTGACCGACTGGGTCGGCCGTTTCATGGCGCTCCACGAGGCGTGGGCGCCCGTCTTCGGTTCGTTCCAGGCCGCGTCGCGTGACCACGAGTCCCGGGCCCGCCGCTCCGGCGGCATCGCCGACCGCACCGGCCTGGCGCTGGTCCACGCCTTCGGCCTGGAGGAGACGCCGGCCCGCTCCGCCCTGGTGAACAACCTGGTGTCGGTGCTGATCCGCTGCAGCTTCTACGCCGAGCAGGTCCCCGCCGAGTCGAGCGCCCAGCCGCTGGTCGAGGGCGTCGCCCAGCTGTTCCACCGGGTGCTGGCCGGGCCGGTCGAGGGCGTGAACGTGGTGCGCCGCGCCCGTCCCCGCCGCCGCGCCGACGCCCCGTCCGCCCCCGAGCCCCGCGCCGCGGAGCGGGCGCTGCGGCCCCGGGG
>JBKPRS010000519.1:0-6046 GCA_046734695.1 Actinomycetota bacterium | reverse complement strand
TCCTGCTGCTCTGCACAGTGTGACCCAGCCTGCGATGATGCGCGCCGGGATGGTGGGCCCCGGCTGGAACCGGGCGCGGCGGCCTCTGCCGATCGGCTAGACCGATGTCCCATGCGAGCCGGCAGCCGCCATCCCGTCCGCACCGCCGTCCTGCTCCTCGTGGCTCTCGCCGCCACGCTCGTCACCGGGACCGGCACGGCGTCGGCTGTGGCCGGCGCACCGCCGGCGCGCCCGCTGAGGGTGGCCACGTTCAACATCCACCACGGCGTCGGGCTCGACAACGTGCTCGATCTCGAGCGCATCGCGGCCACGGTCGAGTCGACCGGCGCGGAGGTGGTCGGCCTGCAAGAGGTCGACGTGCACTTCGGCCAGCGCAGCGACTTCGTCGACCAGGCGAACTGGCTGGCCGACCGGCTCGGCATGTACGCCGCGTTCGGGGCCAACCTCGACTTCGACCCCCTGACCCCCGGTGCGCCGCGGCGCCAGTACGGCACCGCCATCCTGTCCGAGCACCGCATCAGGGAGACGAGCAACACGCTGCTCCCGCGCCCGGCGGGTGGCGAGCAGCGCGGGCTCCTCGCCGCGCAGATCAGGGTGCGCGGCCTGCCCGTGCGGATATTCAACACCCACCTGCAGCACGACTCGCAGGTCGAGCGCCTGGCGCAGGTCGCGGCCATCCGCGACGTCCTGGCCGGCACCAACGAGTCGGTGGTGGTGCTCGGCGACCTGAACGCCACGCCAGACTCACCGGAGATCGCCAGCCTGACCGAGGACCTGGTCGACGCCTGGGTGACCGCGGGCGTCGGCGCCGGCTACACCTTCGACGCCGCCACGCCCCACGCCCGCATCGACTACGTCATGTCGTCCGGCGACGTGGTCGCCCGCACCGCGGCGGTGGTGACGACGGCGGACGCCTCGGACCACCTACCCGTCGTGGTCGACCTCGGGCTCCCGGGTGGCGGCGTCGTGGGTTGACGCTCGGCTGGGCCTGCATGGCCCCGCCGGTCGGATCTTGGCGTCAGCGGTCGTGACCCTTGCATGCGCGCTCGGGCCGGTGGCGTGCGGAGGCGACTCGGACGGATTCTCAGCCGCCGGCGGGGACGCCCTCGCGACCTCGTTCGATCTCCCGTTCGGCCTGACGCAGCCCGACGGGGCCGTGCCGATCGGTAGGCCGGCCGTGTTCGAGCAGGACCTGTACTTCCGCAACGGAGTCCCGGTTCGCAGCACGTCGCTCCGGGCCGCCTACCGGATCACCGACCGTGACCCTCTGAGCGTCGTGCGCGCCTGGGTAGGGCGGATCGACGGGCTCGCACTGGATGGGATCGATGTGCGCACGGCAGCCGAGTCCGGCTCAGGGTCTGTCGACCACCAGCCCTGGATCCAGGCAAGCGCTGTGCACGAAGGCTTGGGCGAGGAAGACTTCCTCGGACTCGAGCTGTGGGTGACCGGGGCAGACCCGATCCTGCTCGTCTCGGCCGACCGGGCGAGCGAGCTGCCGCCGGAGGCGCCGGCGATCACAGACCGAGCCGGCCAGCCGCCCGCACCACGGTCGATCGTCGATGACCGTGAGCGCACTGCCGGCGACGAGCTCTTCGGGGAGCAGGGCGACGTGATCCACCTTCCCGCGGGCACGCGGTCGCTGATGCCGACGCTGCCGACACGGAGTGGAACGGGTGGCTCGACTTCGGTGATCGCCGCGGAGGACGCGGACGCCGCGGTGCAGGCGCTGCTCGCCGAGGCGCAGGACGTGGGCGAGGACGGCGCGGTCACGGGGCCCGAGGTCACGGAGAGGGACGGCGCCCGGATCGTGACGGCGTCGTTCGTGATCACCGCCGGCGGATGGGAGTTCGACGTCGTGGCGGTTCGGGCGCAGGGTGACCCCTACGCAACCGTGTACGTGACGAGCTCGGCCGACTGATCCCCGCCGCCCTCGCAGTCGTCGACTCCACGTTGCGGCTAGCTTCTGCGGCGCAGGCAGGCAGCGAGCGATGGCTGGGGGACATGCGGGCACGGGCGGTGTTGTGGGCGTTGGTGCTCGGCGTCGCCGTGCTCGTCGCGCCCGGCGCGCTGACCGCGGTCGTGCGGGGCGGGAGCGGGCCGGTGCCGGAGGCGGAGGCCGAGTCCGGCAGTGTCAGGCCTGGCGCCGCCGGCGACACCTCGCGGACCGGAGCGGGCGACACCCCGACGTCCCTGGCGGCCACGGGCGCGGTACCTGCTGGCACCTCGCCCAGCGGCACAGGCACACGCGGGGGTGGCCGCATCGGCCACTGCGATCCCTCCTGCTCCGGCCCCGGCGCAGTGCCTCAGCCACCGCCCTACCACTTCGATCCGCTGGCCGCGTGCACCCACCGCTGGCAGGTGGAGCAGTCGACAGGCCGCCTGGTCGACACGGGTTGCGCCAGTGAGCCCCAGACCCCCGTCTCGGTGGTGGTGATCGAGCCGCCCCCCGTCGGCCCGCCGGTCATCCTCCCGTGGCAGCCGCCGCCCACCACCAGGACACGGTCTCGCCGCCACCCCCGCCCCCGCCGACCACGGCTCCACCGCCGCCGCCGCCTGATCCGCCGACCACCGACACCACCATCCCGCCGTGACCCGCCGGCCCCCCATCAGAGCCATGCTTGTCCGGTGAGCACCGATCGAGATCTCGCTCGCCTCGCGCTCAGCCTGGTGGAGGGGACCGTCCGGGGCGACCCGGTCGCCGCCGAGCTTCTCGCCGACGGCTTCGCCGATGTGGACGAGGCGGCTCGCGCCCACGCGTACCTGGCGGGCTACCTGCTGACCGCCCTGGCCAACGCTCGACACGAGACGCCCGAGGAGGCGTGCCGTTTCATCAGACGCCTCCTCGTCTGACACCGGCCATGATGGTCGGTGGTGGAAGAGCGGCATCTCCAAGCGCTGGCTGACCGGATCGCGGGCGAGGTGCTCGCTCTCCAGATGCGATCGAACAAGCTGATTCGCTACGGGATGGGTCGGAGCGGGCCAGTGGCGGCGGCAGCCCTCATCGCCGGCGGGATCGCCGCCACGGGCGGCGTCATGCGTCGCTTCGGGAGCCATTCAGATCCACACAGGGTCGAACGGCTCTACGCCCTGGCCGTGGCCGTGGACAGGGACCGCGCCCACGCCGACGTCTACTACGTCACCCAGCGGCTCCAGCTCCTCGCGATGCCGCTGGAGGACGACCTCGACGGGCTGGTTCGCGGTGCTGCCCCCGTCCTCGTCGCCTTCGTGGCAGCCGGGCGCCAGTCCGACCAACGCCTCGATGAGGTCGAGGCTGTGTACGGCCCGCTACGCGAGGCCGTTGATGATTCGCGGCCTGAGGTGGCGGCGGAGCTGCTCCCGGCCTACCTCGCCGCGTGGCGGCACACCTTGAGTACGTGACCGGAGCCCACCTGGCCACGAGACGCGCGGCAGACTCGCGCCATGGCCATCAGACGGGTCGTGACCGGAGTGAACGCCGACGGCACATCGGTGTTCGTGAGCGATGAGCGGGTGGAGGCGGTGACGCCGGCGCTGATGCCCGGGTTGGCGTTCCACCGGCTGTGGGGCGAGGACGCCACGCCGGCGGCGCCGCAGGACGGCACGCCGCCTGCGACCCCCGCCTACTTCCCGCCCGCGGGCGGCTACCGGGTGGGGACGTTCACGGTCCCGCCCGAGGCGACGCCGCCGCCGGAAGGGGTCGACGTGGACGCGGGGCTCGCCGAGATCGAGGCCTCGCTGCCTGGGCTCATCGGCCACATGGAGCCGGACAATCCCGGCATGCACACGACCGTGACGATCGACTTCGAGTACGTCGTGTCCGGGCGGGTCGTGCTCGAGCTGGACGACGGCGCGACGGTCGAGCTCGGTCCGGGCGACACCGTGGTCCAGAACGGCACCCGCCACGCGTGGCGCAACCCGTTCGACGAGCCCGCCACGCTGGTCGTCGTGTTGATCGGCGCGTCCCCGGCCTGAGCGGGCGGCGAGCCTGCGGGGCGGCAACGACACGGTGCGCTTCCTGGACGATCCGGCGACGGCACGGCAGCTCCGCTCGTGCCTGGACGGCGCCGGGTTCGACTTCGGCGCGATGGCCGGGCGCCTCGGGTCTCACGCGGTCGCGCACGTCGCGGCGGGTGAGCTGGCGCCGCTGGTCCGGGCCACGCGGGCGGGCGATGCGCTCGACATCCTGCTGCGCCTGTTCGTCCTCGGGGTGCCCGTCCCGCTCGGCGATGCGCGGCGGGCTCTCGCCCCCGTGCCGGTCGAGGAGCTGGCCGCGGGTGGCATGGTCGCCATCGACGGGGACGACGTCGAGGCCCGCATCACCGTGCGGCCGCTCGACGCCCCGGCGGCCTGGGTCGTGGCCCACGACCGGACGCTGCGGGCCGGCGCTCCTCTCGCCGCCGACCACGTCATCGGGGTCAGCGCGTCGTCGATGGCGCTGGCCGGGGCCACCGTGCGCCGCCCGGGCGTGTCCACGCTCGACATCGGGACCGGCTGCGGGGTCCAGGCGCTGTTCGCCTCGCCGCACAGCGAGCGGGTCGTGGCGTCCGACCTCAACCCGCGGGCGGCCGCGCTGGCCACGCTGACGATGGAGCTGAACGGGGTCGACAACGTCGAGGTCCGCACGGGCGACATGCTCGATCCGGCCGCAGGCGAGGCGTTCGGGCTCGTGGTGGCCAACCCGCCGTTCGTGATCTCGCCCTCCGAGCGCTACCTGTTCCGGGACGCGGCGGCGCCCGTCGACGAGGTGTGCCGGACGCTCGTCCGATCGGTCCCAGCCCACCTGGTCGACGGGGGGCACTTCCAGTGCCTGGCGTCGTGGGCGCACGTCGCCGGGGAGGACTGGCGCGAGCGGCTCGCCGGCTGGTTCGCCGGGAGCGGCTGCGACGCCCTGGTGCTGGTGCGGGAGGCGCTCGACCCGGCGACGCACGCGGCCAACTGGCTGCGCCAGACCGAGGCGCCCGACCGCTGGGAGCCCGAGTACGACCGGTGGATGGCGTACTACGAGCACCACCGGATCGAGGCCATCGGCCTCGGGCTGGTCACGATGCGGCGCCGGGCGGGCGGCGAGGGCTGGTTCCGGGCCGAGGACGCGACGCAGGACTTCGCCATGCCGTGCGGCGACCACCTCGGCGCGACATTCGAGCTCGCCGACTTCCTGGCCGCCCATGAGGGCGACGCGCTCGCCGCCGTCTGCCTGCGGGTCGCGCCCGACGTGGTCCTGGACGAGAGGGCGCAGCCGGGCGGCGCCGGGTGGTCGGTGACCGACCGGCGGCTGCGCCAGACGGCCGGCCTGTGCCGGGAGGGCGCCCTCGACGGGGCCGTGGCCGCCATCGTGGCGGCGTGCGACGGCTCACGGCCCCTCGGGGCTGTCCTCGGCGAGGCCGCCCGGTCGGCCGGCGCCGATGCCGGCACGGTGGCGCGGGCCGCGCTGCCGGTCATCCGCCGGCTGGTCGAGTCCGGTTTCCTGCTGCCCGCCGAGGCGTGACGGTCAGACCTTCTTGTTCATCTTGACGTCGAAGCCGGCGGAGATGGGCGAGCCGGGGCTGCCGTCCCGGTCCTCGGGCGTGAACGTGATCTCGAAGCGGCCGTAGCTGAGCGAGAACTGCTCGATGGGCAGATCGGATCCGCCCCCGGCGTGCTGCACGCTGGTGACCTGGACGTCGCTGAGCTTGTACTTGAGGAAGTCGCCCGAGGGACTGGCGCCCGCGCGGCGCCCGCTCAGCGTGGCGTCCTTGTGGTGGACGCCGGTCGCGCACGAGAGGAACAGCTGCGGTGATGCCTTGCTGATCTTCGTCACGAAGTGGAAGTCCTGGAAGGACGCCCGACCGGCACCCCCGCCGCCCCCCGATCCTGGCGAGCCCTCGTTGACGACCCCCCACGACCACGACTCCACTTCGATCTCACCCTTGTGGACCTTGTCCAGCGAGTCGCCGGGGATGCCGTCGATCTTGAGAAACCAGTCCTCGGTCACTGCAGGTCACAGTGCCTGACTGGTCGCGGGGGGGCGCCCGGGGGCGCCGCCCGCGTGAAGCGCCCCCCGGGGCCCCGCCCGCGCCCCCCCCCGCGG
>JBKPRS010000518.1:0-9494 GCA_046734695.1 Actinomycetota bacterium | reverse complement strand
CGGTTAGGCGGGGTCGGGCCAGGGACCGCGGGTTGGCGCGGGACGGTTAGGCGGGGTCGGGCCAGGGACCGCGGGTTGGCGCGGGTTGGGGCGGGGTCAGGCCGGGTCGAGCCAGGTGAGGCCCATCACCCGGGGGCCGCCGTGGGTGCCGATGGTGGGGCCGATGAGGGAGACCCGCACCTGGTCCGCGGGGTAGCGGGGGGCGAGGAGGTCCAGCATTTGCTGGACGTCGGGGGCCATGCCGTGGGCGAGGCACAGGTGCTCGACCTTGGGGAGGGCGAAGACCTTGTCCCGCAGCCACTCCAGGGCCTTGCGGCGGGTGCGGGCCCGGCCGGCCTCGGCTACCTCGCCGGTGGAGATGTCGAGCAGGGGCTTGATCGACAGGAGGGAGCCGAGCAGGGCTTGGGCGCCGCCGATGCGGCCGCCCTTCTTGAGGTTGTCGAGCGTGTCCAGCGCGCCGAACACGTGGGTGCGGGCTGCCAGGCCGTCGACCAGGGCCACGATGTCGTCCGCTGACGCGCCGTCTCCGGCGGCCTCGACGGCCAGGTGGATCTGTGTGCTGAGGCCCGAGGTGATCGAGTGGGAGTCGACCACCCGCACGTCGAGCTCGCCCGCCAGCGCTGTCGCCGCGTTCTGGGCGGCTTGGATGGTGGCCGACAGATCGGACGACAGGTTGATGCACACCACTGCGTCGGCGCCGGCCGACGCCTGGCGACGGAAGGCGGCCTCGAACGCGCCGGGCGACGGGGCCGCGGTCTGAGGTAGCTCGGCGGACGTGGCCAGCTTGTCGTAGAACTCGGCCACCGACAGGTCGACCCCGTCGGTGTACTCGTCGGTGCCGAAGCGGATCGACAGCGGCACGACCTCGACCCCCAGCCGTTCGGCTTCCTCCGCGGGCAGATCGGCGGACGAGTCGGTGACGATGCGGACCGGCATGGGCGGCGACCCTAGCCCGCTGACCGGGCGGTTCGCGCCCTAGCGGCCGCGCTGGCCCGCCATGTGGGCAGGCCGGTACTCATGGTCGGGGATCGGGACCCGGCCGGGGCCACCAGAGCCACCGGGACCGCCGCCGCTGCCCGGGCCCGGGCCCGGACCCAAAGGACCGCCGGGCCCACCGGGACCACTCGAGCCGTCGATGGCCGGCGGGCCGCTGGCGGCCTGTGGATAGGACGACGGCGGCATCAGGTGCCGGGAGCGACGGGCGATGCGCCAGTGGCGGGCCCACCAGACCAGGAGGAACACGCCCGCGCCGATCGACAGCACGAGCCCCACGCCGGAGATGGCGGTCGAGCGCACGTCGAACGTGGACGTGTCCAGCACGATCGAGCCGTCCGGGCTGGTGACGGTCACGTCCATGGTGAACGCACCCGAGGTCCGCGCCCGCACCGGCACCTCCAGGCGGGTCGTGCCGGGATCCAGCGTCGGGTTCAGGACCCGGCCCTCGGGGAACTCGAGCTGGTCGCTGTCCAGCGTGAGCCGGACCGTCAGCTTCTGGTTGGTCTGGTTGTCCAGCGACACCGGGATCGTGCTGGAACGGGACGTGAGCGTGATGCGGAACTGGTCCGGCAGCGTGACCGCCCCCGTCACCGTGCCCAGGGCCGTGTTGACCCGATCGACGTAGGCGTGGCGCTGGTCGTCGGGCGTGTCGGTGCCCGTGCTGGCCAGCAGGGACTGCTGCAGCGACGACGCCAGCAACGGGTCCTCCACCAGGCCGCCCAGCCCGTTGACCCGAGCGTGCGCCGATCCCAGCGAGCCGGCGATGGGCCGGAGGTCGTCGGTGACCTCGTGCGGCGCGGGCGTCACCGTGGTCGGGCCGTCGTCGCCCGGCGGCACCGAGCCGAAGATCTGGTCGAGCGGCACGGCCTGCACCGCCTGGCCGTCCTGCAGCGCGTTGAGCGCCACGGCGGCGGCCGCCGGGTCCAGTTGGGCGTCCGGGGGCAGGTGCACCACGACCGCCCGGGGATTGGCCGGCGCCTCCAGCCACTCGATGGTCAGCTCGGCGACGAACCGGTGCGCTCCCAGCAGGCCGGACCCGTCGGTGAAGTGCGATGCCAGCTCGGGGTCGCTCACCATCGCCAGCGGGCCGTTCTCGCCCAGCCGGACCGGCACGGTCGGCACCTCGTCGCTGCCACCGCTGATGGCACTCGGCGGGACCAGCACCCGGTTCAACCCGAGCTGCACGGCCAGCCGGGCCGCCTCCCCGCCGAACGTCTCGCCCGACAGCCACACCCCGCCGACCGGCTCGGTGGCCAGGCGGCCACGGATGATGTTGGCGCCGCCCTCGGCCTGGGCGTTGGCCTCGCCGATGAGCCCGGCGCGCTGGAGCGCGGCCAGGTCGACGTCCACGTAGGGCCGGGCCAGCGGCCGCCGGGCCGCGGCGTCGGCCCGCAGCGACTCGACCTCGGCCTCCCCCTGGGTCCCGTCGAGTGCCAGCGCCTCGATCGTCTCCGGCTGGGGCGCCACGGTGAGCGCCACGCCCGGCGTGTCCGCCAGCAGATCGGTGCGCTCCTGGGCCCGGTCGACCGCATCGTTGGCCAGCGACCACGATCCGTCCGGCCGCAGGGCGAGCGGCGCGGCGATGTCGACCACGACCGCCACCGACAGGGGTGGGAACTCGTCGGTGTCGGTGAGGAAGGTCAGGTAGGTGACGAAGCCGGCCAGCGCGCTGCCGTCGGGTCCCAGGAGCTGGACCTCGACCGGGTAGACGCCCCGTCCCGGCAGGGCGAGCCCGCCGCGGCCGGCCACGAACCCGGCGGTGACGGTGCCGCCCGGCCCGGCGGGAAGCTCGGCGAGCGGCTGGCGGATCGTGCCTTGGGGCAGCACGGCGCCGAGCTCGCCGTCCAGCGTGTGCCGGAAGCTGTCGCGCGACGTGGGTGCCTTGTGCACCACGAGCCGGATGAAGGAGCCGGCTGGGGCGCCGGTGACCTGGGCCCGCACGTCGAACTGCTCACCGGGGTGGACCCAGGTCGTCTGCTCGACCAGCGAGATGGCCGGCGCCGCCTGCGCACCCGCGGGCAGCGGGACGACGAGGGCGAGCATGGCGACGGCCATGAGCGGCACGGCCACCAGGAGCCGAGCCCGCCGGGATGCCCGGCGAGCCGCCGCGGTCAACGACGAACAATGGGGGCGGGCGGTCACTCGGTGACCCCGAGCGAGATCTCCATCACCGCCAGCCCGTGAGGTTGGAGGACGAACCCGGCCCGCTGGTAGAGCCGCAGCGAGCGGTCATTGCCTTCCTGGGTGTTGACCAGCGCGTCGCGGGCGCCCCAGCGCCGCAGCCAGCGCAGCCCGTCGGCCAGCAGCGCGGCGCCCACGCCGCGGCCCTGGAAGCCGGGGTCGACGGCCAGGCGCTGCACGTAGCCCCGGGGGCCCGCCCGCCCGCACACCGCGTAGCCGACGATGCCGGCCGGCGTGCGCGCCACCTGGAAGTGGACGTTGGCGGTGGCCGACAGCGCCTCGGCCAGCCCGAGGTGGTCGAGGCGCCAGAACGGGGCGAACGCGGCGTGGTCGACGGCCAGCACCTCGTCGTGCTCGCGGCGCCGGCCCCGGCGCACCTCGACCCCGGCGGGGACGGCGGCCGGGACGATCCGGTCGAAGCCGTGCAGCAGCAGGTGGAGGCGGTGGGTCTCGACGAAGCCGACCTCGAGGAACGGGGCCTGGTCGGCCCTGGGGAGCGCCGCGGTGACCGCGCCCCGGTAGCCGGCGCGGCGCAGCGACTCGACCCCCCGGCGCACGTCGTCGGCGCTGAGGGGCCCGAGCAGGTCGGCGGCCGGGGTCACGTGCGCGACATGAGGATCGCCCTGCCAGGGGCGAGCGCGCAGGCGTGAGCCGCTCCGGATCGTGGTGCGCATCAGGCTCATCGTCGTCGACGGGCCTCTTTCATCCCTATGAGCGTAGGCAACGCGCACCCCCACTTACGCGCCGGGCGCTCGACAAGCCCGTTAGCGTCAGGGTAGATGGCATTGCTGTTCGTCTCGCATCCCCGATACGCCGAGCACGAAACGGGCCCGGGCCATCCCGAACGCCCGGCGCGCCTGGTGGCGGTGGACCATGGCATCGAGCAATCGGGCCTGGACAGCGAGCTGGTCCGGGTCGAGCCGCGTGCCGCCACCAAGCGTGAGATCGAAGCGGTGCACACCTCTACCTATGTGGGCGCTTTGGAGCGGTTCTGCCTCAGCGGCGGTGGCCACCTGGATGCAGACACCTCCGCGGTGCCGGGGTCCTGGGACGCGGCCCTGCTGGCCGCGGGCGCGGGCCTGAGCGCCATCGAGCGGCTGGAGGCGGGCGAGGCGACCGCCGCGTTCTGCGCGGTCCGGCCGCCCGGCCACCACGCCGTCTCGGCCCGGGCGATGGGGTTCTGCCTGTTCAACAACGTGGCCGTGGCCGCGGCCGCCCTGGCCGACCGGGGCCAGAAGGTACTGATCGTCGACTACGACGCCCACCACGGCAACGGCACGCAGGACATCTTCTACGAGGACAAGCGCGTGACCTACGTGTCGTTGCACCAGTGGCCGCTCTACCCGGGGACCGGCGCGGTCCTCGAGACCGGCGAGGGTGAGGGCGTGGGCCGCACGGTGAACGTCCCGGTCCCGCCGGGCGCCACCGGCGACGTGTACCGGGCCGCGATCGACGAGGTGGTGGCCCCGCTGGCGGAGGAGATCGGCGCGACCTGGCTGCTGATCTCCGCGGGCTTCGACGCCCACCGGGCCGACCCGCTCACCGATCTGGGCCTGACCTCGGGCGATTACGCCGACATGACCCGGGCCCTGGCCTCGCTGGTGGAGCCGGGGCGGGTGCTGGCGTTCCTGGAGGGCGGCTACGACCTCGAGGCGCTACGGGATTCGACCGCGGCCGCGCTCAGCGGGCTGGCCGGTGAGCGCCTCCACCCCGAGCCCCCGAGCGGCGGGGGACCGGGGCGTGACGCGGTCGGCGCAGCCGAAGTGGCCCACCGCCGCGCGGTCGCCACCGCGCGCTGAGCCCGGCGGTCCGGCCCGTTCGATCCCGCTGCCATATGACCGGCGGGACCCGGCGCGGCGTCCCCTAGCCTGACCGGTCGTGATCCCCGCCCGGCTGCAGCCGATCCTCGACGACGTCCGGCCTCTGGCCGAGCGGTTCGCCGCGTCCGGCCACGCGCTGTACCTGGTGGGCGGGATCGTGCGCGACCTGGTCCTCGGGCGGGTGCGGCCGGGGGCCGACATCGACCTCACGACCGACGCCCATCCCCCTGAGACCCGGGCACTGCTGGAGGGCTGGGCCGATGCCGTGTGGGCCCAGGGCGAGGCCTTCGGGACCATCGGGGCCCGCAAGGGCGACGCCATCTTCGAGATCACGACGCATCGGGCGGAGGCCTACCGGGAGGACTCCCGCAAGCCCCACGTCGTGTTCGCCACCGACATCGCCGAGGACCTCTCCCGGCGCGACTTCACCGTGAACGCCATGGCCCTACGGCTGCCCGACATCGAGCTCATCGACCCGTTCGACGGGGTGGCCGACCTGGGCGCGGGCGTGCTGCGGACCCCGCTGGCGCCGGAGGTGTCCTTCTCCGACGATCCCTTGCGCATGCTGCGGGCGGCCCGCTTCATCGCCGGGTACGGGCTCAAGCCCGACGACGACCTGGTGGCCGCGGTGCGCAAGCTGCGGGAGCGGCTGGCGATCGTGTCCGCCGAGCGCATCCGCGACGAGCTGTCCAAGCTGCTCGTGGTGGACGACCCGAGCGCCGGGCTGTGGTTCCTGGCCGACACCGAGCTGGCCGACGAGTTCCTCCCCGAGCTGCGGGGGCTCCGCCTGGAGCAGGACCCGATCCACCGCCACAAGGACGTCCTCGCCCACACCATCGCGGTCGTGGCCAAGACGTCGCCCCGGCTGGTGGTGCGCCTGGCGGCCCTGCTCCACGACGTGGGCAAGCCCGCGACCCGGGCCATCGGCCCCAAGGGCGTGAGCTTCCACCACCACGAGGTCGTGGGGGCGCGCATGGCCCGCAAGCGGCTGCAGGAGCTGCGCTTCCCCAATGACGTGATCGACGACGTGCAGCGCCTGGTGTTCCTCCACCTGCGCTTCCACGGCTACCAGGACGAGGTGTGGAGCGACTCGGCCGTGCGCCGCTACGCCCGCGACGCCGGGCCGCTGCTGGACGACCTCAACGAGCTGACCCGCTGCGACTGCACCACCCGCAACGAGCGCCGCGCCCGGATGCTGGCCGCCCGCATGGACGCGCTGGAGGATCGCATCGCCGAGCTGCGGGAGCGGGAGGAGCTCGACGCCATCCGGCCCGACATCGACGGCAACCGGGTCATGGAGCTGCTCGGGATCGGACCCGGCCGCCAGGTGGGCGAGGCCCTGGCCATGCTGCTCGACGCCCGCCTGGACGAGGGCCCGCTCGGCGAGGAGGAGGCCGAGCGCCGCCTGCTGGCCTGGTGGTCCGCCCGCGGCCAGGAGCCTTAGGGGCGCGGAAGGCCCACACGATGGCGGCGGGCACATCGCGATACGCGGCAGCGGTCGCGGCCGGGCACCAGGCCTGGGCCAGTGGTCCGCCGCCTCCTTCCAGCACGGGCCAGCGAGGCTCCAGGCAGGTCACGATCTCTAGGCCGGCGGCGTGGGCGGCTCGGATGTAGTCGCTCGCGAACCAGCGGGAGGCGGGCATCCGCTTGCCGTCCGCATGCGCGACCCCGCCGAGGTAGAGCGACAGCACGTGGATGTCGCTCGTGACGATGGTGCCGCCCCCCCGGACCACCCGGGTGAGCTCCCTGAACGCGGGGTCGAGGTCGGGGAGGTGGGTCAGGGCGAGCGTGCACACGGCGGCGTCGACGCTGGCGTCGGGCAGGGGGAGGGACCGGAGGTCGGCCTGCACCCGGGCACCGGACCCGTGCGCCAGCATCTCGGGGCTGAGATCGAAGGCGATCACCTCGTGGCCTCGTTCGGCGAGGTGGGCGGCGTGGCGTCCGCTGCCGCCGGCCACGTCGGCGATGCGCCCGATGGGCAGGGCGTCGAGCAGGGGCCGGATCGCCGTGACCTCGGGCTCGAAGAGCGGATTGCTCGCGCCGTCGTAGGTCGTCGCCCAGATGGCATACCCGTCGCGCACGGAGATGCTGCCGATGTCGACGAGGGGCATCTCGCGGTCGACGGCGTCCACGATGCGGCGCACCTCGTCCAGCCGTGCCTCGAGGAAGCCGTCCCCGACGTCGTCGCCGGCCCCGTAGCGGAGCAGGGCCAGGCCCTCGAGCCCGAGCAACCAGGCCGCGTGCTGCCGGTGGAGGCCCACCGCGCGGACTGTAGGCCGAGGCCGCTATGACACCGGCACGACTTACGTGCCCAGCTTGCGGGCCCGGACGATGAGCGTCGGCGGCACCCACTGCATCGCGTCGGACCAAGTGTCCCCGGCCACCGCGCGGTCGGGCTGCGGCTCCAGCAGGGTGTCGACCGCGAACCCGGCCCGGCCCAGGCTGGCGAACAGGCCGGTGAGCGTGATCACCCGGTCGGGCTCGGCCCGGCCGTCCGCCACCGACCACGGGGGCGGGGTCATGTCCCACCAGCCGCGGCGCAGGATCGGCTCGCCGCCGCCGGTGGGGTCGAGCATCACGAACGCGGGGTGCGGCAACGAGAACACGAACGGACGGTCGGTGCGCAGCACCCGGTGGACCTGGCGGAACACCCGGTCGACGTCGTCCACCGTGGCCAGCCCGTAGGCCGAAACCGCGGCGTCGATGGTGTCGGCCCGCACGAAGGCCAGCTCGGCCAGCGGGCCGTGGTGGGTCTCGACCCGCACGCCCTCCCGTTCGGCCCGGTCGCGGGTCTCGGAGAGGTTGGCCGCCTGGTCGTCCACGGCGATGACCCGAGCACCGGCCTTGGCCAGCGCCACCGTGCCCGCCCCGGCGCCGCAGCCGAGGTCCAGGAGGCGGCGGCCGGACACCTGGCCGAGCAGCCGGAGCTCGCTCTCGGTGGGCAGTCCCGGCCCGTAGCGGACGGCGTCGGCGTCGAGCTTGGCGCCGATGGCGCCGGCGAGTGAGAAGCGGGTCCATGCCATCCCGCCAGTCTGACGCGCGCGACCCGCCGATGTCGGAGTGTGGTCGACGACCGTGCTGCGCGCGCAATACCACCTTTCGTGGGATGCAGATGGGGGAGAGGGGTGCAAGAATCTCGCTGCCCATGACTCCTCAAGCGGCAGCAAGGGGCACGGGACTGAGGTCACCGGTCGGGGTCGACCCGGAGAGCGGGTCGTTGCCGGATGGCGTCTTGGCGGTGCTGTTCTCGTGGGCCGGCGACGGCCGGTGCATCAGCGCGCACGCCGCGGGGCCGACCGGTGCGCTGCTGCCCGCCCCGGGGCTCCAGGGCCACGGCTGGCTCGAGGCGCTCCATCCCGACAGCCGCGCCCTGGCGTCGGAGTGGCTCGACTGCGTGCTGGGCGGGGCCGCGGCCCGCGAGGAGGCCGTCCGCATGCGCGGGCGGGACCGCTGGGCCGTGCTGCGCATCCGCCCGATCACGAGGGGCGACGAGGCCCTCCAGATCGAGGGCAGCCCCGAGGCCGTGGCCGGCGGCGTGCTGGTGGACGCCACACGCTCGCTGGGCGCGACGGCTCGCATGGCCCGGCTGGTCGAGGGGTTCAACCGGCTGCGCAACCCGCTGGACATCGTGGCGGCCACGCTGGACGCGGCCGTGAACATGCTCCGGGGCCGTACCGCCACCCTGCACGTGCTGTCCGACGCCGGGGACGAGCTGGTGATCGCCGGCGGCACCGGCGTGCCGGCGGCCCTGGTGGAGGAGCGCTTCGGGCGCATCCCCCTCAACGCCTCGCTGCCCGGGGCCGAGGTCATGCGCACCGGCCGGCCCGTGGTCGTCAGCTCGCCCGCCGACCGGAGCGAGCGCTATCCGTCCATGCAGGTGACCGGCATGGAGTGGGACCCGGCCTTCGTGGTCGTCCCGCTGCGCGACAGCGACGGCGGGGTCTTCGGGGTCATGGGGATCGGCTTCCCCGAAGAGGTCACTCTCAGTGACAGTGACCACGAGTTCCTGGAGGACGTGGCCGCCCAGTGCGCCCTGGCGCTGGACCGGGCCCGGCTGGCCGACGCCGCCGAGCGGGCCCAGGAGCACCTGGGCTTCCTGGACGAGCTGAGCGCAGCGCTGTCGAGCAGCCTGCAGATCGACACCGCCCTGGCCCAGCTGGCGGGGATGACCGTGCCTCGCATCGCCGACTGGTGCGTCGTGCGCATGATCGAGTCGGCGGCCAAGCCCCGGCCGCTGGTCGGGGCGGCCCACGTCGACCCCGAACTGGTCCCGCTGGTCACCCGGCTGGCCCAGCGCATCCCCCGCGACCTGGCCCGGGCGGGCGAGCTGGGGGCCGCTCTGGCGGACGGGCGCCCGGTCATCCGCAGCACCCTGGGCGTGGCCATGCTGGCGCCGCTGTTCGAGGACGGGGCCGACCGGGCGCTGATCGAGGAGGTCGGGGAGGGCGGGGTGGCGGTGTTCCCGCTCCACGCCCGGGGCCGCATGCTGGGCGCGCT
>JBKPRS010000517.1:0-3147 GCA_046734695.1 Actinomycetota bacterium | reverse complement strand
GCATCGATGTCGAGCTCGATCTGCTGGGCCAGGAGCCCGTCGACGGCGCCGCCCAGCTCGAGCAGCTCGTCGACCGCCTGCTCGCGCTGGTCGGGGGACAACCCGGCGGCGACCTCGTCGATCAGCAGGGTGTCCAGGCGGGCGTGGCGGGACTCGTCGATCCAGTGGTAGCGCAGGATGTCCCGGAACAGCTCGTCGAGCTCGGCGTGGTCGCGGACGTGCTCCTGGTAGTGGAGCTGGGTGAACCACTCGATCATGCTGGTCAGCAGCAGGGCGGTGAGCGGCGAGGTGCCCAGGACGACGCCGGCTACGTCCTCGCGGCCCGGGATCAGGCCGCAGTCGCTGCCGAACCCCGCCGCGAACTGGTCACAGGCCCGGCGCAGCATCTCCTGGTGCTTGACCTCCTCCTCGGCGAAGCGCAGCAGGGTCCACAGGCGGGTCTCGTCCCCGTACACGTCGTCCCGGGCGTGGTCGACGACCATCGGCACGATGTACTCCTCGACGAAGGCGAAGATGTGGCAGTAGCTGTTGCCCCGGATCTGGTTGAGCCGGCGACGCTCGTCGTCGTCGAGGCAGCCGATGGCCTTCACGCCGGCGATCCGGTCGGGCAGGAACGGCTTGGTGAAGTCGAAGTCGCGGCCCTGGAAGCAGTCGTCGACCGTCCAGGCGTGGTTCACCGAGCCGTCCAGGCAGGTCTTGTAGCTGTAGTCGTGGGTCAACATGGGGATGGCCTCTCTCTCGTTCGGTCGATCGACCGACATGGGGGACAGTGATGCGAATAGAGGAGATTTGCGAAGCAAGGTCAGACGAGCTCGGCGATGAGCCGGGCGGCGCGGGCGGCGCCGTCGGTCTCGACGTCGCGGTGGGCGACGATCGATCCGATGTGCTCGGCGATGGCCGCGGCGATCAGGTCGGGGTCGCTCGTCGTGTAGTCCATGCAACGGCCGGCGCCGTAGCGGTCCAGGCGGTGCCGCACGTGGAAGTTCTGCTCGAAGTGATGCCGTAGCGGGAAGTAGAGGAAGGGCCGCTTGGCCGCGGCGAGCTCCATGGTGGTCGTCAGCCCACCCTGCACGACGGCCAGGTCGCACACCGAGAGGTGCCGGTACAGGCGGGCGACGTAGCCGCGCACTTCCAAGCCGGGCTCGCCGGGGAGGGCAAGGCTGCCGGGGTCGATGCGCGGCCCGGCGACGACCACCATTCGCAGCTCCGGAGTGAGCCTCTTCGCCAGCGGATAGGCCGCGATGACCTTCTCGAGGAGCGCCCGTCCCACCCCGCTGCCGCCCACGGCGACGATGCAGACCTGCTCGTCGTCGTGGTAGCCGAGCTCGGCCCGGATGGCCGGGATCTCGTCGGGATCCGGGGGCGTGAAGCCGGTGATGTAGCCGGAGAACGAGAAGTGCTCTTCGGTCCAGGAGCGGATGCCCGGGAGGTCGCCGCCGAAGGTGCCGGGCACGATGTCGTCCGGGTTCCCGACGAAGATGGCGGCGTCCCGGATGCGCGGGTAGCGCGCGATGTGCTCGATCATCTCGGCGTTGTAGTCGGTGGTCAGGAACGCCTCGTGCTCGCCGCCGTCGGGCATCGGGAGATAGCCCACGAAGTCGGTCATCCAGACGTGGTCGCCCCGCTTGAGCTCGGGGTTCTCGTGCCAGAAGTGGTCGACGTCCCAGGCTTCGTCGCCGACGATCAGGTCGTACAGCCCCTCCTCGACGACTTCCTGGAACACCATGAAGTTGGCGACGAGGATCTCGTCCATCCGGCGGAGCGCCTGGAAGCAGTGCAGGTCGTGCTCGCACGACTCGGAGGCCATGTGCGCGGACTCGTTGGCCAGCCAGGCACTGGCGGGATGGATCCGCTCACCCTCGGCTGCGAGCACGCTCGTGACCGGGTGCTGGGCCAGCCAGTCGACTTCGAGGTCGGGACGGAGGCGCTTGAGCTCCTTGACCACCGTGACATCCCGCCGGGCGTGCCCGAGCCCGATCGGCGACGAGAGGTACAACGCCCGCTTGGGCCGGTCGAGGCCCCGTGTCCACACCGCTTCGCGCATGGGGTCCCCCTCGATGCGATCGACGAACTCCTTGATGAGCCGGTTGACCTTGACCGGCTCGCGGCCCTGGGGCAGATGGCCGGCGCCCTGCAGGAGCACGAGGTCGCCGCCGGTCAGCTCGGCCAGCCGCCGGCCCCTCGCCGCGGGCTGGCACCGGTCCTCGGTGCCGTGGATGACGAGTGTGGGGCACCGGACGCTGCGGCACAGCGCCTCGGTGTCCCGCTCCGCCGGTGCGCCCCGGCCCTCACGCTCGGCGATCATCGTCTCGGGGTCGGTCTCGAGCGCCCACGAGACGGCGTCCTCGTACTGCTTGGTCGAGTGCGGCTCCGGGAGCAGCTGGTCGAAGAAGAACCGCGGCCAGGGCGGGTAGTCCTGCCGCCAGGCATGGCGGTTGCACAGCGCCCAGGCGGTGGGATCCTCCACCTCGTCGGCCCAGCGCCGGGTCGGCTCCGCCCAGTGCTCCTCGCGCGGCGCGAGCTCGACGGCGGGAGCGATGGCCACGAGACCCGACACCCGATCGGGGTGCTCGGCCGCCAGCCGCAGGGCCCAGGGCACGGCATGGCAGTGGGCGACGACGACCGCCCGGGCCAGCCCCGCCGCGTCCAGCACGGCGGCGTGATCAGCGAGGACCTCGTCCGGCCCATAGGCCGCGCTCTCGCCCGGCCGGTCGGAAAGGCCGTTGCCGCGCCCGTCGACGGTGACGACGAGGTGGTGGCGGGACAGGAAGGGGACCAGGCCCTTCCACGACCGCGCGTGGGAGATGGGCGTGGACGGGATCAGCAGGAGCCCAGGGGCGCCCTGGCCGAAGACCTCGAACCCGACCTTGACCCCGTCGCGCTCGACGAAGTCGACCCGCTGGGGCGGGCGCGCCCTCATCCCCCGACCGCCTCGACGAACTGCCGGATCAGCAGGTTGACCCGTACGGGGTCGCGGAGGTGAGGGCAGTGGCCGGCCCCTGCGAGCGTGACCAGGGCCCCTCCGGTGCGCTCGGCCAGCGCGACACCTTGGGAGTGGCTGCGGACGGCGTCGCGAGACCCGTGGATGACGAGCGCCGGGCATCCGACCGTCTCGGCCAGCCGGCCGACCGCGTCCGGGGTGCAGCT
>JBKPRS010000516.1:0-2324 GCA_046734695.1 Actinomycetota bacterium | reverse complement strand
GGTGGCTTGTCAGGCGGTGGCGGCGAAGTGGCGCCGGTACTGCCCGGGGGTCGTGTGCACGGTGCGCCGGAACGCCCGGTGCATGGTCTCGACGGTGCCGAACCCACAGGTGCGGGCCACCTCGGCGGTGCCGTCGGTGGTGGTCTCCAGCAGCCGGCGGGCCGCCTCGACCCGAACGGCCTGGACGTAGGCCGCGGGCGTGGTGCCCACCTCGGCCCGGAAGGAGCGGGCGAACGTGCGGGGGCTCATGGCCGCGTGGCGGGCCAGGGCGGGGACCGACAGGTCGGCGTCGAGGTGGTCGGCGATGTAGCCGAGCGCCTCGCGCAGCGGCCGGCGCTCGGCCCGGGGCACCGCCAGCTGGGCGCTGAACTGGGACTGGCCGCCGCCCCGCTGGGTGAACAGCACCAGCTGGCGGGCCACCTTCAGGGCGAGGGGGCCGCCGTGGTCGTCCTCGACCAGCGCGAGGGTCAGGTCCATGCCCGCGGTGACCCCGGCGGAGGTCCAGACGTGGCCGTCGCGCACGTAGATGCGGTCGCCCTCCACGTCCACGTCGGGATGGAGCCGGGCCAGCAGGGCGCAGGAGCCCCAGTGGGTGGTGGCGCGGCGGCCGCGAAGGAGCCCGGCCGCCGCCAGCAGGAAAGCCCCGCTGCACACCGAGGTCACGCGCCGGCTGCGGGCGGCTGCGTCCCGGATCCAGGCCACCAGCTCGGCGTCGGCCACCGCGTCGCCGGTGCCGTCGCCCCCGGCCACCACCAGCGTGTCTATCGGCCCCTGCACGGCCGCGAGCGGCTTGTCGACGACGATGCCCAGGCCCGAGGAGGTGCGCACCACCTCGGCCGGCCCGCGGGCGGTGACGGTGGTGCGGTAGGACCCCGGCCGGTAGCGGTTGGCCACCGCGAACACCTCCAGCGGGCCGGTCACGTCGAGCGACTGCACGCCGGGAAAGGCGACGATGACCACATGTCGGGGGCTCACTCCGCCATGGTGCCGATCGCGGCCCGATGGCAGCAAGGACGAATGGTTGACGATTTCTGCCATCGAGTTCTGAGACCGTTCACAGGGCCGCGGTGGAGCGGGAGCGGGGGACGGTTAGGGTTCCGGGGCACCCCCTCTCTGTCTGACTGATTGATGATGAAGCGTCGATCGCTACCGACGATCGCGGCTCCGGACCGATCGGCCCTACCGATCGCCTGCCGGCACTACCGCGACTTCCCCCTGCACCAACTGGTCGAAGCCAAGGGCGACCAGACGGTGTCGGTATGCCTCCCCGCGCACGACGAGGGCGACACCGTCGGCTCGGTCGTGTCCAAGGTGCGCCGCCGCCTGATGGACCGAATCGGCCTGGTGGACGAGGTGCTCGTGGTCGACGACCACTCCTCCGACGACACGGCCAAGGTGGCCGAGGCCGCCGGCGCCAGGGTCATCGACGCGGCCGAGGTGCTGGCCGACGTGGCCGGCGGCTCGGGCAAGGGCGAGGCGCTGTGGCGCTCCCTGTACATGGCCAAGGGCGACATCGTCGTGTGGGTCGACGCCGACATCACCGACTTCGGCTCGCACTTCGTCGTCGGCCTGCTCGGGCCTCTGCTCACCGATCCCCGCGTCAGCTACGTCAAGGGCTACTACGAGCGCCCCAGCCACGGCGGCACCGGCGGCGGCCGCACCACCGAGCTCATGGCCCGGCCGGTGCTGGCGACGCTGTTCCCCCATCTGTCCACCATCGTGCAGCCGCTCTCGGGCGAGTTCGCCGGCCGGCGCGGCCTGCTGGAGCAGCTCCCGTTCGTACGGGGCTACGGCGTCGACATCGGCCTGCTCATCGACGTGGCCGAGGCGGTGGGACCGGCGGGGATCGTCCAGGTCGACCTGGGCACCCGGGTCCACCGCAACCGCTCGCTGGAGGAGCTGGGCCCCCAGGCCCTCACCGTCCTGCAGACCGCGCTGGACCGGGCCGGCGTCCGCTCCGCCAACCCGGCCACGCTGTGCCGTCCCGGCCTTCCGCCGCTGGTCAAGGGCTTCTCCGAGCTGCCCCCGCTGGTCACGCTGCCCAGCTGGGGTGACCGGGCCGCGGCACTAGCCTGAGCCGGTGACCGCTCCTCCCCGCCTGGTCGTGCGCGGCCACGCGCTCGACCTGAGCGAGCCCGTGCTCATGGGCATCGTCAACGCCACCCCGGACTCCTTCTCCGACGGCGGCGAGCACCCGACCACCGAGGCCCGGGTGCAGCGGGCGCTGGACCTGGTGGCCCAGGGCGCGGGGATGATCGACGTCGGCGGCCAGTCGGGCATCACCGGCGTCCCCGAGGTCCCGGTGGAGGAGGAGATCGCCCGGG
>JBKPRS010000515.1:0-18988 GCA_046734695.1 Actinomycetota bacterium | reverse complement strand
GCCACGATCTCGCCCCCGGGCGCCACGAGGAACTTCTCGAAGTTCCAGCGGATGTCGCCGGTGTGGCCGTCGTCGGAGTCGGGCACGTCCACGAGCTGCTGGTACAGCGGGTGGCGGCCGTCGCCGTTGACCTCGACCTTCTCGGTCATGGGGAACGTCACGCCGTAGCTGGTCGAGCAGAACGTGGCGATCTCCTCGGCCGTGCCCGGCTCCTGGCCGCCGAACTGGTTGCACGGCACGCCCAGCACCGTGAAGCCGCGCCCGGCGTACTGCTCGTGGATCTGCTCCAGGCCCGTGTACTGGGGCGTGAGCCCGCAACGGGACGCCACGTTGACGACCAGCACGGCCTTGCCGTCGTAGTCGTGCAGGTCGGCCGGGCTGCCGTCGAGGGCGTTGATCGCCACGTCGTAGATGGACATGCCCGGCAAACTACCGGCGGCGACGGGTGCCTCGCTGCGCCGGGCGCGCCGCCGCGCTAGACCAGCGGGATGGACCTCTCCCAGCTCTCGCCGTCCGACGCCGCGGTCGCTCTGCGGGGCCTGGAACGCCGCTACCGCGGCCTGTTCGCCGGCCTCGGCGACGACGAGGCCCCCGACGACCTGGCCCACCGCCAGGTGCACGGCTGGTCGGCCATCGAGCACATCGTCGCCGCGGCCTGGGCCATCGCGGCGTCCGAGCGGGCGCTGGCCGCCGTGCGCACGCTCGACACCCCGACCCTGGCCGCGGCCGACGTCGACCCGGAGGCTCGGCCGAAGCCGGGAGCACCCACCGGCACCGTGCACGAGCGCCTGTCCGAACTGGCCCTACAGGCCCAGGCGATGGCCGAGCGGGTGGAGTCGACGCCGGCGGAGGACTGGGACCGCACGGCCACGGTGGCGGGCTCCGGGCGGAAGGTCACCGCCCTGGACATCACGCGGGGCGCGGTCGACGCCGGTGTCAGCCACCTGCGGGCCGCCGAGACCGTGCTCAACGCGGTGCGCCGGCGCCCCATCGAGCCCGGCTGAAGACGTGTCATGCCGGCTCGGGTCGAGCCCGAGCCGGGGGGCGGTGAGCATCCCCTCATCCGGGGAGGCGGCCGCACCGAATCTCCGTCTGCAAGCCCCCATGCGCTGGCTACAGGAGGAGATCCCATGCAACCCGTCACGCGCCGCTCGTTCATCGCGACGAGCACCGCGGGAGCACTCGGGGTGGCGGGCGCCGCCGCCATCGGCTCCCCGTTGGTGTCGGCCGCCGCGGCCGAGACGTCGGACGTGCTCACCGCGTCCGACGCGGCCGCCATCAGCGGCCCCACCCTGGTCAAGATCATCGACGCCACCCGCGGCAAGATCGAGATCCTGACCCCGCACCGCACCATCAAGGTGACCGACCCGACCCTCGTGCACCGCATCGCGCGAGCCTCCCGGTAAGGCCCGGTCCGACATGTCTTCACATCGCGAGGCGCCCGGCCTCCTCCAGGACCCGCTCGCCGACAACACCGACGTCTACGCGTTCCGCACGCCCGGCGACACCGTGACCTTCATCACCAGCTACGTGCCGGTCGAGGCACCGGCCGGCGGCCCGAACTTCTACGAGTTCGGCAACGACGTGCTCTACGAGATCAACGTCGACAACAACGGCGACGGCATCCCCGAGGTCAAGTACCAGTTCGAGTTCACGTCGAAGAACACAAACCCGAACACATTCCTGTACAACACCGGCCCGATCACGGCGCTCGACTCCGACACCTGGAACCGTCGCCAGCTCTACAAGATCACCAAGCTGACCCGGAAGCGGGACGGCCGGCGCGGGCAGGTCCGCTACGGCGACCCGGACTACGTCAAGGACAACATCCCCTGTCCGCCCTGCAACGTCGGGCCCCGCTCGACGCCGAACTACGCCGCCCTGGCGGCCAAGGCGGTCAAGGACCTGGGCGGCAACCAGAAGGTGTTCGCCGGCCAGCGGGCCGAGAGCTTCTTCGTGGACCTCGGCCGGATCTTCGATCTGGGCGCCCTGGGTCCGTTCCAGAACCTCCACCTGATCCCGACCCCCGCGGGCACGGGCGTGGACTCCATCGCGCAGGTGAACGTGCACTCCATCTGCCTCCAGGTCCCGATCAAGGACGTGACGAGCGACGGCCGGGTCCCGAGCGACCCCCTGTCGCCCAAGTCGGTGATCGGTGTGTGGGGCTCGGCGTCCCGCCGGACCGGCCTGTACCGCTCGGAGGGCTCCAGCGAGGGCTCGGGCGACTGGCGCCAGGTGTCCCGCCTGGGCAACCCGCTGGTCAACGAGGTGGTCATCCCGACCGGCCGCAAGGACGAGTGGAACTCCAAGACCCCGGCCCGGGAAGCCGACTTCGAGCAGTACTTCCTTCACCCCGAGCTGGCCGCGCTGCTGCCGGTGCTCTACCCGGGCGTGTTCCCGAACCTGGCGGCCTACTCCAAGGATCGGCTCGACCTGAAGGCCATCCTGCTCACCGGCATCCCCAAGGAGGTCGGCATCGCCGGCTTCCAGAACTTCACCGGGACCACCGAGGCCGACGAGCTGCGGCTCAACCTGGCCATCCCGATCAACCCCAACCCGGACCGTCTCGGTCTCCTCAACGGCGATACCCAGGGCTACCCCAACGGCCGTCGTCTGACCGACGACGTGGTCACCATCGAGCTGCGGGCCGTCGCCGGCGTGACGATCCCGCTGGTCGACCCGACCTTCACCCCGGACGGGGCCGCGGGCGTCATCGAGGACGGCACGTTCCCGCCGGTCCGCCAGTTCCTCAACCAGTTCCCCTACATCGGCACGCCGTACTCCGGCTACGACGTGCCGGCCGCGTGAGCCACGTGCGGCTGGCTCCGCAGGCCGTGGTGGCGTCCGGGGCTCATGCCCCGGGCGCCACGCCTGTCCTCGACATCGGCGAGGACGTCGGGGCGCTCGTCGTCTACCTCCCCGGGGACACTCCCTCGGGTGAGCTGGAGGCCTGCCCCGAGGGTCGCCCGGCCGACCACTTCCACACCGGGGTCCACCCCCGGCCCATCGGCGGGGAGACCGTGTTCACCGCGGTGTTCCCGGAGGTGATCGACGGCAGCTACCAGGTGCTCGACGACGGAGGCATCCCGATGGCGCTCGTGCGCGTCACCGGCGGGCACGTCGCCGAGCTGGACCTGCGCCGCCGCTGATCCCGCCGCCGCCCTCGGCCCCCCGGCCTGACTGAGTTCCTGGTTCGCTCGACCAGCTCGCTCACCGGGGGGCCGTCGCGGTGTACTGCTCGACCGGGATCGGCGCGGTGGCCTCGTAGCCGATCGGCAGGTAGAGGTCGCCCTGCGTGCTCCAGTACCAGACCCCCCAGTTGTAGAACCCGGCGAAGGCCCCCGGGTGCTCGGCGATGAGGTCGGCGTAGAGCTGGACCCCTCGCACGTAGTGGTCGCTGTGGTTGTAGTGCCACAGCGCCCCGGCCAGGTCGCCGGGAGCGCCGTTGGCCTGCAGGTAGTGGGCTGCGCCCAAGATCGCCTGGTGGGGGTCGTTGACGTCGCCCTCGCCGTAGGCCGCCCAGGTCGAGGGCATGAACTGCATCGGCCCCTGGGCCCCCGCCGTCGAGGTCCCCTGGATGCGGCCCATGTCGGTCTCGACCAGGTTGACGGCCGCCAGCACCTGCCACGGCACCCCGTAGGCGGCCTCCGCCTCGTGGTACCAGGCCACGAGCTGGTCCGCCGGCGCCGGCGGCACGATCCGCCAGGCCGGCATCGTGTCGGCCGGCCCCCGCGCCAGCGCCCGGAACTCCCGCCGGGCTGCGGCGTGGCCCTGCACCGCTCCCTGCAGCTCCGCCGGCAGGGCTGCCAGCACCGTCGCGTCCCACTCGGGATGGTCCCCCAGCTGCCGGTAGGCCGCCTGCTGAGCCAGCGCCGCGGTGGCGATGTCGTTCGGCCCGGACGCGGGGTTCCGCAACGTGGCCTCCGCCGTGCCGATCCGCTCGGCCAGCGCTGCGGGATCCCCCACTGGCGCGGGAGGCCGCAACGTGGCCGGATCGACCGGCGCCGTCGTGGTGGTGGTCGGTGCGGCCGTGGTTGTCGTCGCCGCCGTTGTGCTCGTCGGGGTGGCGGCGTCGGCCCGATCCTGCCCGCCCTCGTCGTCTCCGCCGCCACAGGCTGCGACTACAAGACTCAGTGCGAGCGCCGCCAGACTGGTCGCCATGGGCCTACGTGAGCGGTTCCTCCGCCTCCTGCAAGCCGGCGCGCCGGTCGACCACGACCCCGACGCCCTGGTCGAGGCGGCCGACGTGCCCCTGGCCCAGGGTCCCCTGCTGCTGTCCCGCCTCGAGTCCGAAGGCATCGATGCGACCGGCATCGAGTCCTTCGACATCGTCACGAACATACGGTCGCGCATGCGGATCATGGTCCGCCACGCGGACCTGGAGGCGGCCCGGGAGATCATCGAGCGGGGCTAAGCGCCCTCGAGGTCGGACCAGTCCTCGGGGTTGTCCTCGACGAGCTGCTCGACGATCTCGCCGTCGACGCCGTCCACGAGGACCAGGCCGCGGCGGGTCGGGGGGTTCTCGGCGGAGTAGAGCAGGATGCGCCACGTGGGGCGGCTGCGCAGGCCCCGCCAGCCCATCTGGGCCGAAGCGTGGCCGACGGGGAAGCCCACGGCCCGGGTGGCGGCGACCAGGGCGTCCTGCTCGTCCACGTCCAGGTTCCAGCCCGAGATCAGCTGGTAGGCGCCCACGATGGCGAGGAGGATCGCGGCGAAGAGGAAGCCGCCGTTGACGTAGGGCGAGTCGTCCACCAGAGCCCACGCCGCCGCGCACAGCGCGGCCACGCCCAGGTAGAGGTAGCCGGGGACGCGGCGCCGGTTGTTGTTGGGGAACATGTACGGGCCGACGTAGCCCGCGGCGTTCAGGTCCTCGGGCAGCTCGTCGACGACATCGGCATCTTCCGGTGTGTCGCGCGGGCGTTCGGGGGTGGCGTCCTCCGTCATGGCGGCCGCGACGGTAGCCACCGGGGCCGGATCAGGGCCAAGCGTCACGGAGCTTGCGCCACGTGTCACCCAGGGCCTCGGGCAGGACCCGGGCCTCGGCCACCGCGGTCATGAAGTTGGAGTCGGCGTTCCAGCGGGGCAGGACGTGCACATGCAGGTGCGACGGGATGCCCGCGCCCGCGGCCTCGCCCAGGTTGAGGCCCACGTTCACGCCCTGGGGCCGGTAGGCGGCTTTGAGGGTGACCACCGCGTCGCGCACCGCCGACCACAGCTCGGTGGCCTCGCCGGGCGTCAGGTCCTCCAGCTCGCCCACCTCCCGGTAGGGCATGACCAACAGGTGGCCGCTCGTGTACGGGAAGGCGTTGAGGATGGCGAAGCACTTCTCGCCCCGCCACACGACGTGCGTCTCCTCGTCGGACAGGCCCGTGTCCAGGATGCGGCGGAAGATCGAGCCCTCTCCCGCCAGCGCGCCGTTGCCCGCGGCCGCCACGTAGGACGACCGCCAGCCGGCCCACAGCCGCTCCATCACGCGTGCGTGGCGATCTCGGTCCGCAACGCCTCCACGAAGGCGTCCACCGGCACGCCCCGGGCGACGTCGCCGCCGCGCGGGTTGTCGCCGACGGTGCCCGAGGCGACGTCGTCGTCGCCCACCACCACGACGTGGGGGACCTTCTCCAGCTTGGCCTTGCGGATGCGGGCGCCCAGCGGCTCGTCCGCGACCACGGCCTCGGCCCGGAAGCCCTCGCCGGCCAGCCGCTCCACCAGCCGGTCCGCGTACTCCTGGTGGTCCGAGCGCACCGGCAGGACCGTCACCTGCACCGGGGCCAGCCAGGTCGGCAGGGCGCCCGCGGTGTGCTCCAGCAGCACGCCGAAGAACCGGTCGAACGACCCGAACAGGGCCCGGTGGATCATGCGGGGCCGGTGGCGGGCGTTGTCGGCGCCCACGTACTCGAGGTCGAAGCGGGGCGGGAACTGGAAGTCGACCTGGATGGTGGACAGCTGCCAGCGCCGGCCGATGGCGTCGCGCACGTGCACGTCGATCTTGGGGGCGTAGAAGGCGCCCTCGCCCTCGGCGACCACGTAGGGGATGCCGGCGTCCTCCACTGCCTGCTTGAGCTTGGCCTCGGCCTCGTCCCAGTCCGCGATCTCGCCCACGAACTTGTCGGGCCGGGTGGCCAGCTCGGCCTCGAACTCGCTGAAGCCGTAGTCCCGCAGCAGCCGCAGCACGAACGCCAGCAGGCTGGACAGCTCGCCGGCCAGCTGCTCGTCGGTGCAGAAGATGTGCGAGTCGTCCTGCGTGAAGCCCCGGGCCCGCAGCAGGCCGTGGACGACGCCCGACATCTCGTAGCGGTACACCATGCCGAACTCGAACAGCCGCAGCGGCAGCTCCCGGTACGAGCGCTGGCGCGACCGGTAGATCAGGGTGTGCATGGGGCAGTTCATCGGCTTCGGGTAGTACCGGGTGCCCCCGTCCAGCTCCATGGGCGGGTACATGCCCTCGGCGTACCACTCGAGGTGGCCGCTGATCTTGTAGAGGTCTTCCTTGGCGATGTGGGGGGTGTAGACGAACTCGTAGCCGGCCTTCTCGTGCTCGGTCCGGCTGTAGTCCTCCATCAGCTTGCGGACCAGGCCGCCCTTGGGGTGGTACAGCGGCAGCCCGCTACCCACCTCGGTCGGGAAGCTGAACAGGTCGAGCTCGGCGCCCAGCTTGCGGTGGTCCCGCTTGGCCGCCTCCTCCAGGTGGTGGAGGTGGTCCTCCAGGGCCTTGCGCGAGTCCCAGGCGGTGCCGTAGATGCGCTGGAGCTGGGGCTTGGTCTCGTCGCCCCGCCAGTAGGCGCCCGCCACCCGCAGCAGCTTGAAGTGGCCGAGGTGCCGGCCGGTGTCCTCGACGTGGGGCCCCCGGCACAGGTCGATGAACCCGGGCTTGCCGGCGAAGGGCGGGTGGTCCTTGGGCTGGGCCGGCGGGTTCTCGTAGGTGCGCACCGACCCGGCCGCGCTGGTGGCGGACATGGGATCGGTCGACGCGTTGTCGATGATCTCCAGCTTGAAGCGGTGGTGCTCGAAGATCTTGCGGGCGTCGTCGGCCGGGATCTCCTCGCGCACGAACGCCTGGTGCTCGTCGATGATCTCGCGCATGCGGGCGTCGATGCGGTCCAGGTCCTCGGGACCGAAGGTGGCCCCGCCCGGCAGCTCGAAGTCGTAGTAGAAGCCGTTCTCGACCGGCGGGCCGATGCCGAAGGTGGCGTCGGGGAACAGGTCGAGCACCGCCTGGGCCAGGACGTGGGCGGTGGAGTGGCGGATGGTGTACAGCCCCCGCTCGCTGTCCGCGGTGACGATGGCGACGCGGTCGCCCTCGGCCAGCTCGGTGCCGAGGTCGCGCTCCTCGCCGTTGATGTCGGCGACGACAGCCGCCTTGGCCAGCCGGGACCCGATGCCCTGCGCCAGGCCGAGCGCCGTCGTGCCGGACGGAACCGATCGTGACGATCCGTCGGGCAGGGTGATGGTGATCTCGGCCATGGATGCCGAGGTTACCGAGCCGCGCTCACCGCTCCCGAACCAGTTGCCACACTCTCCGCGCGCTCCCCGTTGCCGCTGCCCAGCACGATCGCCGTGGGCTGGGAGGGCATCGCCTCGTGCTTGCGGGTGGCGTACTCGTCCACGTACTCCTGGCCCGACAGCTCGCGGACCTCGAACATCACCTCGTCGGTGAGCCGGCGCAGGACCAGCCGGTCGTCGGGGCTGTCCGCGTGGATGTGGGGATCGATCGGCCGGCCGATGCGGATCTCGCAGGGACGGAACGGGCGCGGCGCCTTGGCCCCCGGGGGCTGGATCTCCCGGGTGCCGAGGATGCCCACCGGCACCAGCGGCGCCCCGGTGCGCAGCGCCAGCCGGGCGGGACCGGTGTGGCCCTTGTGCAGCTTGCCGTCCCGGCTGCGGGTGCCCTCGGGGTAGATGCCGAACAGCTCGCCCCGGCTCAGCACCTCGGCCGCGGCGTCGAGGGCCCGGGCACTGGAGTCACCGCCCGAGCGGTCGATCGGGATCATGCCGAGCGCCGGGAACAGGTGCTTGGTCTTCCAGTCGTCGAGGTACTCGGCCTTGCCCACGAAGGTGATGCGCCGCGGCAGGGCCGCCGGCAGCAGGAACGAGTCGATCACCGAGGTGTGGTTGGGGCAGAGGATGGCCCCGCCCTTGGCCGGGAGGTTCTCGGCCCCCCGCAGGTAGATGCGCCAGCCCATGGCGAACAGGGGACGGAGGATCGCGCGCGCCACCGGGTAGAGCTGGCCGTACTGGCGCTCGCTCGTGTCGGCGGCGGTCACGACCCCGACACTACGCCCGTCGCGCGGTGCGTGAGCGATGAGCGCGGGTAAACCTCGGCGACCCACCCGACGACTACCGTGCATGACCGTGTCGGGACCGGTCCCGGACAGCGGGGTCGGACAGGCAGACAGGCGCGCCGGACCGGAGAGCGCCCCGCGCGAGTTCGACTCGTTCGCCCGCGAGCAGCGTCGGGCGCTGGTGGCGTTCGCCTGGACGCTCACCGGCGACGTCGGGCTCGCCGAGGACGTGGCACAGGACGCGCTCCACGCCACCTGGCAGGCGTGGGACCGCGAGGGCGGGCTCCGCCATCCTGCGGCCTGGGCCCGCCAGGTCGTGGCCAACCGGGCCGCCGACCGGGTGCGGCGCGCCGGCCGGGAGCGGCGGGCCCTCGGCCTGGTGAGCGCACGGCCGGATCCCACGGTGGACCTGCCCACCACCGACCACGAGTTCTGGGACGCCGTCCGCAGCCTGCCCGGGCGCCAGGCCCAGGCGATCGCCCTGCACTACCTCGAGGACCGGCCGGTGGCCGAGATCGCCGAGATCCTCGGCTGCTCCCCCGCCACCGTGAAGGTCCACCTGCATCGGGGCCGCCGGGCACTGGCCGACGCACTCGCTCCCACCAGCGAGGAGGGACCATGAGCACCACTGACGACGCCCGGCTCGGCGCCATCGACGATCGCGGGCGCGCGGCCGCCCGCACGCTGCTCGACGACCTCGCCACCCATGCGGCCCGCGCACCGGCCGGCCCGGCGAGTGGGCCCTCGGCGCCGCCCGAACCGGGGGTGATCCACCTCGGCCTGCCCTCCCTCCTCCGGCGGCCGGCTCGCCGGTGGTGGCTCGCGGCGGCGGTCGTGGCGGTGCTGGCCGCGGTGGCCGGCGCGCTCACGTTCGTGACCCGCGACGCCGGGCACCCCGACGTGAGCAGCGGCGGCCCGCTCGACTACCTCCTCCCCGGCTGGCTTCCGGCCGGCCTCGAGCCCGCCCGGGCGACCGGCATCCCCGACCTCGGTGCCATGGGGCTGGACGCCGACGTCGCGGTGTACGGCGACCCGGACAGCGACGATCCCTGGGCCGGGGCTCTGGCGGTGATCCACATCGCGGCCGACGAGTCGGCGCCGGATGACCCGGCGTCCGGTGGCGAGGAGGTGACCGTGGCCGGTCACGAGGCGAGGCTGCACCGGTCCGAGGAGGCCGGCGATGCGGCGACGGGCCCGATCTGGCAGGTCGACTGGCAGGTCGACGGGGGCCGCCTGATCGTGTCGGGGCCGCTCGACCGCGACGACGTCCTCCGCGCGGCCGAGGCGGCCACGACCGAGCCCGCCGTCGAGCCGTCGGGCCTCCCGGACGGCTACCGGGAGCTCGCCCGCGGAACGTACCCGGACTCGCTGCTGTTCTCGTCGCTGCTGGAAGGCTTCACGGAGGGCTCGACCGGCACTGCGGTCGACGACTCGGGCCTGGCCGTGATCTACGCCGACCCGTCGGACCATGACACGGTGCGCACGGCGATCGTGGTCGCCCAGCGCCCCGGCCCGGCGTCGGCCGTCGATCTGCTGCGGCTCTGGGTCAGCGACGGTGAGGCCATCAGCGTGCACGGCCGCCACGCGATGATCGGTCGCAGCCGCGAGCTCCCGGGCTCGGCCGGCGAGGGCGGCGTCGTGGCCCTCCAGTGGGCCGAGCCCGACGGCCAGATCGTCACCGTGGTGGGCTACGGGGTGGACGAGGACGCCGTGCGGCAGGTCGCCGAGAGCATGCGCCCCGCGGCGGCCGGTGAGGTCGCCGCGCTGCGGGAGGCCCACGCGGACGCCGCAGCGCGAGCGCTCGGGGAGGTGCCGGACGGGCAGGTCGCGGTGGCCTCCGGCGCCTCCCGGACGGGCGAGTGGCGGATCCTCGCCGACGCCGGGCGGCACGACAACATGGGGGCCCTCACGATCGAGCGGGTGTGGGGCGCGATCGGCAGCACCTCCAGCACGACCGGAGACCGCATCGAGCCACCGCTGGACCTGGCGCTCGACACCTCCGACGGGACCGCGGTCGTCTGGGGTGTGCTGTGGGTCGATGCCGCCTCGGTGACCGTGGAGGCGCCGGGCGTGGAGCCCGTCACGCTCGGCATCCACGAGGTGCCGGGCTGGGACCACCGGGTCATCGCCGGGTCGTTCCCCGACGACCACTTCCGCTCGACGGGAGGCGCCGTGGTCATTGCCCGCGACGCGGACGGTCGGGAGGTCGCCAGGAACACCACCGAGCTCGCCGACGGCTGACGCGACCGCCGGCCCGGCGTCAGCCGGAGAGGTCGACGCCCAGGAGGGCGGCGGCCTGGCCGACGCCCTTGCCCAGGTCGGCGGCCTCGTCCACCGCCGCGATCGCGGCCGGGGTGTCGAGGTCGTCGTCCAGCGCGGCCCGCACCTCGTCGAGGGCGGCGTCGCCGTCGCCCGCGGTGGCGGACGCCGCCTGCCAGCGGGCGAGCCGGTCGGCGGCGGCGGGCATGACGTCGCCGTCCCAGTCCCAGGACTGGCGGTAGTGGTGGCAGATCACGCCGAGGCGGATGGCGCGGGGGTCCCAGATCTTGCGCAGCTCGGACACGAACACCAGGTTGCCCAGCGACTTCGACATCTTCTCGCCGTCCATCCGGACCATGGCCTGGTGCAACCAGTGGCGCACGAACGGCTCGCCGGTGGCGGCCTCGGACTGCGCCGCCTCGCATTCGTGGTGGGGGTAGATCAGGTCGCTGCCGCCGCCGTGCAGGTCGATGGTGGTGCCGAGCTCGCGCAGCGCCAGGGCCGAGCACTCGATGTGCCAGCCGGGCCGGCCCGGGCCCCACAGCGACTCCCACGAGGGCTCGTCGGGTGCCGACGGCTGCCACAGCACGAAGTCCAGCGGGTCGTGCTTGTGCGGGTCCTCCACGTTGCCGCCCCGCTCGGCGGCCAGGCGCAGCATCTCGTCCCGGTCGAGGTGGCTGACCTGGCCGAACCGATCGAACTTGGAGACGTCGAAGTAGACGCCCCCGCCCGCCTGGTAGGCGTAGCCGCGGTCGAGGACCATGCCGATGAATCCCCGGATGTCGGGGATGGCGGAGGTGGCACGGGGCTCGCTCCAGCACGGCAGCAGGCCGAGGGCCTTCACGTCGTCGTCGAAGCGGGCCGTCTCGGCCGCGGCCAGGTCGAGGTAGTGGACCCCGAGCTCGCGGGCCTTGCGCAGCAGGTCGTCGTCGACGTCGGTGATGTTGCGGACGGCCTTGGTGTCGTGGCCCCGGTCCCGCAGGCGGCGCTGGATGACGTCGTAGGTCAGGTAGAGCGAGGCGTGGCCGATGTGGGTGGCGTCGTACGGGGTGATGCCGCACACGTAGATCGTGACCACCTCGCCCGGGGTGAAGGGGACGACCTCTCGCCGGGCGGTGTCGTAGAGCCGCACCTCATTCCCTCGGGGGCTCGTCGGCCGGGACGGCAGGGCTCGCCTCGGGGATGCCGGTGAGCTTGAGCGCCACGCGGGTCTTGTAGTGCATGTTGAGCTGGAGCAGGACCGCAGTGAACGACTCGATGGGCGTGGCCATGGCCAGCTCGCCCGCGTTGAGCGGGCGCATGTTGGGGACCTTGCCCACGATCTCGCTGGTCAGGTCGACCGCCTCGGTGTGGTCGGAGCAGATCAGCACGTCGGACTCGATCGGCTCACGCAGGTCGCCCAGCTCGCGGGCCGGCACGTGGTGGAAGGCGGCAGCCACCATGCAATGGGGCACCGCGGCCTGCACGCTGGCCGCCACCGAGCCCCGGGGCGGCACGAGCGGCTGGAACTCCTTGCCCAGCTTGACCAGGGCGTTGGCCATGGACACCACGACCTTGCCCCGCAGGCGGTCCTCCACCGAGACCGCGGTCTGGGTGGCGCCGTCCCAGGGGGTGGCGATGACCACGACGTCGGTCGCCGCCGCAGCGGCGTTGTCGCCCGCCACGATGGTCAGGCGCCGGTCGGGCCACTGCTCCAACAGGTTGTCGACCACTTCCATCGCCCGGTAACGGGACCGGGAGCCGAGCAGCACGTCAAAGCCCACCGAGGCCAGGCGGGCCGCCAGAGCCTTGCCCGCAGGTCCCGTTCCACCGAGGATGCCGATGCGCACGGGCGACAACCTAGTGGCGCGCGGGCGGCGTCCACCCAACCGCCCGGCGCCACCTGACCTTCCGGTCAAGTCAGCAGGCAGCCGAGACCAGGTCGTAGGGGTCGACGGCGCTCCCGCCGTCGGGGTGGAACTCGAAGTGGAGATGGGGTGCCCCACCGCTGGCGTTGCCGGTGCTGCCGACGTAGCCGATCACTGTCCCGGCCTCGACCCAACCCGTGCCGTTCTCGTAGCCGGACAGGTGGGCCCCGAAGTAGGTGTTGCCGTCGTCGCCGTGGACGTACCAGGCCAGGCCGCCCGACGAGCTCTCGTTGTGCTCGACGACGCCGCTGACCGGCGCCACCGTGGGCACGCCCCGGGCCGCCATCATGTCGACGCCCTGGTGCCGGTGGCCGGACCGGGCCGCGCCGAACGAGTCCGTGAAGGACACCGCTCCGTCGACCGGACACACGATGTCGGCACCGGCGCGCGGCGCGAGAGCCGGGTCGGGCTCGGGCTCCGGCTCGGGGGCCTCCGTGGTGGGCGGGGCCGTGGTGGGCGGGGGCGGCGGGGGCGCCGTGGTGGGCGGGGTCTTCGGCGCGGTCGTCGTGGTCGTGCCGGCCAGCATCTCCCGTTGGGCGGCCCCGTGGTCGGCGGCCCGGGAGGCTGAGGCCAGCTCGAACCGGGTAGGCCCGGAGTGCGGATCGGGGGCCGGATCGGCGGCTGTGTCGGCCGGGCCGTCGCCCATCCCAGCCGTGGCCGCGACCACCACGAGGCTTCCGGCGAGCAGCGTCGGGATCATCCTTTGTCGGCGCATGGGACGAGCACCGTAGCGAAGTGGTTACGAACATTGCGATTCTGTGACTGATTTCCAGACCTCGTAAGGCTGCTACCGTCCCCGGCCGTGACCGCCCTCCGCCTGGCCGGTGTGACGGTCGTGCGAGACGGCACGACCATCCTCGACACCGTCGACTGGACCGTCGCCGAGGGCGAGCGCTGGGTCGTGCTCGGGCCCAACGGCTCGGGCAAGACCACGCTGCTGCGGATCGCGTCGCTCTACCTGCATCCCACGACCGGCGAGGTCGAGGTGCTCGGGGGCCGCCTGGGCCGTGTGGACGTGCGCCGGTGGCGGGCCCGCATCGGCCTCGTCAGCCCGGCGTTCGCCGACCTGCTGCGCCACGACGTCACCGTGGTCGACGTGGTCATGTCCGCCCGGGAGGCCGCGCTGGAGACCTGGTGGCACAGCTACGGCCCCCAGGACCGCGCCCACGCCCTCGACCTGCTCGACCGCACTGGCACCGCCCTGCTGGCCGACCGCTCGTTCGGCACGCTGTCCTCCGGCGAGCGCCAGCGGGTGCTGCTGGCCCGCTCGCTGTGGGGCGACCCCGGGCTCGTGCTCCTGGACGAGCCCACCGCCGGGCTGGACCTCGGCGCCCGCGAGGACCTGGTCACCCGGCTGGCCGGCCTGGCCGCCGACCCGACCACCCCGCCCACCGTGCTGGTCACCCACCACGTCGAGGAGATCCCTGCCGGCTTCACCCACGCCCTGCTGCTGCGCGACGGCCGGATCGTGGCCCAGGGCCCTCTGGCGTCGGTGCTGACCGCCGAGGCGCTGACGAGGACCTTCGGCCTGCCGCTCGCCCTCGACCGGCGCGACGGTCGCTACGCGGCGAGGGCCGTGCCTCCTACCCCTCCCCTACCAGCGCCAGGAGCCGCGGCTTCGACCGCCTGATCTCGTCGGCCAGCAGCCGCTCGACCAGCGGACCGCCGAGACCGCCGCCGTAGTGCAGGTGCATGGACAGGCGGCTGCCCCCGTCCACGGGCGCCACCTCGGCCGAGAGCACCCAGCCCGCGTGGTGGCGGCCGTCGTGCTCCAGGCGCTCGAAGCGGACCCGCTCGGTGGGGTCGTGGACGGTGCGCACCATGCGCAGGCGCTTCGAGCGGGCGAAGGGGCCGAGGCGTCCCCGCAGGTCGACCGACCAGGCCGGCCCGGGATCGCCGGCCGCGGCCTCCACCGCCGACGCCCGGGGCACGATGTCCAGCCACTGCGGGTAGCGCCCGAGGTCGTCGACCCACGCGAACAGCTCGGCGGGCGGGCAGGGGGCCATGAGGTCGGCCGTCACGTCCACGCCGGCGATCGTGTCACCCCGGCGGTTCACCCGCCCAGTTCGCCCCCGCCGGGAGCGATCACCAACAGGGTGCCCTCCTCCAGCGCGACGGTCGCCTCCCGGCCGAGGAGCACGTTGCTGACCCCGCGGGTCGTGCCGGCGCGGAGGTCCTCCCCGTGCAGCGGGTACTGCAGGCCGGTCGTGGTCACGCCCCGGGCCGGGCCATGGGCGGGCATCAGGCTCACCAGCATCCCGGGCTGCCCGCCGAAGGCGAGGCGGTCGCGCACGACCCACAGGTGCGCCGGACCGATCCACGCCTCCACGGCCGCCCCCGCCAGCCGGTCGGCGGCCAGCGACAGCGCCACCGCGAGGGCGTGGTCGAAGCGGTCCCCGGTCCCGGTCACCACGACCAGCCGGTCGGCGCCGCGGGCCCGGGCCGCGTCCAGGGCCAGGTCGAGGTCGGTGGCGTCCTTGGCCGCGGGGTGGCGCTGCACCTCGGTGCCGGCCCTTTCGGCCGCGGCGAGGAGCGCCGGGTCGACCGAGTCCATGTCCCCCACCACCAGGTCCACTGCCAGGCCGAGGGCATGGGCGCCGGCGAGGCCCGCGTCGGCCGCCACCACCAGCGGGTCCTCCCCCAGGTCGCCCAGGTTGGGGACGCTGACCGCCGGCAGGCCCCCGCCGCCGATGACCACCGCCACTCGCACCCGGCCACGCTAGACGCCCCGGGCTACGGTCGATCCCGTGGAGCGCACCCTGTTCGACGAGGACCACGAGCTGTTCCGGGACAGCGTCCGCCGCTTCATCGCCGCGGACCTCGTCCCCCACAACGACGACTGGGAGCGGGCGGGCGTGGTCGACCGCTCCATGTTCACCGGCGCGGGCAAGCACGGCTTCCTGGGCATGGCCGCCCCCGTCGAGCACGGCGGCGGCGGCGTCGCCGACTTCCGCTACAACCTGGTCATCGCCGAGGAGGTCCAGCGGGCGGGGATCAACGCCGCGGGCCTCGGCTGGACGCTGCACAACGACATCTGCCTGCCCTACTTCCTGGCCCTGGCCGACGAGGACCAGCAGGCCCGCTGGCTGCCGGGGATCTGCTCCGGCGAGCTGGTGACCGCCATCGCCATGACCGAGCCGGCGATCGGATCCGACCTGGCCTCGATGACGACGACCGCCGTCCTCGACGGCGACGACTACGTCGTGAACGGGTCCAAGACGTTCATCACCAACGGCATCAACGCCGACCTGGTCATCACCGCGGTCAAGACCGACCCGACCGAGCGCCACCGGGGCATGTCCCTTCTGGTGCTGGAGCGGGGCATGCCGGGGTTCGAGCGGGGCCGCAACCTCGACAAGCTCGGCATGCACGCCCAGGACACCGCCGAGCTGTTCTTCAGCGACGTGCGGGTCCCCGTGGCCAACCGGCTGGGCGAGGAGGGCCAGGGCTTCCGCTACCTGGTCACCAACCTGCCCCAGGAGCGCCTGTCCATCGGCGCCACCGGCGTGGCCGCGGCCCGCGCCGCGTTCGACCAGACGCTGGCCTACGTCAAGGAGCGGACCGCGTTCGGCCAGCCGGTCGGGTCGTTCCAGAACAGCCGCTTCCGCATGGCCGAGATGGCGACCGAGATCGAGATCGCCCAGAGCTTCGTGGACCGTTGCGTGCTGGCCCTCAACGCCGGCGAGCTGACAGCCGAGGAGGCGGCCATGGCCAAGTGGTGGTGCACCGAGCTGCAAGGCCGGGTGGCCGACGCCTGCGTCCAGCTCCACGGCGGCTACGGCTACATGGCCGAGTACCCGGTGGCCCGGGCCTACGCCGACGCCCGCATCACCCGCATCTACGGCGGCACGACCGAGATCATGAAGGAGATCATCGGCCGCTCGCTCGGGCTGTGACGGATCCGATCAGCGGTTGAGGAGGTCGCGGGCGATGTGGGTGATCTGGATCTCGTCGGTGCCGGCGTAGATCTGGAGGACCTTGGCGTCGCGGGCCAGCTGCTCGACCTGGAACTCGCTCATGTAGCCGTTGCCGCCGAACAGCTGGACCGCCTCCAGGGCCACCTCGGTGGCGGCCCGCGCGGTGTAGAGCTTCATGGCCGAGGCCTCGGCCAGGGTGAAGCCTCGGCCCGCGGCCGTCGCCTCGATCACCCGGAAGACCAGGTTCTCGCAGTTGAGGCGGGCCACCTCCATGCGGGCGAGCTTGTCCTGGATGAGCTGGAACTCGCCGATGGGCTTGCCGAACTGCACCCGGTCCTTGGCGTAGGCCACCGACAGGTCGAGGCACTGCGAGATGATCCCGAGCGCCATGGCCGCCACGCCGGAGCGCTCCTGGAGGAACGTGGCCTTGGCCGCCGCCCGGCCGCCGCCCTCGGGGTGCTCGGTCTCGCCGATCAGCCGGTCGCGGCCCACGCGCACGTCGGTGAGGAACAGCTCGCCGGTGGGCGAGGAGTGCATGCCCATCTTCTTCAGCGGCTTGGACTGCTCCAGGCCCGGCATGCCCGAGTCGAGGACGAAGCTGAGGATGGCCCGGTCCTCGGGCGGGTTGCCCTCGTCCAGCTTGCAGATGAACACGATCGTGTCGGCGTAGGGGCCGTTGGTGATGAACGTCTTCGAGCCGTTGAGGACGTACTCGTCGCCGTCGCGCCGGGCGGTCGAGCGCATGGAGCCGAAGGCGTCGGACCCCGACCCCGGCTCGGTGATGGCCCACGAGCCGATCGTCTCCATCGTGAGCAGCGGCAGGGCCCAGCGCTCCTTCTGGGCCGTCGTGCCCTTGGACAGGATCGCGGCCGAGGTCAGGCCCATGGACACGCCCATGGCCGTGACCATGCCGGGGCTCCAGCGGCACAGCTCGATGATCGGGATGAGCTGGAAGGCGGCGGAGTTCGCCGCCTCGGTCGGGTCGCGGGGCGGGGCGTCGGACTCGTCCCGCTCCGGCTCCCCGGCCCGCTCGCGCGCCATCTGGCGCTCGAAGCGGTCGCGGGCCATCGCGTCCATGCCGAACGTCGAGAACAGCTTGCGGAGGATGTCGTAGGGCGGGAGGTCGCCGTGCTCGAGCTCGCGGTGGTGCGGCACGACCTCCTTGGCGATGAAGTCCCGCACGGCCGCCTGGACCATCCGCTGCTCGTCCGACCACTCGATCACGGGGACCTCCACAGGTTCTCGCACCGTCCGTGCGAGGACCATACGGGCACGTGCCGGCGGGCACCAGACGGCACCGGTCCCGTCCCACGCCGGTGAGTGTGGAAGCGGGGCCGCGAAGTGGCATCCTGTATGGACCCCTTGGGACTGATCCGACCCCGGGGACCGCTGTTCGAGGAGCTGTGCGTGTCGTTTCGCGTCAAGGACCGGGTGGTCTATCCCCACCACGGTGCCGCCGTCATCGAGGCCACGGAGAGCCGGCCGATGCCGCCCGACGGCGAGCCGAAGGAGTTCTTCGTCCTGCGCATGACGCACGGCGACCTCGTGCTCAAGGTCCCGGTCGACAAGGCCGAGGAGATCGGGATGCGCTACCCGATCAGCGTCGAGGACGTCGAGGACGTCTTCGAGGTGCTGGCCAAGAAGGACGTGCGCGAGCCGACGAACTGGTCCCGGCGGTTCAAGAACCACCAGGAGAAGCTCAAGTCGGGCGACGTGTACCAGGTGGCCGAGGTGGTCCGGAACCTGGCGCTGCGCGACAACGACAAGGGACTGTCCGCGGGCGAGAAGTCGATGTTCGTCAAGGCCCGCCAGGTGCTGGTGTCCGAGCTGGCGTTCGCGCTCGACATCAGCGAGGACGAGGCGATGGACCGCCTTTCCAAGACCATCGCCTGACCTCGCGGGCGGGCGACATCGTTGCGCTGACGGCACGATCTAAAGTGCCGTGCTTCGGGCCCGGCGGACGGACCCCCTTCTGCGGTTCCCGTCCGGGCGCAGGCGGCAGCAACGACGAGGACTGAGACATGAGTGACGCACCGCAGGGACCTGACTGGTGGCAGGCCTCCGACGACAAGTGGTACCCGCCCCCTCGCCCTGAGATGCCGGGCGACGTGCCCGCGTCCACGGCCCCGGTCGGCGCCGAAGGCTACGCACCGCCGGGCGTCCCGCCGGGCCCGCCGCTCGGCCCTCCCCCCACGGGCGGCTACGGGCCTTCGGGTGGCTTCCCTCCCGGCGGCCCGCCGCCCCCCGGCGCCGGCTACCCGTCCGGCCCCTACGGGGCCCCGGGCGCACCTGGTGGGCCCCCCGGTCCCGGTCAGAACCGCACGCCGTTGTTCATCGCCCTCGGCGCCCTGGCGGCGGTGGCGCTCATCGGGCTGATCGTCGTGATCTCCAGCGGCGGCGGTGACGACGACGACGCGCCGCACCGCAACCGGCCGGTCACCACCCACGCCACGACGACTGACGCGCCCACGACCGAGTCGCCGGGTCCCACCGACACCTCGGATCCCGGGACCGGCGGCCCGACCGTGCAGGGCACCACCGACGTGGGGCAGCTGGCCCTGGTCGACCAGGGGTTCTCGGTGTCCGACGACGGGGGCTCCTACGGGATCGTCATCGCCAACAACGG
>JBKPRS010000514.1:0-5544 GCA_046734695.1 Actinomycetota bacterium | reverse complement strand
AGCCCCGACCGCGGCGACGGCCCCCCGGCCCCATGAGCTGAAGGGCCGCATCCACATCGCCGACGAGGTGGTGGAGAAGGTCGCCGGGCTGGCGGCCATGGAGGTCGAGGGCGTGGCCGACCTGGGTGGCGACTTCGCCCGGGCGCTGGAGAGCGTGCGCGAGCGCATCGGCATCGGCAACAAGCGCGGCGACCAGGGCGTCAAGGCCGAAGTGCAGGGCCACCAGGTGGCGATCTCGGTGACGATCATGGTCGAGTTCGGCCACGTGGTCCTCGAGGTCGCCCGCCAGGTCCAGACCAACGTCGCCGTCCAGACCCAGCGCATGCTGGGCCTCACCGTGGTCGAGGTCAACGTCACGGTGGACGACGTGCGCACGCCCAAGCCCGCCCGCCGCGACGAGGACGAGTCGGAGATCGTCGGCGCCTAGCTCGCCGGGAGCCGGTTGATCGAGTGGTCGCCGGCTCCCCACAGGTACTGCACCGCGTAGGCGCGCCATGGCCGCCAGCGCTCGGCGCGCGCCACCAGCGCCGCGGGCGTGGCCGGCAGGCCCGCGGCCCGCGCCGCGACGCGCACGCCGAGGTCGGTGGGAGCGAAGGCGTCGCGGTCGCCCAGCCCCCGCATGGCGACGACCGCCCGGGTCCAGGGCCCGATGCCCGGCAGCCCCGCGAGAGCGTCCAGCGCCGCGGCCCGATCCCCACCCGGGTCGAGCACGACCTCGCGATCGGCCAGCGCCCGCGCCAGCGTGAGCACCGTGTTCCGCCGGCTGGCCGGCATGGCCAGCACGGCCGGGTCGACGGTCGCGATGGCGGCCGGCGTGGGGAACAGCCGGGTGAGCCCGCCGTCGGGATCCTCGACCAGCTCGCCCGCGGCCGCCGCCAGCCGGGCGCCGAGGGTGCCCGCCGCGGCCACGCTTACCTGCTGGCCCAGCACGACCCGCACGGCCATCTCGGCGGGATCGACCGTCCCCGGTATCCGGCGCCCGGGCGCGGCGGCCACGAGGGGCGCCAGGACGGGGTCGGCGGCCAGCGCCGCGCCGATCACGTCCGGGTCGGCGTCGAGGTCCAGCAGGCGGCGGCAGGCGGCCACCGCGACCGGGAGGTCGGCCTCGTCCGCCAGCCGTAGCCGGCACGTCACGTGGTCGGCGTACGGATCCTCGTGAGGTGTGAGCGCCACGATCCCCGGCCCCGACGGCAGGCGCAGGGTGCGCCGGAAGGCGCCGTCGCGCCATTCCTCCACCCCGGGCACGGCCGTGGCGACGAGGTGGCCGAACAGGCTGTCGGGCCACAGCGGCGGGCGGTAGTCCAGGCGGAGCTCGCGCAGCACGCCGCGAGGGTCGCGGCCCCCGCTCCCCTGCGCCATCGGATTGCACCATTGACATGTGACCAAATGGTCACCTATTCTGGCCGGCGTGAGCGACGACGACCGTGTGTTCAAGGCGCTCGCCGATCCGACCCGACGGCTGCTGCTCGACCTGCTCTTCGCCCGCGACGGCCGCACGCTCACCGAGTTGGAGTCGGAGGTGGAGATGACGCGCTTCGGCGTCATGAAGCACCTGCGGGTGCTCGAGGACGCCGAGCTCGTGGTCACGCGGCGCTCGGGCCGGGAGAAGTTGCACTTCCTCAACCCGGTGCCGATCCGCCTCATCCACGACCGATGGATCGACAAGTACACGGAGCGCCAGGTCACGGCGCTCACCGACCTGAAGCGACAATTGGAGGAAGAGGCATGACCACCACCGAGACCGAGCCCGACACCGAAAGCACCGGGCCCGGCACCCCCACGACCGTCCAGGTCCATCGGGTCTACATCAAGGCCACACCCGAGCGGATCTGGGCGGCGATCACCAGCTCCGAGTGGACCGAGCGCTACGGCTACGGCGGCGCCACCGAGATCGACCTGCGGCCCGGCGGCCACTACCGCAACCTGGCCAGCCCTGCGCTCAAGCAGTTCGGCGCTCCCGACGTGGTGGTCGACGGCGAGGTGCTGGAGGCCGATCCGCCCCACAAGCTGGTCCAGACGTGGCGCCTGCTCATGGACCCCGCCATCGCCGCCGAGGGCTTCACCCGCCTCACCTACGAGATCGAGCCCCAGGAGGGTGGGTTCACCCGCCTGACCGTCAGCCACGACCTCACGGGTGCCCCCAAGCTGGCCCTGCTCACCGGCGGCCTGGCCGAGGGCGACGGCGGTGGCGGCGGCTGGCCGTGGATCCTCAGCGCCCTGAAGTCGCTGCTGGAGACGGGCGAGACCATGGTCGTCGGGGACGCCTGACCCCTTGGCATCCCCGGCACGCGGGGCTGGCGGCAGAGGCCTGCACCCCACGGGCCTCCGCCGCCAGCCCCATGCCTGCCCGTTCCCCACCCGTCCCAACCGTGCCCTTCGCCTGCTGACAGGCCGGGTCTGAGAAAGCGCTCCCATACCCTGCGCGTCGGTGACAGAATCGCCGTCCGCACCCCTCCCACGGCTTTCGGGCCGCTAACACCGAGCGCCCTAGCGTCCGCGACCGCCGGGGCCCGGCGATGACTTTTGCGCATCCCCGCCGTCAGACACGTCACCGCCGCCGATCCCGTCCCCCACATTCAGGAGCAGATCCCCCGTGTTCTCCCGACTGGGCACCTGGTGCCACGATCACCGCAGGCTCGTACTCGGGCTCTGGGTCGCCGTCGTCGTCCTCGGCTTCGCCGTGGCCGGCGTGGCGGGCAGCGCCTTCCGCGACGAGTTCAACCTCCCCGACGTCGAGTCCCGCCAGGGCTTCGACATCCTCGACGAACACTTCGGCGGCCAGGGCACCGGCGCGGTCGGCACGATCGTGTTCGTGGCCGACCAGGGCGTCGACGACACCCAGGTCCGGGCGGGCATGCAGGACCTGTTCGCCGAGGTCGCGGACATCCCCGACGTCGTCCGCGTGCAGAGCCCCTACGACGAGGGCAACGAGGGCCAGATCTCGTCCCGGGGCGACGGCGCGAACCGCATCGCCTACGCCAACGTCGAGCTGCCCGACGACATCGACATGACCCAGGCCGGCAAGATCCGCGACCAGATCAACGCGGACGTGCCCGACATCGACGGCCTGCGCGTCGAGCTGGGCGGGTTCGTGTTCTCCGAGTTCGAGCAGCCCTCGTCCGAGCAGGTCGGCCTGGCCTTCGCCATCATCATCCTGATCGTGGCGTTCGGTTCGGTGCTGGCCATGGGCCTGCCCGTGGGCGTGGCGCTGTTCGGCATCGGCCTCGGCACGGTGATCATCACCGTCCTCAGCAACTTCATGACCATCCCCGACTTCGCCACGTTCCTGGGCGTGATGATCGGGTTGGGCGTCGGCATCGACTACGCGCTGCTCATCGTCACCCGCTACCGCGAGCAGCTCCACGACGGCCACTCCGTGCGCGAGTCGGTGGCCATCGCGCTGGACACCGCCGGGCGGTCCGTGCTGTTCGCCGGCACCACCGTGGTGATCTCGCTGCTCGGCATGCTGCTCATGGGCGTCACCTTCGTCCAGGGCCTGGCCGTCGGCGCCGCATCGGTGGTGGCGATCACCGTGGCCGCCTCGCTGACGCTGCTGCCCGCCTTCCTGGGCTTCGCCGGCCAGCGGATCGAGCGCACCCGCTGGCGGGGCCTCATCGCCGCCGGCCTGGTGGCACTGGCCCTGCTCGGTGGCGGCCTCGGCTTCACGCCGCTGATGGCGTGCATCCCGCTGGCCCTGGTGGTCATCGTGGCGGGCTTCTTCTTCGAGCCGCTCAAGCGGGAGGTGCCCCGGCGGGCGCCCAAGCCCCGCAACCAGACCACGGCCTACCGCTGGAGCCGGATCATCCAGCGCCGGCCCTGGGCCTCCGCCCTGGTCGGCGCGCTGGTGCTCGTGCTGCTGGCCCTGCCCGCGCTGGGCCTGCGCCTCGGGTTCTCCGACGAGTCCAACTTCGCCGAGAAGACGTCGACCAAGCAGGCCTACGACCTGCTGGTGGATGGCTTCGGGCCCGGCTTCAACGGCCCGCTGATGCTGGTCGCCGCGCTGCCCGAGGGCACGAGCCTGTCCGACCTCGGCGCCATCGGCGACGCCGTGGCCGGCGATCCCGGCGTCGAGTCGCTGTCGGACCCGCGGCCCGACGACCCCGAGAACCCGACTGCGGCGATGTGGCAGCTCGTGCCGACCAGCGGCCCTCAGGACGAGGCCACCACGTCCCTGGTGAACCGGCTGCGCGACGACGTGCTGCCGCCGGTCGAGCAGGCCGCGGGCGTCGACGTCAAGGTCACCGGCAACGTGGCCGTCAGCATCGACTTCTCCGACTACCTGACCTCGCGGCTGCCCTACTTCTTCATCGCCGTGCTGTCGCTGTCGTTCCTGCTGCTGATGGTCGTGTTCCGCTCGCTGCTGGTCCCGCTCAAGGCGGTGGTCATGAACATGCTGTCGATCGCGGCCGCTTACGGCATCGTGGTCGCCCTGTTCCAGTGGGGCTGGCTGAGCGACATCACCGGTGTCCAGCCGGCGCCGATCGAGCCGTGGATCCCGATGATGCTCTTCGCCATCGTGTTCGGCCTGTCCATGGACTACGAGGTGTTCCTGCTCTCCCGGGTGCGGGAGGAGTGGAAGCGCACGGGCGACAGCCGCACCTCGGTGGCCGACGGCCTGGCCGCCACCGCCAAGGTCATCACCGCAGCCGCCGCCATCATGGTCATGGTGTTCGGCACCTTCATCCTGGAGCCGGACCGGGTGGTCAAGCTCATGGGCGTGGGCCTGGCCTCGGCCATCCTGCTGGACGCCACCATCGTCCGCATGCTGCTGGTGCCGGCCACCATGGAGCTGCTGGGCGACCGGAACTGGTGGCTCCCCCGCTGGCTCGACCGCATCCTGCCCAACCTCGACGTGGAGGGCCACGCCGAGGCGCTGCCCGAGCCGACCGGCGCGCCGACCGACTCGCCGGCCGACGAGCCGGTGCCTGCCGGACGCAGTTGACGTGCGCGCCGCCCCCCGGGACGCCAAGCTGTCCCGGGGGGCCGGCGAGGGAGACGTAGGTGCGCGCAACCGACGAGGCGGTCGAGGCGTTCCGCCGGGACGGGTACGTGGTCGTCGACGGGCTGCTCGACGGCGACGAGCTCGACCGCTTCGGGGCCGCGGTGGACGCGGCCGTAGCCCGGCGCAAGGCGGCCGACACCCGCTCGCTGGGCGAGAAGAGCCGCTACGAGCAGTCGTTCCTCCAGTGCCAGAACCTGTGGGAGGACAGCCCGGCGGTGCGGCCGCTCACCTTCCACGCCCGCCTGGGCCAGGCGGCCGCCACCCTGCTCGGGGTGGACTCTGTGAGGCTGTGGCACGACCAGGCGCTGTACAAGGAGCCGGGCGGGCGGGAGACCGACGCCCACCAGGACCAGCCCTACTGGCCCATCGCCGAGGCCCGCACGGTCACCGCCTGGATCCCGTTCGACGGCGTGACGCTGGACGGCGGGTGCATGGGCTACGTGCCCGGCTCCCACCGGACCGGACTGGACCGCTTCGTCGACATCTTCTCGGGCGAGCCCGAGGACCTGCTCGACGACCCCGCACTGGACGGCCGGGCGCCC
>JBKPRS010000513.1:0-21368 GCA_046734695.1 Actinomycetota bacterium | reverse complement strand
AGGAGGCGGGCCACCTCGTGGCCGAGGCTCCACTGGTCGCGGGTCTCCCGGGCCAGGAGGTGGTCGAGGGCGTCGTGGGCGAAGCCCGACGTACGCCGTTCCGGGTGCAGAGCGAGGGCGGCCAGCGCGCCCGTGGTGGCGGAACGGCAGCCCACGCTCCGGGGCAGCTTGCGGTAGCCGGGTGTGCCCATCGAGCGGGTGTGGTCGGCCTTGATGTCGCCGGGCCAGGCGCCGTCGTCGAGCCTCTGGGCCAGCAGCCACTCGTAGCCCCGCTCCGCCCGAGGGTCGGTGGCGTAGCCGGCGGCGGCCAGGCCGCGCAGCGGGATCGACGTCTGCTGCGGGATCATCCGCCACGTCTCGGACCGCGGCCGCACCACCGGCTGCGCCCGCCGGCGCGGCGACGGCGCGGCGCGCCCGTCGTCCTCGGGGAACAGCGGCCAGGATCCGTCCTTCTGCTGCTGGGCGAACAGCGCCTCGGCCGCCGGCGCGACCTCCGGCCCGCGGTAGTCGAGGTACGAGAGCCGGCAGAGCAGGTAGGCCAGACGCCGCGGGTTGGCCCGGTCGAAGCCGGCGAGCGCATCCGTGACCTCCGGGCTCGACGCGATCTCGGCACGCAGGCGAACCACCTCGGGGTCGGACTCGTCGGCGCCACCCAGCTCGACCAGCGACCGGGCCCGCAGCGACGGCGAAGCGTCGGCGAGGATGAGCACGTTCACCCCAGCGCCTCCTTCAGGTAGGGGCTGGTCGGTGTGCCGGCTTCGGCGAGGTCCTCCGGCGTGCCGGCGAAGATCACGCGGCCGCCGTCCGGCCCGCCGCCGGGGCCGAGCTCGACCAGCCAGTCACACGCCGCCAGCAGGTCGGGATGGTGCTCGACCACGAGGACCGTGCTCCCCGACGCCACGACCTCGTCCAGCGCGGCGACGAGGACGCCGACGTCGTTGACGTGCAGACCGACCGTCGGCTCGTCGAGCAGGTACAGCGTGCGAGGCGCGGTCCGCTTGCCCAGCTCCTTGGCCAGCTTCAGCCGCTGCGCCTCCCCGCCCGAGAGGCTCCAGCCCGGCTGGCGGACGACCAGATAGCCGAGCCCGACGCGCGCCGCCGCGTCGCAGGCGCGGCCCACGGCGGCCACGTCCCCGAAGACGCCGGCCACCTCGTCCAGCGTGAGCGCTTCGACTTCGGCGAGGGTGTGGCCGCGCAGGACCAGCGATGCCGCCTCCCGCCGGTACCCGGTCCCGCCGCAGGCGTCGCAGGCGTGGGTGACCGCGGGGAGGAACCACATCCGCTCCCGCCAGCTGCCCCGACCGCCACAGAGATCGCAGCCGCGCTTGATGTCGGCCTCGCTGATCCCCGCGGTCTCGGCGACGTCGCTGCTCGCGTAGGCGCGGCGCAGCGCGTCGACGATGCCGAGGTAGGACCCGGCCGAGACCACGGCCTCGCGCGCCTGATCGGCGACGAGCACCCGTCCGGGCGCTCCGTCGATGCCGTCGTGGTCGCCGGCCTCGATGCGATCCCGGTAGGCGATGGAGGTCGTCACCTTCGGGGGCGCCAGCGCCAGCCCGAGCGTGTCGACGACGAGCGACGACTTGCCCGACCCGGACACGCCGCACACGCCGGCGAGCACGCCGAGCGGGAGGGCGACGTCGTCGCCCCGCAGGTTGTTCTCCCGCGCGCCGCGCACGTGCATCCACCCGGCCGGCTCCCGTCGCCGGTCGCGCCGGTAGCGGGGCGGGGCCCCGGCGAGCAGCGGGCGGGTGACCGACTCGTCGCTGGTGACGTCGACGATGCGGCCGCCGCGCTCGCCCGCGCCCGGACCGATCTCCACGACGTCGTCGGCGGCCCGGATCAGCACGGGGTCGTGCTCGACGGCGATGACCGTGTTCCCGGCGTCACGCAGCTCCGCCAGGGTCTCGGTGAGCGCAGCGACCTCTCGCGGGTGGAGCCCGCGCGACGGCTCGTCGAGCAGCACCGTCATGCCGAGCAGCCCGCCCCCCAGCACCGAGGCCAGCTTCACGCGCTGGGCCTCACCGGCAGAGAGGGTCCAGCTGGCCCGATCGAGGTGGAGGTAGCCGAGCCCGACCTGGCGGAGGAAGCGCAGCCGGCGCCGGATCGTCCCGAGGGCGTCAGCGGCGACGGGGTCGGACGGGTCCGGCAACGCCGTGAGCGCTCCCTCCAGGGCTACCAGCGGCATCGCGTAGAGGTCGGCACGGTTGTGCCCGCCGAGCTGGATGGCGAGGTACTCGGACCGGAGCCGCCGTCCGTTGCACGTGTCGCACGGCCCACCCTCGGAGTACATGCCGCCGATGTCGTTGAAGGCCAGGCTCTGGAGGCCCCGCCAGGTCCACCCCTTCTCGGTCTGCCCGAGCCCGGGATCGAACTGGTTGACGCGCGCCCCGTCGTGGAACGGCTCCGGGTCGCCCCAGATGAAGGTGTGGCGCGCTGTGTCGGACATCTCGGCCCAGGGTGTGGTGAAGGGGTCGAAGCCGTGCCGCGCCGCGAACGCGAGCAACCGCGGGTGCATGCCGGTACCCGGGGTGCACATGTAGCTCTTGGGGTAGTAGCCGGGCGAGTGGAGGCACCGGCCGCAGACCGGCTCGTCGGGCCGGCGGATGAGCTTCGACTCGATGAACGTGCGCTGGAAGCCCCGCCCGAGGCAGCCGCGGCAGAACGACAGCGGTGAGCCGACGAGGTGGCGCGGCTCGATCGGGACCCCGTCAGCGCCGCAGTCGTCGCAACGCCACGGCGCCTCCGCGGCGGGCGACGTCCGGGTCATGGGCCCACCGCAGTCGAGGCAGCCTCGCTCGCCGGCCCGGGCCAGCACGACGGCGACGAGCCGGTCGAGCTCGCTGGAGCGGCCGACGGTGGCCCGGCCCCGGTCGTCGCGTGGGGGCATGTTGTTCGAGTCGACGACGAGCGCCGGCCCCAGCCCGGTGATGGCGTCGACCGGCGCCTCCGGGCCCTCCTGCGCCGACTGGCGCTCGTAGACCGAGAGGCATTCGAGCAGCCGTCGGCTCGCCTCCGCGGCGAGGACGTCGCCGACGAGCGAGGACTTCCCCGATCCCGAGATGCCGGTGACGACGGTGACCGCGCCCTTGCGGAAGGCGACGTCGACCGAACGGAGGTTGTGGGCGCGTGCGCCCTCGATCCGGATGGCATCGGTGGCACGCGGCCGCGCCCTGGGCTTGCGCCGGGGGCGGACGGGTGCAGGGCGAGCAGCGGGGGCGGGTGGACCGCAGTGCAGGAGCCGGCCGCCGTCCGGTCCCCCACCGGGGCCGACGTCGATGATCCAGTCCGCCGCGGCGATGAGGTCGGGCTGGTGCTCGACCACGACGACCGTGCAGCCGCCGGCCGTGAGCCCGTCGAGCACGGCGATCAGCCGCGCCAGGTCGGCGGGGTGCAGCCCGGTCGACGGCTCGTCCAGGAGGACCAGGTCACCGGCCTTGGCCCGGGTCAGCTCGCGGGCCAGGCGGACGCGCTGGGCTTCGCCGCCGGACAGGCTCGGTGACGGCTGTCCCAGCTTCACGTAGCCCAGGCCGACCTGGCGCAGGGCATGCAGCACCCGGGTGGTCCTGCGATCCCGGGCGAAGAGCTCGCACGCCTCGTCGACGCTGCGGTCGAGGACGTCGGCGATCGACCGGCCGTTCCAGGTCGCGGTGAGCGACTCCGGCCGGTAGCGGGTGCCGTCGCACGCGTCGCAGGTGATCCACGTCGAGGCGACGTACGGCAGCTTGACCTCGATGGCGCCCATGCCCTCGCACTCGGGGCATGCACCCTCGGGACGGTTGAACGTGAACTCGGACGCCGACCGCCCGCTCTCGCTGGCGAACAGGGTGCGGATCCGGTCGAAGACCTTGGTGTAGGTCGCGGGGTTCGAGCGCGGGTTGTTGCCGAGCGGGGCCTGGTCGACGGAGACGGCACGCAGACGTGGAGCCTCGATGGCGGCGCAGCCCTGGGCCTCGCCGCCGGCGAACGAGGCGAGCAGGACATCACGCAGGAGCGTCGTCTTGCCGGCGCCCGAGGGGCCGGTCACGACGGTCAGGAGTCCGAGCGGGACCTCACAGTCGAAGCCGGTCAGGTTGCGGGCGACCGCTCCGGTGACCCGGATGGCCTCGCTCCCGCGCTCGCGCCGGGTGCGGGTGACAGGAGCATCCGTCGAGAAGCTGCGACCCGACGGCGTGTCCGCCTTCCACAGCGCGGCCGGCGTCCCCTGGAACACGAGCCGGCCGCCCGCGTCCCCGCCACCAGGACCGACCTCGATCACATCGTCCGCCAGCGCGATCGCGGTGCGGTCGTGCTCCACCATCACGACCGGGCCGGGCAGGCCCGCGATGGCGTCGAGCAGCCGGGCGAGGTCGGTGTGGTGCAGGCCGATCGTCGGCTCGTCCAGCACGTGCACGAGGTCTTCGAGCCGGCCGGCCAGGACCACCGCGAGCCGGGTGCGCTGTGCCTCGCCCCGCGACAGCGTCGGCATGGGCCGGTCGAGCGTCAGGTAGCCGAGCCCGAGCCGGCGCAGCGGGCCCAGCCGCCGGTCGAGCTCGTGCTGGATCCGTCGGGCGGGCGCGAGGGCGGCCAGGTCGTCGACGAAGCCGGCGGCGGCCTCGATCGTGAAGCCCATGAGGTCGTCGAAGGTCGTGCCGGCGATGCGATGGGAGGACGTGTCCGCCGCCCCGGGCTGGAAGGCCGCCGGTTCGAGCGGGCGCACCCACGAGCCGCACCCCGGGCACACGGGGGCGCTCAGCAGCGACCGGCCGGCCACGAGGACGTCGGCCGATCCCACCGCATCGGCGCGCTCCAGCAGCGCCCGCACGTCCCGTGGCGCGTCGCCGGGTCGGAGGCGCCCGACCCGCACGACGATGTCGTGGGCCTCGTCGGGGTCGAGGGCGCGGCCGCGCCACGGCCGGCCGTCGACGACGACCCGGTCGAACAGCTCCCGGGCTCCCGGAAGCAGGCGGTCGTGGGACCCGGCGAGCCCGCGCACGAGGGCCACCTCGACGTCGACCTCGCCGGCGGACGCCGCGAGGAGGTCGAGCACGGTGGTGAGCCGCTCCTCCTCCGACAGCGCCCGGACCGGGCGGGCGCAGCGTGGGCAGGCGACGTCGGCGAAGCGGGCGTAGAGGATGCGGAAGAAGGGGTGCATCCCGGTCGACGACGCGACCGTGGACGACGGATTGCGGTTGAGCACGTTCTGGGCGATCGACACGGCCGGGCCCAGCCCGGTGATGCGCCGGACGTTCGCGGGCGGCACCCGCAGCCAGGGCGAGCCGAGCGCGAGCGTCTCCATGAACCGCCGCCGGGCCTCGTTGTAGACGGTGTCGAACACCAGCGAGGACTTGCCGGAGCCCGACACCCCCACGACCGCGGTGAGCCCCGGACCGAACGCGACGTCGATGCCGGCGAGGTTGTGCTCGGCGGCGCCCTGGACCTCGATGACCCTGCGCTTCACAACGGCGCCTCGAACGCCCGGCGCGTACGTTCGACGACCAGCTCGGTCGTCTTCCGCTCGGCCGCCAGCCACCGGAGGACGGCGCTCGGCGTCACCCCGCGGAAGGCCACGCCCCAAGCTTGGAGGATGAGGCCGTGAGCGACGAGCGCCCGGTCGAGGCGGTCGAGCTCCTCGGGTTCGAGAGCTGTGGACTCGCGGTAGCCCGCGACGAAGGCGTCGATGAGCGAGGGATGGCCCACCCAGGCCAGCGTGCCCAACGACTGCACCCGGGGACCACGGCCCGAGCCCGTCCAGTCGACGGTCGAGAGCTCGTCCCCCGACTTGATGGTGTTGGGCCCGCCGAAGTCGACGTTGATGAGACAGTGCGGCAGGTCGGTCCCGAGGTCCACGGATTCGAGCTCTCCGACGAGGTCCTGGCAGGCCCGTTGCTCGCGGTCGGGGAGGCGCGCCGCGGCCTGGGCGAGCAGCGGCCGCAGGATGCGGACGTCCTCGTCCCGGCCTCCGCCCGCCTGGGACAGATGGTGCCAGCCGCCCGCCGGCCGGCTCACGGCTCCCTCGGTCGCCGGGAGGGTGTGGAGCCGGCCCAGCAGGCGACCGATGCCGTGGAGCGTGGCCGGCGAGCTGTCGCCGCGGCAGTTCTCGCCTGGCAGCAGCTCGGTGACGATCACCGACACCGAGTCGTAGCTCGACACCGGCTCGGGGTGTGCCAGCCGCTCGGCCGGGAAGTCGTGGTGCGCGAGGTAGCGGAGGATGTCGGCGTCGCCGTGGACCTCGGCGATCGGCCGCGCCGGACCGTGCGTGCGGGCCACCCACGACGCGCCCTGTTCCAGGTCGACGCGCTGCACGCCGTCGGGCGCCCACGGCTCCAGCGGCGTCATCCGTGTCACCTTGACGCCGTAGGTGTCCTCGAGGTGGCGGCGGAGGTCGGCGACGGTGCCCGTCATGGCGCGCGCCAGTGGGGGTCCCGGCCCAGCACGCCGAGCACGCGGTCCTGCAGCGGGGCATCCTCGGGAACGGCGAACGGCGCGCCGTACCAGCCCTGGGCCCGCTGCCAGCCGAACGCCCGCTCGAAGGCGTCCGGGTCACCGGAGCCCCAGATGATGGCGAGGTCCTCGGGCGCGATCGTGGCGTCCTGCCCGGTCGCCATGGCGAGATCCCACCCGTGCTGGGGCAGGTCGAAGCTGATCGACCACTGGACGTACGTGGCGAGCTCGGCGGGCGTGGCCGGATCGTCGAGCAGTCGCTCGACCGCCGCCCGGGTGGCCCGGAACGCGTCGAGCGGGGTCTCGAAGTCGGCGGAGCGGGGCGCATCGTCGATGCCCGCCCGCTCGTGCAAGACCTGGGCGGAGAAGTCGACGACATGGGCGACGACGTCCGCTGCGGTCCAGCCCGCACACGGCGACGGCGAGGTCCAGCGGTCGGCGGGCGTGCCCGCGACGAGGCGCTCGAACGCGTCCGCGCGGCGCCGGTACTCGGCGGCGGCTTCGGTCATCGCCCGGCCGCCCGCGCCTCTTGCTGCAGGGCCCGCTTGAAGCTGCCACCCTTCGTCATGACACAAGCCTCCTCTACGCACCGGTGTCCCCCAGCGACGCGGTACGGGGCAAGCTTGCGATGACTGCGAACCGTGAGGGCTGCTTCCCCTTCGCCCTCGAGGTTCCCGGCCGGGGCGAGAGCTCGCGGGCTCGGCGGCTGGTTCAACGCCGGGGCCAGTGTCTCCGCCGAGTGCGTCGGTGTCAATCGGTCCAGCTCCGATGAGAAGTGGCGCCTGCGGCCGTCTGATCGGGCATGACCGAGGTGTTTGCGACCGGGATCCAGATGGGCGAGTCGCCCCGCTGGCACGACGGGCGGTTCTGGATGTGCGACTGGATGGCCGGCGAGGTGCTGGCGTTCGACGCCGCTGGGAACCGCGAGGTCGTGGCCCGGGTGGAGGGGCTCCCGTTCTCGATCGACTGGCTGCCCGACGGCCGGCTCGTCGCCACCACGCCCGGTGGCGTCGTGGCCGGTCCCGACCTGGAGCCGTACGGCGCGCCGGGCCAACCGTTCAACGAGATCGTGGTCGACGCCGCCGGCCGGGCCTGGGTGGACATGCCGGGCTCGATGCCGGGGGAGGAGCCGAAACCGGGGATCGTGAGTGTGGTGCTGCCCGACGGGACCAGCCGCCAGGTGGCCGACGACGTGTGGTTCCCGAACGGGATGGTCGTGGTGGGCGAGGACACGCTCGTGGTCGCGGAGTCGCACGCGGACCGGCTGACCGCCTGGACGATCACGGCCGCCGGTGAGCTGGTCGACCGGCGCATCTGGGCCGATCTCGGACCGGGCTCCGCCCCGGACGGCCTCTGCGCCGACGCGGACGGGGCGATCTGGTACGCCAGCGTCCCCGGGCAGCGCTGCACCCGGGTCGCCGAGGGCGGCGAAGTGCTGGACACGGTCCCAGCCGACCGCGGCTGCTTCTCGTGCATGCTCGGCGGGCCGGACGGCCGCACGCTCTACATCGTGGCCAACGACTACACCGGCGGGATGGCCTCGGACGGCATCGTCCTGACCCATCCCGTCGCCGTGCCCCACGCCGGCCGACCCTGAGTCACACCGCCCGGACGAAGTGGAACGACGTGATGTCGTAGCCGGCCGCCAGGTAGAGCCGGTGGGCCGGATGCCGGTGCGTCGCCGAGTCCAGGTGGACATAGGCGCAGCCCAGGCTCGCGGCCTCCCGGGCCACCCAATCGAGCAGCCCCCGGGCGTGCCCCGCCCCGCGAGCCGCCGGCAAGGTGACCAGATCGTCGATGTAGACGACCCGCCCGAGAGCGAGGTTGGTCGACACCCGGAAGCCCGCCGCCGCCACGACCGAGTCACCCACGAACGACCCGACGACCCGGTATCCCTCGGCCCGCTGCGCGTCGACGAGATCCGGGATGTCCTCGACAGCACGATGCTGCCGCAGCTCATGGAGCACCTCGGCCACGAGCGCCCCTTCCCCCGCCTCGATCTCCCGGATCACGCTCCGAACCTCATCGCCCAGACGCTACGCGACGGTCCCCGATCGCCGGGCTCCGTTGGCCGCGCGTAGCGACGGGAACCAGGCTAGGGCTCGACCCCGTTTGTGGGGGCGGCGCCGAGGACGCTGCGCAGCGTCTGGGCCGCGCCCAGCAGGCCGGCGCTCTCGAAGGGGACGACGATCTTGGCGTTGTCGCTCTCCGCGAACTTGGCGAGGGCGTCGAGCTGGAGGATCGCCACCAGCGTCGGGTCGGGCTCGCCCTTCTTGATGGCCGAGTACACGGTGGTGATGGCCTGCGACCGCCCCTCGGACTCGAGGATCGCGGACTGCCTGGCCCCCTCGGCCCGCAGGATCGCCGCCTGCCGGGCGCCCTCGGCCTTGCGGACCGCCGCCTGCGCCTCGCCCTCGGCCACGTTGATCGCGGAGCGCTGCTGACCCTCGGACTGCAGGATCTTGGCCCGCTTCTCCTGGTCGGCCTGCTTCTCCAGCGCGAGCGCCTCGAGGATCTTGGGCGGTGGAGCGATCGAGATGATCTCGATGCGGCTGATCCGGATCCCCCACTTGTCGGTGACGACCTCCATCTGCTCCTGGACGTCGGTGTTGATCCGCTCGCGCTCGGACAGCGCCTGGTCGAGGGTCATCGTGCCGATCACCGAGCGCAGCGCCGTGCGTGCGAGCGCGTCGATGGCGACGTCGAACTTGGCGATGCTGAACAACGCCTGTTGGGCGTCGACCACCTGGGTGAAGATCGTGGCGTTCACCGTGACGACCACGTTGTCCTTGGTGATGACGTCCTGCTGATCACCGGGTCGGGGGATCTCGCGCATGTCGACCCGCTGGAGCGTCTCGATGAACGGCTGGATGATGACCAGCCCGGGCTCATGGGTCTTGCGGTACCGGCCGAGGTGCTTGACCACCCCGACCTCGCCCTGCTGGACGATGTTGACCATCTGACGCAGCGCCGTGAGCCCCACGACCACCACGAAGGCGATCAGAGCGAGGCCGAAGAAACCCGCGGCACCGATGCTTGCGATCACAGCTCCTCCACTTCTCCGCTGTCGTCTCCGCCGTCCGAGCGGGCCCCATCGCCCGCCTCCATCCCGGCGGCCGGCTCGTAGGGCAACACGTGCCCGTCGACCGGCCAGACCGTGAGGGTCGTGCCCCGCACGGCGGTGACCAGAACCATCGTGCCCGCCGGGATCGGGGCATCGCTCCCGCTGACCGCGCGCCAGCGCTCGCCCGCGAGCCGGACGTGGCCGACCTCGTCCGGACCGCCGACCAGGTCGAGCGTGAGCACTTCCTGCCCGACCAGGCCACCGTGGACACCGGGCACGTGCTCGCCCTCGTAGCGATGGGCGACCGCGGCGCTCACCCGGCCGCGGACGAAGACGATCCCGGCGGCGGCGACGATGATGCCGATGGCGACCTGCGCGGCGATGGCCCCCGGCGCCACCGCCGAGACGGCGGCCGCCGCGAAGCACCCCAGAGCCGCGAACAAGGCATAGAACGCCATGTGATGGAGCTCGACGGCGATGAGCACCACGCCAACGGCGATCCATGCGATGGTCAATCTGGCCTCTCTTCTATAGGAAGCTTACGGCCAGCGACATGGCACGCGGCGGTCGGAACCGTCCCGTTTTTGCGGCCGCCGCGACGGCCCGGCGACGTCGCGTCAGTGGTGGTCGCCCTGGCGGCCGAGGGTGTCGACCGGGGTCGCGCCGGGGCGGGTCCACTGGGGGACCGGCCGGCTGGTCGGGCCCCATGCGGCCACGCCATCGGCGTCCGAGCGCCAGTACCAGCAGATCGGAGCGCCGTGCCCACCGACCGGCGAGCCGGCGTCGGGGGCTGCGGGCCACCCCTCGGGGTTGTCCTGCCACGCCTCGCGGCGGCCGTAAGCCGTCATGTCGAGCAGCCCCAAGAACCCGGCGGCCGGCTCGTTGCCCCGACCGGTCGTGGAGTAGGTGAGGAAGACGCGGTCACCGTCGCGCAGGAAGCAGACGATGTGCCCCATCTCTCCGCCGATGGGGGCCGCCACGTCCCGCACCGAGTACCAGGGCTGGGTGTACCCCATGAACTCGACGTAGCGGGCCACCTCGTCCCACGGGCCCGAGGTCACGATGGCGAACGAAACGCCCCGGGCGGCGAGGTAGACGGTGTCCCGCGTCTGCCAGGCAGTGGTGGTGCAGCCCTCGCACTGCCCCTGGGGCGGCGCGCCGTCGTACCACATGTGCTGGTAGACCACGAGCTCGTCGCGGCCCTGGAACAGATCGAGGAACGGCACCGGCCCGTCAGCCCCGGTGACCTCGACCGTGCCGTCGACCTCGACCATCGGCAGCCGCCGCCGGGCCGCGGCGATCGCATCGCCCTCACGGGTGTGCGCCTTCTCCCGGACCAGCAGCTCGTCGCGCGCCACCTGCCAGGTGGCCAGGTCGACGACGGGCGGCTTGCCGGGGAGGTTGCTGCTCGCGTTGCCGGTCACGGTCGTCATGGTGTCCTCCGCTGTGTCAGCTGGTGCGCCCGCGGGTCCCAGGGGAGCATGGCAGCTGAGACGGCTCGACATGCCGGGACTCATCGATCCGAGCGCCGGGCTCACTCCGACCGGTACCATCAGTCCGTCCGCGCCCGCGCTGGGTGGGCGGGCAATTGGGGGGACTGATGCGGAGGCTCCGGATCGTCGCGGTGCTCGTCGTCGTGCTCGGCATGCTCGGCCTGGGGGGCCCTGCGGCCGATGCCGGCCCGCCCGGGAGCACCGACGTCAGCGTGGCGGTCCCCATGACGTGCCCCGGCGCGACGCCCGCGGCGCAGACGATCACGGTGTCGGCGACCCTGCCGGATCGTGTCCGCGCCGGGCGGGCGTACACGGTGACCAACCTGACCACCGACGTCCCCAACGGCGGCGCCGTGACCATCGCCATCGACGAGGGCACGCCGACGACGTTCGCCGCCGGCAGCGGGGGCTCGAGCACGATGCAGCTCGTGACCGGCACGCACCCGGGCCGCGCCATCACGCTGCAGGTCACCGGGGCGGGCTACCTGCTCCCCGGCTCCATCCTCAGCTTTCCCCGGCCGGTGCTCATCCCTGGCGTCCCGATCAGCTGCACACCCGCCGCCCCGGCGACCCTGGGCTCCATCAAGGTCATGGGACGCGGCAGCAGTCCAGGCAGCCGGACCACCGGCGTCGATGTCACGCTGGGACTGGAGACGCGGATCCTCGACCAACCGTTCGTGAGCAACCCCGGCCGGGTGACCGCGACCGTGCCGGCCGAGCTGCACCCCGGCGACACGTTCACGGTCCCCGACCTGCTCGTCGCGGTCCCCGGCATCCCCTTCACGGTGGAGCCGCTCGTGGTGATGGACGGCGCCGACCCGCAGGCAGTCACCGCGGGCAGCGTCCACACGGTGACGGCCCAACCGGGCGGGACCGTCGAGCTCCGCCTGGTCTCGATCGCCTACAACGTTTCCGTCGTCAGCTCGTCCCCGATCAGCTCAGGCCACGTCGCCAGCATCCCGGTGGTCGCCGGCTGATCGCGGACCGTCTTCCAGGTCGAGAGCGTGGCAGGGGTGGTCGGTACTCTGACCCGGTGAGCAGCCCGAACCCGAGCGACACCCCGGTCCGGATCCAGGAGCCCCAGGCGGTGCTGAGCGCACTGACGGCGTCGGCGATCTTCCTCGTAGCCACCGTCGAGCGGGGTGGCGAAGGCGCGGTGCGTGACCTGCTCGGCGACCTCTCAGGGCTCGTTCGCACGGTCGGGTTCCGGGTCTCCGACGCCGGGCTGACGCTCGTCACCGGGATCGGCTCCGATGCGTGGGACCGGTTGTTCGCCGGACCACGTCCGGACGAGCTCCACCCCTTCGTCGAGCTCCGTGGCGACCGCCACCACGCGGTCTCGACACCGGGGGACCTGCTGTTCCACATCCGCGCCGCGCAGCCCGACGTGTGCTTCGAGCTGGCGACGTTGATCGTGGACCGGCTCGCCGGCGCGGCGACGGTCGTGGACGAGGTGCACGGGTTCAAGTACTTCGACGACCGCGACCTGCTCGGCTTCGTCGACGGCACCGAGAACCCGATCGGCACCGCGGCCACGTCAGCCGCGATCGTCGGCGACGACGATCCCGACTTCGCCGGGTCGAGCTACGTCATCGTGCAGAAGTACCTCCACGACATGTCTGCGTGGAACGCCATGACGGTGGAGGAGCAGGAGCTGGCGGTGGGCCGGCGCAAGCTGTCGAACGTCGAGCTCGACGACGACGTGAAACCGGACGACTCGCACGTCGCGCTCAACACGATCACCGACCCGGACGGCACCGAGCGCCAGATCGTGCGGGACAACATGGCGTTCGGCCATGTCGGCCGGCAGGAGTTCGGCACCTACTTCATCGGCTACGCGGCCCGCCCCGGCATCATCGAGCAGATGCTGCGGAACATGTTCATCGGTGATCCGCCGGGCAACACCGACCGCCTCCTGGAGGTGTCGAAGCCCGTCACCGGCGGCCTCTTCTTCGTGCCCCCCGCCGACCTGCTCGAGGACCTCCCAGCCGGCCCGACCGACGCCACTTGAGCCGACAGCCTGCGGGTGGTCGTGGTCAGTGGAGTGCGACTCGCACGGCTGGGGCGCTCGTCTGGCGGTCGGCCGGGCCGCGTCGCACTGTCCCGGTCCGGGCTGCGGCCAGCAGCGTGGATCGCGCCCGGTCGAGGGTCTGCCAGGTCGCGTCGTCGGTGTCGACCACCAGCGCGTCGAGGGTCTGGTTGTGGGGTTGGTGGGTCTCGCTGCGGATGGCCCGGCAGGCGGCGAGCACGGCCAGGATCGCCGGCATCTCCGGGGGTGCGGAGCAGTCGACCGGCTCGGGCCACGGGGTGACATGGATGCTCTCGGCGCGGTCGGGGGTTCGCAGCAGTCGCTGGTAGAGCTCCTCAGTGATGTGGGGAAGGAACGGAGCCCACAGGCCGAGCACAGTGTCGAGGGCGTCCCGGCCGGTGGCGCGGGCTGCGGCGATGGCCTCGGCGGGGTGGGCGTCCGGGTACCAGTGGCGATGTTTGACGAGCTCGAGCCACGTGTCGGCGAAATCGCCCCAGAAGAAGCTGTCGGTCGCTCGTCGGGCACCGGCGTAGTCGTACCGTTCGAAGCTGGCGGTCGCTTGTTCGATCGTCTCGGCAAGGCGGTGGAGCAGCCAGCGATCCTCGGGAGGTCGATCCGCGGGTGGGGGTGGATCCGCGGGGTCGAGCCCGTGCTCGTGAAGGAAGCGGGCGACGTTCCAGAGCTTGAGCACGACCTTGCGACCGGCTCTGACCTGACGCTCGTTGTACCGGCAGTCGCTGCCGAGCTGGGTGCCGGCGGCCCAGTAGCGCAGGGCATCGGCGCCGTGCTTGCGGATCACGACCATCGGGTCGTAGCGATCGCTGGTGAGCAGGGCCCGCTTGGAGATCTTGCGGCCATGCTCGTCGAGCCCCCAGCCCGAGATCATCACGTCCCGCCACGGCACGTCGTCATCATGGAGGTGGGCTTTGACCAGGCTGGTGAACAGCCAGGTCCTGATGATCTCGTGGGCCTGGACCCGCAGGGTGAGTGGCCGGCCCGGGGTCCCGGGACCGTCGGTGACGATCCTCGGTGTCAAAGACGAGATCATCCAGGTGTCCATGACGTCGGGGTCACCGGCGAGCGGTCCGTGGCACGTGGGACAGCTCTCGACCGGCGGGTCGTCCTCGAGGGGATCGACCGGAAGTGACGCCTCGTCTGCACCGACCGCTTCGCCGCAAACGGTGCAGAACCAGACCGGGAACGGCACGCCGTAGAACCGCTGGCGGGTGAGGTTCCAGTCGTGCTTCAGCCCGCGGATCCAGTCCTCGAGCCGGGATCGGAGGTGCTCGGGATGGAACCGCAGCTCGGCTGCCCGGCCGAGCAGGTCGTCGCGCAGGTCGAGCACACGCAGCATCCAGTGCGGTCGAAGCTGCCACTCGATGGGCTCCTCGGAGCGCTCCCCGACCGAGACGTGCTGGTCGACGATCTCCGAGCCGAGCACGCGATCGCCGAGATCGGCGACGATGCGCTTGCGGGCCTCGCCGCAGGTGCAGCCTTCGTAGTCACCGGCGGCCGCGGTCAGGCGGCCGTCCGGGCCGATGCAGTTGCGAGTGTCCAGCCGGTCCCGGCGCCAGCGCTCGACGTCGTCGCCGTCACCGAAGGTGCACACCATCAGGAGCCCGGTCCCGAAGTCGGGCCGGACGCTCGTATCGGCGAGCACCGGGACCTCGTGCCCGAACAGCGGCACCTCGACCGAGGTCCCGGCGAGGTGGGACCACCGGGGGTCGGCCGGGCTCCGGTAGAGCGCGACGCACGCCGCCAGCAGCTCAGGCCGTGTCGTGGCTATGCGCGCCCGGTCCGAGAGCTCGATCTGGTACAGACGGGCCTTGCGTGGCCGCGTCTCGATGTCGGCCTGCGACAACGACGACTGCAGCTGCGGGTCCCACTGGACCGGGGCCTCGGTCCGATAGATCCGACCCCTACCCCACAGGTCCAGGAACGACCACTGGGCGATGCGCCGGCAGCGGTCGTCGCTGGTGGAGTAGCGGTTGCGCCAGTCCACCGACAGCCCCAGGGCCCGCCACAGCTCCTCGTAGGTTGCCGCGCCGCGGCGAGTCTCGTCGAGGCAGAGCCGGCGGAACGCAGCCCGGGAGATCGTCGACTTGTCGACACGATGGGTCTGCTCGACGTACCTCTCGGTCGGCAGCCCGTTGTCGTCGAACCCGATCGGGTAGAAGACGCGCCGCCCCCGTCGCCGCTGGTACCGCACCACGAACTCCGCCTGGGCGTACGACATGGCGTGCCCGACGTGCAGGTGCGCCGCCGACACATACGGCGGAGGCGTGTCGACGCTGAACACCTCGCCGGCACCTGCCGGGTCGAACTCGTGGATCCGCGTTCGGTCCCACAGTGCCTGCGCCCGTTGCTCGATCGCGGCGAGATCCGGGGTGATCGGGAACGACAAGATGACTCCTCGAAGCAGAACCGGTGGACGACGAGGGCGCGCGACCGACGGGCGGGTCAGTCGCGCTGCGCTACTCGACGGTCACCGGCAAGAGTCATCGGCCACAGCGAACCACAGCCGTCACCCCCCGGTCGAGGGCAAAACGCACTGGCCCGAACCCCCACGCGGGAGGTTCGGGCCAGTGGCGATGTCTCGTGAGGCCGGGGCCCCGCCGTCAGCTGGACGGTCGGGAGACCTTCGTGCTTGCGAAGAGAGCAGCTCCACCGATCAGGAACGCGAGGCCGGCGATCCCGAGGAGCCCCTCGTTGTCGCTACCAGTCGCGGGCAGCTGGGCAGGGGACACGGACGGCGGCGTCGCCGAGGGGACCACGCTCGGGGTGCTCGTCGACGACTCGGGGACCACGGAGGTCGGCGGGGTCGACGACGTCGACGACTCGGGGACCACCGAGCTCGTCGTGGTCGACTCCGTCGTGCTCGTCGGCTCCGTCGTCGAGGTCGTCGACGTGCTCGTCGTGGTCGACTCCGTCGTGCTCGTCGGCGCCTCCGTCGTGGTGGTGGTCGACTCGCTCGTCGTGGTCGGCTTCTCGGTCGTCGTGGTCGGCGCTTCCGTCGTCGACGTCGTCGAGGTGCTCGTCGTCGTCGACTCGGTCGTGCTCGTCGGGTACGTCGTGGAGGTGGTCGACTCGCTCGTCGTGGTCGACTTCACGGTCGTGCTGGTGGTCGACGAGGTGGTCGAGGTCGACGACGTGGTCGTCGTCGGCTGCTCGCATCCGGTGACCCAGAACGTCTTGTGCTTCACATCGGCGCCCTGCGAGCCGTCGGCGTTGACGGTCAACTTCACGTGGAAGCCCTGCTGGGGCTCCGGCTCGAAGTTGGCGAGCGCGGCCGTGAGGTCGTAGGTCCTGCTGGCGTCGAGCCCCGCTTCGGAGCCGCCGCCGCTGTGGTCGTCCTCACCGATGAAGATGTCGTTGTCCTCGAGGATCACCTCGTTGCCGGTGGGCGGATGCACCCGGAACGTCACGTCGGCGAACAGCTGCCCTTCGTCGTAGCCGTAGAAGTCGACCTGGAAGATGCAGCCGACATGCGGCTCGTTGTCCGGGTGGTCATCGAAAACGACGCGGTCGATCTTGACCGTGCCGTCGTTCCCGGGAGGCCCCCCAGGATCGGCGGATGCCTGGCCGGGAAGGGTCCCGACCAGCAGAAGACCACCCGCCACCATGCCGATGAGGCCGATCAGCGTGCGCCAGCGCTCGCCGTTGCCTGCCACGTTGTCCATGTGCGCCGAACTCCCTTTCATCACGGGCACCACTGCCCGGTTTCGCCCTTACGACGCGACCGCGGTCGCCGCGCCGTCTCCCTCAGGTGGCGCCGACGATCCCCAGACGAATCGTGCCCAGCTGGCGTACCAACCAACAGACCTTAGCCGCGAGCCATGGGAAGGCCAACGTGCGACGTGGGGCGCATGTACGCCGGCACGTCTCGCCCATGGGCGAACGCTCGGTCGATCGGTTCGGTCGCGCAGACAGTGCCACCGGGATCGTTATCGCCCCACCCCTCCCCAGGGGTAACACGGGCGAACATGTCGATCTGATGGCGACCGTACCGGCGGCGACCACCGCCGTGGGTCGGCTCTGGCGGGAGCTGACCCACGACGGCCGTCGCGATCGCTCAGGTCCCCTTGTAGTTGAGGACCTGGTGCAGCGTGTGGCGGATCTCGACGAGGTCGGCCTGGTCGGCCATGACCTGGTCGATGTCCTTGTAGGCCGAGGGGATCTCGTCCACCAGGGCGGCGGCCCGCTGCGCGAGCCACACCTTGCCGCGCATCTGCTCGGCGAGGTCGGCGGTGGTGAAGAGCTTCTTGGCCTGGGTCCGGCTGTGCCGGCGGCCGGCGCCGTGGCTGCACGACATCCAGCTCGCCTCGTTGCCCTTGCCCGCCACGATGTAGCTGCGCGTGCCCATCGAGCCGGGGATGACGCCGAGGTCGCCGACGTCGGCCTTGATCGCACCCTTGCGGGTGATCCAGGTCTCGACGCCGTCGTACACCTCACGCTGGGTGAAGTTGTGATGGCAGTTGATGCGCTGCGTCTCCCGGCCGTGGCCGATGAACTCGAGCACCTCGCGCATCGCGTTGTCCATCATCTGATCGCGGTTCGCTCGCGCGTACTCCTGCGACCACAGCATGTCGCCGATGTACGCCTCGAACTCCGGAGTGCCCTCCATGAAGTACGCGAGGTCCGGGTCCTCGAGCCGCAGCTGCAGCTCCTTGGCCAGGCGGCGTGCCTTGGCAATGTGCATCTGGGCGAGCTGGTTGCCGATACCGCGGCTGCCCGAGTGCAGCACCACCCACATGCGGCCTCGTTCGTCGCTGCACAGCTCGACGAAGTGGTTGCCCGAGCCGAGCGAGCCGAACTGCTTGAGCACCTTGGCTGCCTGCGTGTCGGCCAGCTCGGTCGCCGGCTTGTGCCGTGCGAGCCACCGGTCGGCGTTGCGGGCCGCCACGTCATGGCCCTGCCCGACACCGGCCGGGATGACCTTGGCGATGCGGCCGAGCAGCGGCTCGAGGTCGTCGGGGAGCTGGTCCTCGGTGACGTCGAGCTCGGCGGCGATCATGCCGCAGCCGATGTCGACGCCGACGGCGGCGGGAATGATCGCGCCCTTGGTCGGGATCACCGAGCCGACGGTGGCGCCGAGGCCGACGTGTGCGTCGGGCATCAGGGCGACATGACCGGCCACGATCGGCAGGCGTGCGGTCTTCTCGGCCTGGCGGATGGTGCCCGGGTCGATGTCGCTCGCCCAGGAGATGAGCTTGTCGTTCACGTGGGTGGGCATGTCACCCCCTCCTTTCGAGTTGTCGGTGTTGGTGTGGTGTGGTCGACGTGGCCACCGACGGGACTCGAACCCGTGACCTTCTGCTCGACGGGCAGCTGCTCTGGCCGGCTGAGCTACGGCGGCGTGGTGCGCGCCCTGGGCCTCGAACCCAGTCTTGTCCGGGGTAAGAGCCCGGTGCCCTACCTGTCAGGCGTGACGCGCATGGTGGGTCGGGCTGGTAACCGTCGAAGCAGGCTCGGAGTGGCTCCAGCCCAGGTGGAACGCGCGCATGACGTGGTGCGCGTGATGCGGCGAAGCACTCCCGGCGACGCGGCCGGTCAACAGGATTTACTCGACGACCGAGCGGTAGGCATCCTCGAGGACCTCCGCGATCTCGGCGAGGTCCTCGGGGCCGCGGTGCTCCGACAAGCGGGTGATCACCCCGCCGGGCTGGTCGGGCGGCCCGTAGTGGGGGGTGGTGAACCACCGGTCGGGGCGAGCGGCGAGGAGCGAGGGCTTGTCCTCGTAGCGGAGGAGGACGAGGGTGCCCTCGTCGTCGGGGGGTAGGAGATTGCCGACCCGCCCACCCTCGGGCGGGCCGAACCGGGCGAAGCGTGTCTTCTTCTCGTCGCCCACGCGGAAGCCGATGTCCTGACCCCAGATCGGCCCCTCGTTGGCGCCGGGGAAGGAGAAGATCACCTCTCGGACGTCGTCCTCGGTGATGGCCGGCAGCGCCGCCCACCGGTCCCGCCGCTTTCGCTGTGTCGTCACCGAGCGCTTCGGTGCTACCGCCTCCCAGGCCGACTCGATCGCGGCACGCAGGTCATCGCGTCCGATCGTGCGCAGGACGAGCGTCTGGTCGCCCCCGACGAGGGCCGAGTCGTCTCGCTCGTCGACTCGCAGGAACACCTCGCCGCACACGGCGTACCGGTCGCCTTTCGACTCGATGCCGGGCAGAGCCTCGGCCACGGCTCGGGCGAACGCCGGGTTGGCCCCCGTCCGGTGCTCCGCCTTGCGCGGTGGCCCCCACTGGCGCCTGCTCATGTCCTCCACCTCCCGTAGCGGGGCCGATTCGCCCCTGTCCCGGACGGAAACGATGCGGTCGAGCCGGAAGCTCCGCTGGTCGTCGCGCAGGCGGCACCAGCCGACGAGGTAGGACCCGTCGGGCGTGACCTGCAGGCCGTGGGCCTCGACCGTGCGGACCGACACCACGCCCTTGCGGTCGCGGTAGCCGATGTCGACCACTGCCCGATCGACGACGGCCTGCTCGACGGCGTCGACGATCTCACGGGCACCCCCCGGAGCGAACCCGCCGAGCCGCAACCGGCCCGCCAGCTCCCGGGCCCGGGCCGCTTCGCCGGACGACATGGCGGCCAGCAGCTTGAGCTCGGCACGCCGACCGGCGGCGGCGAAGGGCATCGAGCGCGCCGCCGCCAAGGCGGCCATCACCGCGAGTGCCTCGGTTGCGTCGAAGTTCAGCGGCGGCACGCTCCAACGCTCGTCCAGCGAGTAGCCGCCACCTCTGCCCCGGCGTGACCAGATCGGCACGCCTGCCTGCTGCAGCGCCAGGATGTCGCGCTCGACCGTGCGGGGCGTGACCTCCAGAGCGCCGGCCAGGTCGGCCCGCGACACGGCCCGGGGCGCACGCGCTCGCAGCTCCTCGACGAGCGCATAGAGCCGGTCCGTGCGGCGCATCTGGCCCTCCCACGACGCCATGGTGCGCCGGAGCAGTCGACACCGTCCTGTCGACAATTCTGCGCTCCCCCAGAATGTCGACACAACGGTGTCGACAGCGGCGGCGCACGCTCGCGCCCATGACCACCTACGACAACCGTGACTACCCGACCCTCTGCCCGTACCTCTACTGCGAGGACGGCGCCGCCATGTTCGACTGGCTGCAGCGGGTCTTCGGCTTCACCGAGCGCATGCGGTCGGACCGCCCGGACGGCACGCTCGGCCACGCCGAGCTCGAGCTCGACGGCGCCGTGGTGATGCTCGCCCACGTCGCAGGCCACCAGAGCCCGAGGACGACGGGCGTCAGGCCGGGCGGCCTGTACGTCCACGTCGCCGACGTCGACGCGCACTATGCCCACGCCAAGGGCCAGGGCGCCCAGGTCGACGGCGAACCCGCCGACCAGGCCTACGGCGTCCGCAGCTACGGCGCCGTCGACCTCGAAGGCGGCCAGTGGTGGTTCTCCACGCCGCTGTCCCCCCGATGATGTGTTGGGATGCATCGCTGGGTAGACAGCCACCGTGGCAGCAGAAGACCATCCCACCAGAGATCTCGCGGTCGAGTTCGAGTCCTCGTACGCAGCGACGCCCCCGTGGGACATCGGGGAGCCGCAACCGGCGTTCGCGGCGCTCGCAGCCGAGGGCCGCCTCCGGGGACGTGTGCTCGATGTGGGTTGCGGAACGGGTGAGCATGCGCTGATGGCGGCCAAGGCAGGATGTGACGCCGTCGGGATCGACATCGCCTCGTCCGCGATCCGCCTCGCCGAAGCGAAGGCCAGCGAGCGCGGCATCCCCGCACGCTTCATCGTCGGGGACGCCCGCAACCTGGCGTCGCTCGGTGAGCAGTTCGATGTGGTGCTCGATTGCGGCCTGTTCCACGTCTTCGACGACGAGGATCGAGCACCCTTCGTCGCGAGTCTCGCGAGCGCGATCCGGCCCGGCGGCGAGTACTTCATGTTGTGCTTCAGCGAGAACGAACCACCGGGCTGGGGCCCGCGTCGCATCACTCGAGACGAGATCCGCGAGGCGTTCGCCGACGGCTGGCACGTCGACGCCATCGAACCATCCGATCTCAACGTGACCCTCCGCACCGAGCCGGTGCGCTCGTGGTTCGCCTCCATCGCCCGTACCTAGTCCCCTGGGCAGGTAGAAGGGGACCATGAACATCGGGCTCGGGAAACTCATCGACCGAGCATCCGCTGCTCACGTCGAAGAGAGCCGGGAGTTCTTCGCCGCCAAGCAGGCAGCCGGTGGTCAGCAAGGGCCGGCCAACTTTGAAGAGCTGCAGAGGGCCCGCACCAGCTTGCCCGCCAGGCCCGGGGACGGACGTGCCGTCGAGCACATCGCCCGCTCCGGCGGGAGGGAGGTGCCGGTGAGGGTCACGAACCCCAGCGCCGGCGGGGCCCGGGCCGCCTA